>NZ_JBDZDJ010000013.1:0-166133 GCF_040049135.1 Gordonia sp. VNK1 | reverse complement strand
CTGCACGCCGTCGACCGCATCCTCGACTGGACCCTGTGGCGCCGACGTCACCAGAAACGCGCCCAACAATGCCACCAAAACCGCAGGTCACAACAACAATAAACCCGATCTACGGCTGTAGTACTAGCGCTCCGTCCGGCTCGACCGGCGGGATGGGGCCGCCTCGACCGGCGAGAGGATGTGGCTCGACCGGAGGGATGGGGCCGACTCGACCGTAATATGAGCGCTGTCAACGGAATAGAGAGCGCTGTCAGTGACGAGGTGAGCGCTGTCAACGGAATAGGGAGCGCTGTCAGTGACGAGGTGAGCGCTGTCAACGTAATTCAGGGCGCTGTCAACGGGATACCGAGCGCCGTCAACGTAATTCAGGGCGCCGTCAACGGGATTGAGAGCGCCGGCGCTGCGATCAGGCTAGCCGAACCAGCGTTCCAGGACCCGGGCGACGCCGTCGTCGTTGTTGCCGACGGTGATCTCGTCGGCGGCGGCGAGGGCGGCGGGGTGGGCATGCCCCATCGCCACGCCGTGGTCGACCCAGGTGAGCATCTCGACGTCGTTGGGCATGTCGCCGAAGGCGATCGTCGAGGACGCGTCACTACCGGTGTATTCCAACAGCTTTCGCAGCCCGGAAGCCTTGTGGGTGTCCGGCAGGGATAGTTCGATCAGGCCGTTGTCGGTGGAGTAGGTGATCTGGGCGAGCTCACCGATCGGACCCGAGAGCCGTTGTGCCATTTCGGCACTGGGCATCCGTGGCGCGCGCACCAGGAGCTTGACAGCCGGTTCGGTGTAGATCTCGTGGTCGCCGACCTCCACGTGGTCGGGGTTGAGCCAGGCGTGTTGGTATCCGGCGGTGGCAACGAAGGGTGCGGTGGCGGCATCGTGGGCCGACTCCCCCACCCGCTCGGCGGCGATACCACAGCCCGGAAGGTGTTCCAGGGCAAGTCTTCCGAGCTCGATGAGCACCTCCGGGGCCAGGGTCGCCGCCCACAGCACCCGATCGCTCTCGACGTCGTAGACGATCGCGCCGTTCGCGCACACCGCATGGCGGACCGGCAGCACCGACGGATCGAACTGATCGGTGATCTCGGCGATCCAGCGCGGCGGACGTCCGGTGGCGAGAACGAAATCGACCCCTTGGGCGACGGCGTTGGCCAGCACCGACTTGGTCCGTTCGGACACCACATTGTCGTCGTCGATCAGCGTTCCGTCGACGTCGCTCGCGATCAGGGTCGGTCGCTGCCCGACGCCACTCATTTTCCGGCCTTCCGGTCATGCGCAGCGGCTTTCGCGGCCCGCGCCTCCGCTTTGCGTTGTGCCTCTTCGGTTTCGATCACCGCAGCCTCTTCTGGCGTCGGCGCCGACCCACCCAGGCGGGCCGGGACCCAGAACTCACCGGCCGGATGCGAGTAGTGCTCCTGGATCTCATGCAGCATCGTCGTCATCGTGTCGCGCACCCTCAGGATCTCGGCATCCATGTCGGCATCGACATCGACGACAATCGGCGCACCGTAGCTCACGCGGACCGGGATCCCACTGCGTCCCATGTTCCGCCGACCGCCCTTGGTCCACTGACGCTGAGCGCCCCACACGATCGCCGGAACAATGGGCACACCCACCTCGGCGGCCATCCGCACCGCTCCGGACTTGAACTCCTTGAGCTCGAAACTGCGGCTGATGGTCGCCTCGGGATAGACCGCAACGATTTCACCACTGCGCAAGGAATCGACCGCCGCGTGATACGCGTCGGCACCTTGTGAACGATCGACCGGAATGGTGCCGGTGTGCGTGACCAGGAAGCGCATGATGCCGATGTCCATGACCTCGGACTTGATCATGAACCGGATTCGACGGCCGACGGCGTGCAAACCGAGGGCAGCGGGAAGAAAGTCGACGTAGGACGTGTGATTGAGGACCAGCACCGCACCGCCGGAGGCCGGGATGTTGTCGAGCCCGGTGAACTGCAGATCGACGTTCTGCGCACGGCGCAGCGTCGAGGCGATGATCTCGAGGGTGCGAAAGACCGGCTCCCGACGCCGAGGTCGGGACCGGGAACCGGTCGGCCCGGCCGCAGTCATCATGCGGCCACCCTATCGGTAGCCTCCGACGGGGAACCCTCAGTCGTCGCTCGACCGCACGAACTCGGGCTGATCGATGATCCGCACCCACGATCCGTCGGGCCGCTGCACGACCACCTGGGCTCGCGCTCCCGCGCCGTCCTTCGGCGGCGTGGAGGTGAGCGCGATGTCACCGAAATACAGGGTCGGCAGCGGCGGCTCCGGCGTGAAAGTCGGCCGGTCGGCCAGCACCGTCGCCCACAGATCGCGAATGGCATCGCGGCCACGGGTCACCTCTCCCGGCGGGAAGGCCATCACCGCATCCTCGTGATACAGCGAGGCCACAGCGTCGGCGTCGCCCGCATTCGAGAACTCGACGAACAGCCGGGTGATGTCCTCCGGGGTGGCGGCGGTGGGTCGGGTGGCGGTGGGTCGGGTGGCGGTGGGTCGGGTGGTGTCCGTCGACATGAGGTCGTCCTCTCCGGTGGTTGATGTGCTCCTCCAGCATCGAACGCATCCACACATAAGTCCAAGACGCATCTTTGATCTGAACTATCATTGGCAGTTATGGAACTCCGGCAGCTGGAGTACTTCGTCGCCGTCGCACAGTCGGGCTCGTTCACCCGGGCGGCCGAACTCACCCACACCTCACAACCCAACGTCAGCGCCCAGATCCGCGGCCTCGAACGCGAATGGGGCACAGCACTTTTCGAGCGTGTCGGCCGCACCGTCACCCTCAGCGACGCCGGTGCCGCCGCCCTCCCGCACGCTCGCGCGGCGCTGGATTCCGCGGCGGCCGCGGCAACAGCGGTCGCCGACGTCGGGCAGGTCATAGCCGGATCGCTGTCGGTGGGCATGGTCGATGGATGCACCATCGGCGCACTGTTCGATGCCTTCGCCGGGTTCCGGAGGGCTCACCCCGGCGTCCGGTTCTCCCTGTGCGAGGACGAATCCCCGGCACTCGCCGACCGCGTGCGCACCGCCGATCTCGACGTCGCGCTCACCGGCCTGGCCGGCACCACTCCGGCCGATCTGGCCTGCCAGGTGATCATCGCCGAGCACATCGTCGCCGTGGTACCGCGCGGTCATCACCTCGCCGGACGTGCCCGGCTCACCCCCACCGACCTGGCGGCCGAAACGCTCGTCGGGTTGCCGCGAGGCGCCGGCATCCGCACCGTCTTCGATCGCGGGTGTCCGGATCTGCGCATCGACGTCGAGGCCAGCTCACCCGATGCGATCCTGGCCCTGGTCCGCAGCGGCGTCGGCGTCGGCATCCTCAGCGAGTCGATCGCGGCCGGTGCCACCGACACCATCCGTGGCCTGCGCATTCGGGGCGTCGACGAGCAGGCGCTGCTGGCCCTGCTGTGGCGCCGGAGTCCCTCACCGGCGGTGGCGGCATTCGTCACCCGGGCCCGCACAGCCTTCGGAGTGGACCGAGTGACGAGGTGACCTACTCCGCCGAACCACCCTCACGCTGCGCACGCTTGGCCGCCTTCGCGGCCTGCTCCTCGGCGTCCATCCGGTTGGCCTCCTCGAGAGTCGGCGCGGAGCCGCCGAGGCGCGCGGGTACCCAGAACGCACCCTTCGGATGATCGGGGTAGCTTTCCTGCAACTCGAGCAGCTTCTCGCTCATCACCTTGTGTAGTTGGGCGGTGAGGGCGTCGGGATCACCGACCGGCTCTATCGGCTCGGCCACCCCGATGGCGATCGGCGTCTTGGTCCGACCCAACCGCTTCGGATGGCCCTTCGTCCACACCCGCTGCGCGCCCCAGATGACGGTCGGGATGATCGGCGCACCCGATTCGATCGCCATCCGCGCCGCACCCGACTTGAATTCCTTCAGCTCAAAACTGCGGCTGATCGTCGCCTCCGGATACACGCCGACGAGTTCGCCGTCCTTCAGGTACTCGACGGCGGTCCGGTAGCTCTCCGCCCCCTGAGCACGATCCACCGGAATGTGCTTGAGCGAGCGCATGATCGGACCCGAGTACTTGTTGTCGAAGACCTCTTTCTTCGCCATGAACCGCACATACCTCTTGCCCTGCAGGAAGGCCGGGATGCCGGCGTAGGTGAAGTCGAGGTAGCCGGTGTGATTGATGGCGACGACGCCGGGCCCGGTCTTGGGCACGTTCTCGACGCCGGACACCGAGAACTTGAGTCCCTCGGCCAGCCACAGGAGGCGCGCGGTGGTGATGACGGACGAGTACACGGGTTCCATGACAGACGAGCTTAGCGAGGTGGTTACGGGTGCGTAGCCGCGTGCCGAGAACTCGGCGCCGACGCGGCCGTCACGGCACTCACAGCGAGAACCCGGCCATGCCCTGCATCCCGAAGAACATGTAGGCCATGCTCAACGCCATGAACGCCATCGCCAGCCGGTCCGGCCACCCGGACGGCAGGTAGGCGTCATCACCGGCGGTGTGGCTGTGTTCGGAGCCGGTATCGCTGCCCGCTCCCGGGGGCACGACCGAGTATCCGCGGAAGATGTCGCTGAGCCACCCGATCGCCTCGGCGACGAACCACACGATCAGGACGACACTGAGCAGTCCGCTCCACGACGCCATCGGCAGCCACATGTAGATCATTCCGGCCTGCTGAGCGAGCAGCAGCAGCCACAGCAACGAGAACGATCGTCGGCGGGCGAGCAGGCTGACGAGATAGGCCAGGACGAGCGCGCTGATGACGACGAAGAACCACATCTGTGCCCGCGAGACATCCGGCCCCCAGGACTCCGGCGGGCGGAACGACATGATCAGGTACATGTAGATCATCGACAGGCACATGACGATGTGCCCGAGGTGGAACCAGCGATTTCCGTGTCCGCGGATCACGCACGGCACGTGATGCAGAGCCGCGCCGAGCAGCAGGATCGACACGAGGATCGTCAGCCAGGGCGGGAACCAGTCGATCCCCGGTGCCATCTCGTGCATATCGGACTGCATCTCCATCGGCATGCCGGGCATCTCGTCGGCGAGCGTGATCATGGCGTTCCCCTGAACCTGGTCGGTCGTCATCTGCAGGGCGGTCATCACGATCACCCAGGACAGTGGTCGCCGGGGACAGCCCTGCGGTTCCGCGATGTGAGCGCGGTCATGCGTCGACAGGGCCGCACACGCCTCGCCGGAGGCGGCGCCGACAAACACAGCCCTACGGCCCACGACGTCACCACGCCGGGCTCGTTAGATTGGTATGTCGAAGCGACAGGCGCGCAGCCCCGCGCATGCGAAGCAGAAAGGCCCCACGTGCAGATCACCAGCATCGGCCATGCCGGATTCCACATCCAGACCTCGGCCGGGTCGATCCTCTGCGATCCCTGGACCAATCCGGCGTATTTCGCCTCGTGGATCCCGTTCCCGGACAATTCCGAGCTGGACTGGAAGGCCCTCGGCCAGTGCGATTACCTCTACGTCTCGCATCTGCACCGCGATCACTTCGACGAGCAGAACCTGCGGGACAACGTCAGCAAGGACGCGACGGTGCTGTTGCCCGACTACCCGGTGCCGGATCTGAAGCGGGAACTCGAGAAGCTCGGTTTCACCAAGTTCGTGGAGACCACCGACTCGGAGAAGACGACGGTCACCGGCCCCAAGGGCTCCCTCGATGTCATGATCATCGCGTTGCGTGCCCCCGCCGACGGCCCGATCGGCGACTCCGGTCTCATCGTCGACGACGGCGAGACCGTGGCGTTCAACATGAACGACGCCCGCCCCATCGACCTCGACGTCATCGACGAGCAGTTCGGTCGGGTCGACGTGCATCTGCTGCAGTACTCGGGCGCCATCTGGTATCCGATGGTCTACGACATCCCCCGCCGGTCCAAGGCGAACTTCGCCGCACAGAAGCGTCAGCGGGGCATGGATCGGGCCCGGTCCTACATCGAGCAGGTCGGCGCCACCTGGGTGGTGCCGTCGGCCGGTCCGCCGATGTTCCTCGACGAGGACCTGTTCTCGCTCAACGACTTCGGTTCGGGGATCGAGGGTTCGGACAACGAACGCCCCGGCGATGTCACCTCGATCTTCCCCGATCAGGAGACCTTCCTGGAGCAGATGCGGATCCACGGCACCGACGACGGCGTGAAGCATCGTGGGCTGATGATGGTGTCCGGTTCGGTCGCGAACTTCACCGGTGATGTTCTCGACGACGTCACGCATCCCTATGCGCCGCACGATGTTTTCGGCGAGAACAAGCAGGCCTATCTGGAGCGGATGAAGGAGAAGTTCGCCCCGGTGATCGCCGCGGAGAAGGCCGGCTGGGCGTCGGCCGAGGGCGATCCGCTGCTGCCGCCGCTCAAGGAACTCTTCGAGCCGATCATGGCCGCCTCCGACCTGATCTGCGACGGCATCGGCTACCCGGTCGGTCTGGTGATGGGCGAGGAGACCGTCGTCCTGGACTTCCCCAATCGCATCGTTCGCGAGCCGAAGGAGGGAGAGGGCAAGTACCGCTACGGTTTCCGGATCTCCCCGGAGATCGTGCGCACCGTCCTGCGCGACGACGAACCGGACTGGGTCAACACCATCTTCCTGTCGACGCGCTTCACCACCTGGCGCATCGGCGGATACAACGAGTACCTCTACACCTTCTTCAAGTGCCTCACCGACGAACGCATTGCCTACGCGGACGGCTGGTTCTCCGAGGCGCACGACGATTCGGCGTCGATCACCAAGGACGGCTGGCAGATTCAGCGCCGCTGCCCGCACCTCAAGGCCGACCTGAGCAAGTTCGGGGTGATCGAGGGCGAGAAGCTGACCTGCAACCTGCACGGCTGGCAGTGGGATCTGCCGACCGGCCGCTGCCTCACGTCCAAGGGACATGAGCTGCGCGCCAAGCACCTCGACGGCTGAGAGGTCGTGAGAGGTTCGGGGGTCACACCATGTGACCCCCGAACAGGGTCACCCGAAAGAGCCGCCGGGACCAAACCTACGCCGCCGGCGACCATTCCGGTCCGAGGGCGGTGGCGATCGAAGCCACCGTCAGGAACTCGATGAGCATCAGCGGTACCAGCCGGGCCGCCATCTCGGCCGCCGCGGTGGTCAGCACGCTACGTTCGTCGACGGACTGCAGCGCCGGAACCGTCAGGGTGACCGTCGTCCCCTGCTGCGCGCGGACTCGACCTCCACATCGGCCATGGCGTCGAGTGCTCTCGGCGCCAAGCGATCTCGCAGGGTATCGGCGTCGAACATTCCGGTTCCGTTGTCGCACAACGTGCTCCGTCGGAATCGGCGATCGAAGTGGACCGCGACCCGATCCGTCCCGGAGTGTTTGGCCGAGTTGGTGATCGCCTCGCCGATCAGACCGACGATCCCCTCCCGACGCCATCGGGGCTGGGCACCGAGCGCCCGCTCCGGATCATCCGCATCGTCGACGGTGACGTCCCGGTCGAACACCCGGGCACCGGCCGGCACGACGATGTCGGACACACGTAGTGATTCGAGTTCGTCGAGCGCCTCGATGTCGGTGGTCGGTAGAAATGCCGAAAACGAAGGCGTGATGAACGATGGGTGTACGCTGGCCGATAGGAATCGCGGTCACGCCCGTGACCTGGGGTTATCGGTTCGCCTTCGCATCCTTGACCCCCGAAATGTGGACAACAACTCGACATCGGCGCCCTCGCGCGACGTGCAGAATGAGCCTTGTGCATCATCGGTTCGCCGATATTCGATCCCCATTACGGCATCGCAGCGCAGGAGGATCATTCATGGCATCTCCGACGTCGGACACCGACCCGGCAACCACCACCGGCAAGGTCAATCTCGCCACCCTGACCGCCATGGTCGTCGGCTCCATGGTCGGATCGGGAGTATTCCTGTTGCCGAGGCGTTTCGGCACCGAGACCGGTGTCCTCGGCGCCATCATCGCCTGGGCGATCGCCGGCACCGGAATGCTGATGTTGGCCTTCGTCTTCCAGCGACTTGCCGTGCGCAAGCCGGCGCTGGACGCCGGAATCTTCGCCTACGCCAAGGACGGCTTCGGTGACTACGTCGGATTCAGCTCCGCCTTCGGTTTCTGGGCCTCGGCCTGTGCGGGCAACACGTCCTACTGGGTGCTGATCATGGCGACCACCAGCGCCTGTTCCCGGCACTGGGAGACGGGTCGACGCTGCTGGCCGTCGTACTCTCCTCCGTCGGACTCTGGTTGTTCTGCTTCCTGATCAGTCGCGGCGTCCAGCAGGCGGCCATCATCAATCGCATCGCCACCATCGCCAAGGTCGTGCCGATCATCGTCTTCATCGTGCTCGCACTTGTCATGTTCGACGCCGGATACTTCTCCGACAACTTCTGGGGCGGAAACGGGATCGACTCCGGCTCGCTGTGGGAGCAGGTCAAGGGCACCATGCTCATCACGGTGTTCGTCTTCCTCGGCATCGAGGGCGCCAGCATGTACTCGCGGTTCGCCAAGAAACGTGAGGATGTGGGCAGGGCAACGGTTTTCGGCTTCCTTGGCGTTCTCGGCGTCTTCGCCCTGGTCACCCTGGTCTCCTACGGCGCGATGCCGCAGGGCCAACTCGCCGAGGTCGACCAGCCGTCGATGGCATCGGTACTGGAATCGCTTGTCGGCGAGTGGGGTTCGGTGTTCATCCGCATCGGCGTGATCCTCTCGGTACTCGGCGCCTACCTCGCCTGGACACTGATGGCAGCCGAGATCCTCTCTATCCCCGCCCGCACCGCGGACATGCCGAAGTTCCTCTCGCGCACCAACAAGGCCGACGCCCCGGTCCCGGCACTGATCTTCGCGACCGGCCTGGTGCAGATCCTGCTGATCATCATCCTGTTCGTCGACGACGCCCTGGACTTCATGCTGGATCTGACCTCGGCGTTGGCACTGCTTCCGTATCTGCTCGCCGCCGCCTACATGCTCAAACTCACGCTCACCCGCGAAACCTACGGCGGCGAACCGGGTTCCGAAGGCAGCCGCGGCAGAGGCACCGACATGACGATCGCCGTCGTCGCGGTGATCTACACCGTTTTCCTGCTGTGGGCAGCCGGAATCGACAAACTCTTGTTGTCCTGCATCCTGTTCGCCCTCGGCACAATCCTCTACGTCATCGCCCGGCGCGAGCAGAAGCTGCCCGTCTTCCGGCGATTCGAGGCCGCGATCTTCGGCGTATTCCTGGTGGGTGCGATCGGCGGTGTCATCTACCTCGCCACCGGAGCCGAGGACATCTACGACCATCCCGAACAGGAGCGACACTCCAACTACGTCGAATATCCCGAAGCCGGACAACCGGATTGACCTCCGGCCGAACGGCCACCACCTCATCGCACAGGCACACATCATCGAGACAGGACGGACGCAATGACTGCACCATCAGCGAAGTACGGGGTTCATTCCGAGGTCGGGAAACTGCACAAGGTTCTGGTGTGCTCCCCAGGACTCGCGCACGAACGACTGACCCCCACCAACTCCGACGAACTCCTCTTCGACGACGTGCTCTGGGTGCAGAACGCCAAACGCGATCACTTCGACTTCGTCACCAAGATGCGTGACCGCGGCGTCGACGTCGTCGAGCTGCACAACGTCCTCACCGAGACGATGGACATTCCCGAGGCACGCACGTGGCTGCTCGACCGCAAGATCGTCGCCAACGAGACCGGCATTGGGCTCGTCGGCGCCACCCGCGAATTCCTCGACGACATCAGCACACGTGACCTCGCGAAGTTCCTGATCGGCGGATTGTCCACGGTGGACCTGCCCACCGAACTGCGCCCCCGCTACATCGACCTGGTCGACGAGGCCACCGGACGCGGCGAGTACCTGATGCCGCCGCTGCCCAACACCCTCTACACCCGCGACACCACCTGCTGGATCTACGGCGGCCTCACCCTGAATCCGTTGTATTGGCCTGCGCGCCATGCTGAAACACTGTTGATGAAGGCCATCTATCAGTTCCACCCCGACTTCGTCGGCTCGACGGTGTGGTGGGGCGATCCGGAAAAGTCCTGGGGCGCAGCAACCATCGAAGGCGGAGACGTGCTGGTGCCGGGCAACGGCGTGGTGCTGATCGGCATGAGTGAACGCACCTCCCGCCAGGCGGTCACCCAGGTGGCCCGCGACCTGTTCGCCGCGGGCGCCGCCGAGAAGGTGGTGGTGGCGGGGATGCCGAAACTGCGGTCGGCCATGCACCTCGACACGGTGTTCACCTTCGCCGACCGCGACCTGGTATCGGTATACCCCACCATCATCGACGCGGTCCGCCCGTTCACCCTGGTGCCCAGCGACGCCGAACCCGGCGTCGAGGTCATCACCGAGACCGACCACTTCCTCAAGGTGGTACAGAAGGCCCTCGGGCTCGACGGTCTGCGGGTGGTGGAGGCCGGCGGCACCGCCTACGCCTCGGAACGCCAGCAGTGGGACAGCGGCAACAACCTGGTGGCCGTGGAGCCCGGCGTCGTCTTCGCCTATGACCGCAACACCTACACCAACGCCCTGCTGCGCAAGCAGGGCGTCGAGGTGATCACCATCGTCGGTGCCGAACTGGGCCGCGGACGCGGCGGCGGGCACTGCATGACCTGCCCGATCATCCGGGATCCGTTGCCCGCCTGATCTCCCCGCCGCGTCGATTCACACCTGTGAGCGTCAGGCGTTCTCGGCCTGCTCGACCTCGGTGACCGCCGACGACGTCGCCACCACCATGGCGCCGGCGACCGCGACGACGAAGGCGGTCACGGCAATCGGCCCCCATCCCGATCGCACGGTGTCGCCGAGCCAGAGAATGCCGACGGCACTGGGGATCACGGTCTCGCCGACCACGATCGACGCGGCGGCCGCGCTCACCGATCCGGTCTGCAACGCGATGGTGAACAGGTAGAAGCCGCCGAGACCGCACGCCACCACGGCGTAGGCGGCCGGGTCGGTCAGCAGCGTCGGCAGGTCGAACGGATCGAGTCCGTCGACAAGGCGTACGGCCACCGCCATCACACCGAACAGGGTGCCGCCGAGCAGGCCCGCCATCACCGCGACGCGACCGGTGAGCAACCGCATCCCGATGAGGCCGGCCACGAGGAGTCCCAGTCCGATCCCCAGGACCATCCAGTGGCCGGATTCGGTGTTGTCGTGTCCCTCCTCACCGGCCGACACCCCGAGCACCACCAACGCGACCACGACCGCCACGATCGCCCACCGGTCCCGCATCCGCAGATCGATGTGCAGGACGATCGACGCGAGCACCGCGGTGACCGCGAGATTGGCCGCGATGATGGGCTGTACGAGGAACAGCGGTGCGGTGCGCGCGGCGAACAGATTGCCGAGGAAGCCCAGTCCGTCGAGGACCAGTCCGGCGATGAACGTGGCGGTGAGCATCGCCGCGATGGTGGACCGCAGGCTCGGCGCCCCGCCCCCATTCCCAGCGCGGCCATTCGTGTCGTCGGGGACACTCGTGGCGCCCTTGGCCTGCAGCACCGACGCCGTGCCGTAGGCGCATGCGGCCACGATCGCCGCGACGATGCCGATCACCATGAGTGTCAGCCGTGTCCGTACCCAGCGGGACGGTTGGTCAGGTCGGCCTTCTCGACCGCGGTCACCGCACTCGACGACGCCAGCACCACACCGCCCAGGACGGAGGCGACGAAGGCCACGATCGCCGCCGGGCCCCAGCCGTCGCGGACCAGATCGCCGAGGAAGATCAGTCCGACCGCACCGGGCAGAACGGTCTGCCCCACCACCAGGGCGGCCGCCGCGCCGTTGACCGACCCCGTCTGCAGGGCGACGGTGAACAGGTAGAAGCCACCCATGCCGCTGAGCAGCAGCGCATACAGCGCCGGGTCAGTGAACAACACACCCGGCTCAAAGGGGCTGACACCGTCCAGGATTCGCGACGCCACCGCCATCACTCCGAACACCGCACCGGCGATCAGACCGGTCGCCGCGGCAATGTGGCGACGCATCGTGCGCATCACCACCAGTCCGAGACCGAACAGTCCGAGACCTGCCACCAGCACCGCCCAGTGCATCCACCACATGTCGTCGGCGCCTTCCCGGCCCGCCGACACCGCCAGCAGGATCAACGAGAACACCACCACCGCACCGGCGATCCAGTCGCGCGTGCTCAGGCCGACCTTCAGCACCACCATCGCGAGCAGCGCGGTCGCGACGAGGCGCGCGGAAATAATGGTCTGCGACAGGAACAGCGGGATGAGTCGCGCCGAGGCGAGGGTCGCGATGAAACCGACGATGTCGAAGATGAACCCAATCAGGAACGGGACCGTCAGCATCGTCGCCGCCGTCGACCGCAACGACGGATGCGCCTTGTTCGACTCACGGCGTTCCTCACGGATCGCCGCGCGTTGGGCCACCTGATCGGCGCCGAGCGCCTGGAGTACGGCCGCCGCGGCGAAGGCGAATGCGCCGATCACCGCGACGATGATTCCGAGGGTCATCGCGAACTCACATCACGACATTGAGGGGGTGAGCACCTCGGTGCCGACGAAACGCGCGAGTTCCGGCGGCAGTACCACCGAACCGTCGGGCTGCTGATGGTTCTCCAGGATCGCGACCAGCCAGCGTGTGGTGGCCAGCGTGCCGTTCAGTGTGGCCGCGACCTGAGGCTTGCCGGTCTCGTCGCGATAGCGGATGGACAGTCGACGAGCCTGGAAGGTCGTGCAGTTCGACGTCGAGGTGAGCTCGCGATAGGTGTCCTGGGTGGGCACCCAGGCCTCGCAGTCGAATTTGCGGGCCGCCGACGATCCGAGGTCACCGCCGGCGACGTCGATGACGCGATACGGCACGTCGATCGCCGCGAGCATCTCCTTCTCCCAGCCGAGCAGCTTCTGGTGTTCGGCCTGCGCCTCCTCGGGTTTGCAGTAGATGAAACCCTCGACCTTGTCGAACTGGTGCACGCGCAGGATGCCGCGGGTGTCCTTGCCGTAGGAGCCGGCCTCGCGGCGGAAGCAGCTCGACCATCCGGCGTAGCGCTTGGGCCCATCGGCGAGATCGATGATCTCGTTCATGTGGTAGCCGGCCAGCGGCACCTCGGAGGTACCGACCAGGTAGAGATCGTCGTCCTTGTCGAGGTGATAGACCTCGTCGGCATGCGCACCGAGGAATCCCGTGCCGCCCATCACCTCCGGACGCACCAGCACCGGCGGGATCATCAGGGTGAAACCGTTGGCGGCGGCCTTCTGTGCGGCCATCGTCAGCAGCCCCAGCTGCAGCATCGCGCCGAAGCCGGTCAGGAAGTAAAACCGCGACCCGGACACCTTGGCGCCACGTTCCATGTCAATCAGGCCGAGGGATTCGCCGAGTTCGAGGTGATCCTTCGGGTTCTCGATCGGGCGGGGCTCACCGACGTGCTCAAGCACGACGTAATCGTCCTCGCCGCCGGGCGGTGCCCCCTCGACGACGTTGGAGATCGCGATGTGCGCGGCCTTCGACGCCTCGTCGGCCTCGGTCTGACGCGCCACCGCGGCCTTGACCTGGTCGGCGAGTTCCTTGCCCTTGGCGAGCAACGCCGTCTTCTCGTCGCCGGACGCCTTGCCGACCTGCTTGCCGAGGGTCTTCTGCTCCGAACGCAGCGCATCGGCCTCGACGATCGCTGCCCGACGCGTCGCATCCGCGGAGAGCAGCTGGTCGACCAGTCCGGGGTCTTCGCCACGGACCCGCTGGGACTCGCGAACACGGTCGGGGTTCTCACGCAGAATCTTGAGGTCGATCACGAGAAAAAACCTTACGCGAGCTGATCAGGAGTCCCAGAGTCGCAGGTAGTCGTCGCGGCCGAACATCGTCGCCGTGTCGTGCGCGGTGGGCGCCCCCGCTCGCGGATCGGCGCCCGCCCCGATGAGTGCCGCGACCACGTCGTCGACTCCCTTGAACACCGCCCCGGCGAGCGGTGTCTGACCACGATCGTTGGCCAGGTCGACGTCGGCGCCACGCTCGGCGAGCGCCATCACCGTGTCGGCGTGCCCGTGATAGGCGGCCAGCATGAGCAGCGAGTCCCCGGACCGATTGCGCAGGTCCGGGGGTGCACCGGCGTCGAGGTAGGCGGCGAGTTCGGCGGTCGCACCGGCCCGGGCGAGGTCGAAGAGCCGGGTCGCCAACTCGATCACGGCCGGGTCGATGTCCGGTTCGGGGGCGTGGCCTTCGGGCTCATCGGCGTGCGCAGACACGGGTCGAGTCTAGGGCGGACGGCCTCCGGGGCCGTGGCGACGCTCGCCGTGCGGGCCGCACCAGGCATGATGGATGGCGATGAGTGACGAAGCCCACCGTGACGACGACGTTCGGGACGACGACGCACCGGACGATGACGTTCAAGACGCCGCACCGCCGTACGACGATGCGGACGACGATCAACAGAGTCCGACGAGCGATCACCACAGCGCGACGACGAGCCTGGTGAAGCAACCCGACACCGACCCCGCCGACGACCAGCCGACCACACAGTTCCGTCAGGTCGACGCCGACTCCGACCGCACCCGGCAGGCTTGGTCGGAGGTCGAGCCGGTCGACGCCGACCAGGACACGGTCCGGTTCGAGCCGTCCGAGGACGAGTCCGTTCCCGAGCCCACCGCATCATCGAGTTGGCTGCAACGCAACATCGTGCTGATCGGTTTGGCCGCGGTGCTGGTGGGCGCACTGGTCGCCGGGGGCATCGCGGTGGCGATGGGCGCCTTCGACGATCGCGGCAGCGTCGGCGACACCGACATCGGCGAGAGCGAACGCCTCGCGGAGAACGCCTTCACCCAGTCGGGACCCGGGGATTGCCTGACGTGGCCGGCGAACAAGCCCGGTGAGCCGGTGAACGTGCCGTGCGCCGAGGAGCATCGCTTCGAGGTGGCCGGCGCACTGAACACGGCGATCCTGCCCGGCTCGGAGTTCGGTGAGTCGGCACCCTGGCCCGGGCCCGAGCGCTTCGGGCAGATCCGCGACGAGCAGTGCCCGGTGATCGTCAACCGCTACCTCGACGGACGGCTCGATCCGCAGGGCCGTTTCTCCGTCGGCCTCATGTACCCGCCGCAGGATCAGTGGGTCAAGGGTGCCCGCGAGTTGCGCTGCGGCCTGCAGGTGACCGGCGCCGACGGCACGCCGCAGCTGTTCGCCGGGAAGGTCGCCGACCAGGATCAGTCGTTCCAGTGGGCGGCCGGCACCTGCATCGGTATCAATCCCGAAACCCGCCAGGTCGCGGTACCTCCGACGACGGTGAGTTGCTCGGAACCGCACGCCTTCCAGACCACCGGCATCGTCGACCTCGCCCAACGGTTCGGCGACAAGAGCTCCGGACGTCCCTGGCCGGCGGTGAAGGACCAGAACGCCTACCTCGCCACCATCTGCCCCGCCCAGGCCGAACGCTTCGTCGGCGGCAAGGCCAAACTCGACGCCACCACGCTGAACGTCCAGTGGTCGGTCATCGGTGAGCCACGTTGGCTGTCGGGGAGCCGAAAGGTGGTGTGCTATCTGGGTCTACCCGACGGCGGCGGGTTCGCCACGCTGGTCGGCGACGCCCGCGGCACCGTCCTGATCAACGGCAAGCTGCCGGTGGCGCCGTCGCAGGCACCCCCCGGACGGGCACTGCCGACGCCGGTTCCATTGCCGCAGGGCGTCACCCCCAATCCGCTCGAGACTCCCGCCCCGGCCGGCTGAGAAAGGCGCACGATGCCCGTACGGATGCGCGACGAGGAGTTCGAGATCCTCGTCGGGGATGCGCTCGACTCCATCCCGAGCGAATTGACGGATGCGATGAGCAACGTCGTCATCCTCATCGAACCCCGCAACGCCGAGTCCGATCACATCCTGGGGCTGTATTCCGGTGTGGCACTGACGCGACGGACCCATGACTACGGCGGATTCCTGCCCGACACGATCACCATCTACCGGGAACCGATTCTCGCGATGTGCCACACCCGTGAGCAGGTGGTGCATGAGGTCGCGGTCACTGTGGTGCACGAGATCGGCCATCACTTCGGGATCGACGACGAGTGGCTGCACGCCCACGGCTGGGGGTGAGATCGAGTCACTGCCGCCCTCGATCCACCTCACGGGTCGCCGGACAATGGGTTACATTCGCAGACATGCCGCCTGTACCCGATCATGCCGCCCGGGTACAGGCGACGATCTTCGTCGACGAGTTCGAGGCGATGGCCGACTCGCTGGTGGCCGAACTCGACGACCTGCCACCGCGCTCACCTCAGCGGCATCAACTCACCGCCGACCTCTATGAGGTTCGTCGCCACATCGCGCAACTCCAGCACACATTCGGACTCCCCCCGGTCCGAGGCACCTCCGCCTAGCCGCGCCTGAGCGACGGGACGCAGCCTGCTCGGAGCCGGACCGCACTTCTACCCCATCGGATTGTCGTCGACCACCAGGGGCTCGTCGACGACATCCCCGAACGGCGCGCGTGTGGCACCCCACCGATGGCAGATCCACAGCCCGTCCCGGTACTCCAGCTCCACCGAGCCGGTGTTGGGCAGATGTGTTGCGGCGGCAAACTTTCCGTCGATACCCGCCAGCCGGGCGGCGACCAGCCGGATGGCGGCACCATGACTGACCACCACCACGTCGGTGGCGTCCGGTCCGCTCAGATGACGTTGCGCGAGAACGTCGATCGCCGGAAGGTAACGCGCATAGACCATCTCGAGGGACTCGCCGCCGGGGATGCGGGTGTCCGGTGCACCTCCGTACCAGGCGTCGAGGACCGATCGGAACACCCCGTGCGCCTCCTCATCACTGCGATCCTCGAGTTCGCCGGCCTGCACCTCGTGGATTCCCTCGACGACCTCGGGCGTCACCTCCCACACCGAGCCGATCAACTCGGCGGTCTGCTGGGCGCGTCGCGCGACCGAGCTCACCAGCACCGCCGGTGTTTGCCTACCACTTTCCAGCGCATACCGAACGCCTTGGCGCACACCGAAATCCGTCAGCGCGGCACCGGGCAGCGCGGTGTCGAGGCGGCGCATCACGTTGGATGTGGTCTCACCGTGGCGGACCAGATGCAACCGGGCCATCAGTCCTGCCCCTTGCGGATGCGCTCGAGCCACTGCGCCCCGGCGCGGTGATCGGGTGGTGGTGCGCCACCGGGTCGGGTCATCGCCCAGGACCCGAGGTAGGTGATCCGTTCGGCCCGACGGTAGAGCGCCTGCAACGCCTCCGCGACGGCCGCGTCATCGATGTGTCCGACGGCGTCGAGGAAGAAGCGATACTGCCCCGGCATCGTCGTGCCGTTGTCCAGATCGCGCCGGGGACGTGATTGGATGCGGGTGAGATCGATTCCGCGCGAAGCGAATTCGTTCATCGCAGCCATCAGGCTGCCGGGCTCGTTGGACAGTTCGAGGATCACCGACGTGCGGTCGGCGCCGGACACCGGCAGCGGGGCCGCGGGCCGGCCGATCAGCAGAAACCGGGTGAGCGCATCGGTGGCGTCACAGACGCCGTCGGCCAGCACGACCAACCCCGACGAGGCGGCGGCCAGACTCGTGGTGACCGCCGCGTCGGTCACGCCGGCCGCGGCGTCGAGCGCGGCGGCCGCATTCGAGGTGGCGGTGACGAACCCGGCCTCCGGGAACAACCGGGCGACGCTGGTGCGTACCTGCGCCGAGGCGACCGGATAGGCGGCGATGGTGCGCACGTCGTCTGCGGCGACGCCCGGCCGGGCGGCGATGGTGAAGGCGATCTCCAGCTGGACCTCGGCGAACACCTGCACCCGCGGTATCACCGCGCTCGCGACGGGGACGAGGGCATCCATCGTCGCCGGCACCGAACCCTCGAGGGAACTCTCGATGGGCACGCAGGCGAACTCCGCCCGTCCGGAGCGGACGGCGTCGATGGTCGCCACCGGGCTCGGCGCGACGACCTTCTCGATCGCCCCCGGTCCCGTCGCTCCCGCCTCGCCGGACACCGACGCACCCTCGCCGAGCAGTGCCGACATCAGGTCCGCGTCGGCGAGGAACCGATCGAGGGCCATCTCGGTGAACGTCCCCGACGGCCCGAAGTAGGCGAACTGTGTCACGACCAGAGCCTAGCCGTTCATCGGACCGGACGAATTTCGCTCAGAGGTATTTCGACCCTTGCCGTTGACGCCACCTCGAATTAGGTTAGGGTTACCTTCGTAGCCGCACAGCAGACCGAGTGAGGACCCGACCATGACACGAGCCATCACCGACCGACCGTCGGATGCCGAGGTGATCGCGACGGCCTGCCGACGCGCCGACTCGGCGATGCTGGCCGTCGAGGTCGCCGGTCGCACCCCCGCATCCGATGCGGCACACCCCGGCGGCCCGACGACGGTGGGCCTGGTCCACCTCTTCGAATCCCAGGCGTTTCTGCTGGTGGCGACCGATTCCGAGGTCATCGAACTCGCGTCGGGCTGGCCCGAGGGGGTCCCGGCGATGGTCGAGATCACCGACTGCTCCCCGATCGACCTGCGCGAACGCGTGCGGTCGTTGGTCTGGCTCAACGGAACCGCCCACGCCGTCCCGCGTGACCTGGAACGCGACCTGGCCCTCGAGATCGCCGCCGATCATCCCGACGGCGGACTCCTCGACATCGGCCACGGCCGGTCGATGATCCGACTGCAGGTCGACAACGCCGTGGTCGCGAGCAGTTCCGGCGCGGCCTGCGTGCAGGCGTCCGAACTCGCCGTCGCCGACCCGGACCCGTTCTGGGAGTACGAGGGCGACTGGATCGCGCACCTGGATTCCGATCACGCCGACGTCGTCGGGCAACTCGCCCGCAAGCTCCCCCGCGACCTGCGCAACGGTCGGGTCCGCCCGCTCGGGCTGGACCGCTTCGGCATCCGCTTCCGCGTCGAGGGCTCCGACGGTGACGCCGACGTCCGACTTCCCTTTCCCCGCCCGGTGAACGACGTGAGCGAGTTGTCCCGGGCGTTGCGTTCCCTGGCGGGCTGTCCGTTCATGAACAGCCTGCCCGACTGACCACCCGACGGAGTTCCACCCCGGTCTCGATGGTTGGGCTGGCCACCGAGATCGATGAGGCGAACTCCGGATGTGGTGCCGGTGGATCACCGCGATACCCCTCCGGGGTGATCCACGGCACACATTCGTCCCACTACCCTGACCGACATGCGCGCCACCCCGCGGACCTGGGTCCGCCCGCGGCCACAGACCGTCGTCCCGGTCGTCACCGATCGCGTGCAGCGGCGGGCGTTGATCATCGAACTCGCCATCGTCGGCGTGTTGACCTTCGGTTTCTCCGCGCTGTCGGCCATCTTGTCGCTGATCGAACTGCAGGTCTCGGTGGGTGTCGGCAATGCGACCGTCGCGCTGAATCCGAGCCGTTCGTCGGTCGGGGCGATCGACTTCCTCCGCCAGCTGATGAGCGCCGCACGTCTCTACGCCATCGCCGCGCTGGGCGCCTACCTGCTCTGGCGCGGTGGGATCGTCGCGCGCCGGGTGGGTCTCGGCCGCATCCGCACCCCCGACATTCCCCCGGGGCTGGTCCTGGCCGCGGTGATCGGGCTGCCCGGACTGGCGTTGGTCGCCGCGGCACGAGCCCTCGGCATGAACGCCCACCTGGTGCCCAGCGAAACCGACGGCGCCTGGTGGCGATGGCCCCTCTACATCCTGCTCGCGATCGGCAACGCGGCCGCCGAGGAGATCGTCGTCGTCGCCTACTTCATCACCCGGCTGCGCCAGCTCGGGGTGGGCGAGAACACCTCGATGGCCGCGAGCGCGGTGCTGCGCGGCGGATATCACCTCTACCAGGGCATCGGAGCGGGTATCGGCAACATCGCGATGGGGGTGATCTTCGGGCGGTACTACCAGCTCACCTCCCGCGTCTGGCCGTTGGTCATCGCACACGCGGTGATCGATGTGGTCGCGTTTGTCGGATATGCACTGGCGCACGACCATCTGGGGTGGGTGGGCTGAGGAGGCCACACCGGGTGAATGACACGGAAGTGGCGGGCCCGTCGGTACATTCGGTGGGATGAACCAGCCAGATCCGCCTCCCGTGGGGCGCCGCGGTTCCGCACCGCCGCCCCCGCGCCGACGGAATCCGGCACCCCAGCCCCCACCCGGCTTCTCACCCGAGTGGCAGGGCCCGCCACCGCAGAACCGGGCACAGCAGAACCCGCCCGGACGCCACAACCCGCCACCGCAGAACCCGGCACGTCAGGCCCCACCGCAGCAACCCGGCCGCGACCGGTTCCCCGCACCGGGTCCGCATGGCCACCGTCCGCCACGCCTGCCGGCCGATCAGTCGGGTCAGTTCCCGATACCGCAACGCGCGCGATCCCGGGACGCGGCACCGGCGTTCGCCGAGCCGCCGACCGTGCGGGTGGCCGACCCGCGTGACGCGGCGCCGGCGCCCCGGGCGTATTCGCAATCGGCGTACGCACCGACGCAGAAACCCGAACCGGTTCCCGACCGTGAACGCCGGCCCGTTCCCCCGGACCGCCGGCCACCCGAGCAGCGGCCCCGCGGCCCAGAACAGCGCGGCGCAGACCAACCGCCGCGTCCACCGGCCGCACCCCGTCCGACGGGGTCCGAACCGCCCCGCCGCCGCGCATCGCTGTTTCGCCGGTCCCCAGGCCGGCCGGTCCGGCGATTCACCCGTCGCCGCGTCGGCACGATCTTCCTCGTGGTGTTGCTGGTCGCACTGGTCACGCCGATCGCGTTGATGTGCTACTACGACTCGAAGCTGCACCGGGTCGACGCCCTCGCGCCGTATGCGGGCCGTCCCGCCGACACCCCCGGTACCACGTGGCTGATCGTCGGCACCGACTCCCGCGCCGATCTCACCGAGGAGCAACGGCGCGAACTGGCCACCGGCGACAGCGACGGCGCACGGACCGACACCATCATGATGGTCTACAAGCCGCCGTCCGGGGACGCATCGATCATCAGCATCCCGCGTGATCTCTACGTCCCAGTTCCCGGGCAGGGGCAGCACAAGATCAACGCGGCCTTCAACTTCGGCGGTCCGCAGCTACTGGTGCAGACCGTCGAGCAACTCTCCGGGGTGCGCATCGACCACTACGCGGAGATCGGTTTCGGGGGATTCGACCAACTCGTCGACGCCGTCGGCGGCGTCGACATCTGTATCGACACCGCCCTGCGCGATCCCAAGGCCGGCCTGAACCTGCAGGCCGGATGCCAAACACTGGGCGGCGCACAGGCTCTCGGGTTCGTCCGGACCCGCAACTTCCCCAACGCCGACCTCGAGCGAGTTCAGAATCAACGAAAGTTCCTGGCCGCCTTGATGTCCAAGGCGACCAGCCCGTCGGTCATCGCCAACCCGTTTCGCCTGTTCCCCTTCGTCAACGGCGTCGTCGACACCCTCACCGTCGACAACGGCACCCACATCTGGAATCTCGCCATGCTCGCGTGGTGGTTACGCAGCTCGCCACAGACGGTGACCACCCCCAACGGTGGTGCCGTCGACACCGACGACGGCAGTTCCCTCGCGGTCGACGACTCCACCACGGAGTTCTTCGACGCGATCCGGATGGGCAGGCAGATCCCGCAGCAGTGAGGCCCGATCCCGTGCACCGGGGAGACCCGTCGAATCCCGGTGCCGAATCCCGATGCCGCCGAGCGCATCAACCAAGGTCAGACTGCCCTCAGTAAGGGTCAACTGAGCCGAAACCGGATGCTTCGGCCGGTAGAATCGGACACATGACCACTACCGAATCGACCAAGTTCCACCAGTTGCTCCACGACCAGGTCGGCCACGAATTCGCCGCGTCACAGCAGTACATCGCCGTCGCCGTCTACTACGACAACCACGACATGCCGCAGTTGGCCAAGCACTTCTATCAGCAGTCCGTCGAGGAACGCAATCACGCGATGATGATCGTGCAGTACTTCCTCGACCGTGACATCCAGGTGGCCATCCCCGGAATCGAGGCCCCGCGAACCGAATTCGACGATTACAAGGCGCCGATCGAGTTGGCGCTCGACCAGGAACGACGGGTCACCCAGCAGATCGTCGACCTCGCCAAGTCGGCCCGCGACAGCGGCGACTACCTCGGCGAGCAGTTCATGCAGTGGTTCCTCAAGGAGCAGGTCGAGGAGGTCGCCACGATGACGACCCTGCAGACCATCGCCGAGCACGCCAACGGCAACCTGTTCGATCTGGAGAACTTCGTCGAACGCGAGTTCGCCGGCGGCAGCACCGGGGACGCCACGGCACCGGTGGCCGCGGGCGGCAACCTCTGAGAGGGTCCGGTCGAACAACCCGGGGTTGATCCCACGATCTGGGTGAATCTCCGGTGATGTTCAGCCATTCTTCAGCCCTATGCGGCAGGGTGGTCCCATGGCATCACGAAGCGGTAACAGCCCCGCCTCCTCCGGCCGCCCTGCCCGCTCGGGTCACACCAGGCGTACGACCCGATCGACGACGGTGCCGCGGTGGTTCGCGGTGCTCGCCGCGGTCTACGGCAGCCTGCTGACCTTCCTCGCCGTCGCGTTCTACCTGGGTGCGAGCACGTCGAAGACGCACACTGCCGCGGCATTGGTCGACGGGGTGGGCCGGTGGTGGCCGTCGGCGGTGCTCGCCGCGGCACTCATGGCCAGCCTGCTCGTCGGATTCGGTGCGGCCGCGTCGCGTACCCGCCGTTCCCGGGCCGACGGGCGCATCAACGTATCGTGACCTGCCGCCCGCGCAGCCCGTCGCGGGAACTGCGTTCGGCGGTGGTGAGGTCACCGGT
The DNA here is from genome assembly GCF_040049135.1 of Gordonia sp. VNK1. Taxonomy (NCBI): domain Bacteria; kingdom Bacillati; phylum Actinomycetota; class Actinomycetes; order Mycobacteriales; family Gordoniaceae; genus Gordonia; species Gordonia sp. VNK1. The sequence goes on along the minus strand of NZ_JBDZDJ010000013.1, from coordinate 143,486 downwards.
CTCGGTCAGCGCCTCCGACAGCCAGGTGTCGAACTGATCGAGTCCGTCGTACCACTCCTCGTGGTGACGTTCGTTGTCCAGATCGAAGACGGGCACCAGCAACCCCAGCGTGCGGAACGACCCGGCGAACCGGGATCCCTCACCCAGCGTCAGCCGACCCGCGGCATGCAGACGTGCCAGCGCCGTCATCACCTCGTCCTCGGGTTCGGGACGCACCCACCGCAGGTGTGCGCGTTCCCCGGCGTCGACCCACCACGGCGCACCCTTGCCGCTCGTCACGGCCAACCGCGCCGTCGGCATGATGGTGTCGTTCGCTCGCTCGAGCATCACCGAGATCTCTTGCGGCACTTCGGTACCCGGTGGGAACCACCACGAGAAATCGCCGTGCACGGTGATCGACAGATCGGCGTCGGGGTTCAGGACGTCGGTGAGACGCAGGTCGGATTCCGTTGACGCACCCCGTAATTCGCCGCCGGGGTCGCTGTGCGCGGCCCAGTCGATGGCGCCGGCGAGCGCGGCATCGAGTTCGTCGGGTTCGGGATCGGACTGCAGCGCCACCAGACCCTCGGTCCGGCCCCGTGATTCCCGGGTGATCGCCGCGACGGCTCCGGGCAGGATGGTCGCCAGGATCACCTCGTTGCGGGTTCCCGCCGGCACCGGGGGCAACACCGCGGTCTCATCCGGCATCACCGACGTCAACTCCACCGGCGGCGGCCCCGGCTCGACGAGGTCGAGGACCGCGGTCGCCGACGACACGAACGTGTGCAGTGCCACCAGATCACATTCGGCGGCGAGCCCGGCGAACGGCCGGGGCGGGGCGACCAGCGCGGCCGCCTGCCGTGCCTTACGCGCCGCGACCCGCTCGGCTCGGTTGCTCCCCGGGCGCGGCCCGCTTCCCCGCTTGCTCTTCTTGCCCATCGGTCCACCTTCTCATGCGGCCCGGCCGAACATGGGGCCCGGCCGTCAGTCGACGGTCACCAACCAGTCACGCACCTTCTGCGGATGATTCGTCGCGATCCACCGCACCCCGAGGTCGGCACACAGCTGCACGTCGGCCAACTCGTCGACCGTCCAGCAGTAGGTCACCCGACCGGCCGCGGCGGCTTTGTCCACCAGATCCGGATGCAACCGCAAGGTCTCCACCGAGGGTCCGATACCCGTCGCCCCGACCGCCGTGGCGGCGCTGCCGCCCAGCACCCGTGCCGTCTCACCGAGCAGGATCGTCGGCAGCATCGGCGCGTGCCGACGGATTCGCCACACCCCCGACGACGAGAACGAGATCACCACGGCCCGACTGTGGTCGGCCGACGGTGGCGTCGCGACCCCGAAATCGTGCAGCGTGGACAGCAGTTGCTGCTCGACGAGACTGCCGAACCGCACCGGATGTTTGGTCTCGATGAACAGCCGGACCGGCCGACGCCAGTCGAGGGTGAGGGTGAGCAACTCGGTCAGCGTGAGCACCTGCGCCGGCTTGCCGGCGTTGTGCCAGCTGCCGAAATCGAGTTCACGCAGTTGCGGCAGGGTCATCTCACTGACCACACCCGATCCGTCCGACGTGCGGTCCACGGTGCGGTCGTGGATGCAGACCAACTCGTGGTCGGCGGTGAGGCGGACGTCGCACTCCAGACCGTCGGCGCCCTGCGCGAGGGCCAGTTCGTAGGCCGCGAGGGTGTGTTCGGCGTGATCGGCCGACGCACCGCGATGGGCGACGACTGCGGGCTTGCCCGACCGGGAGACCTGGTCGCCGATCATGCGGCCACCACCCATCGCCGCTGCGGGGCCACGTCGACGTCGGTGTGATCGAAGATCGCGATCAGGCGTCGGCCCACCCACAGGGCGAACCCCGCCGACACCGCCGCGCTGAGGGCCACCATCAGCACGGCGTTGGCCCCGGTCTGGATGGACCCGGATTCGGCGGCCACCCACCAGGTGATCGCGGCCAGCACGGCCACACCGTTGACCAGGGCCCACGCCACCCACATCGTGCGCAGGCGCGACGAATCGCGGGCATCGCGGCGTCCGTCCATCGCGGCCGCCTCGTAGATGAGCATCGGTGCGCCGACCACGTTGACCAACGGGATCGCGGCGAGCGGGATGCTCATCCATCGCGGCCGCGGATCGAGATACCCCGCCGACGCATACGCCTCTGCGCGCTTGGCGAGCAGCCACCGAACGAAGACGACGGTGGCGTAGACATAGCACCCGAGGGCCGCCACCCCGGCGACGAGCACGAGGATGGTGCTGAAGGTGATCAGCCATTCCGGAAGGGTGGTCGTCCGGTTGATCGCCAGCAGCACATAGCGGAACAGGTGGATCACCGCCGAGACCACCAAGGCCAGACCGACCAATTGCAGGGCGCTGGTCAGCACTTTGGTCAGACGTGTCGCCGCCGACGGCCCGTCGTCGGGTGACACCGGCGAATCGAGCAGACCCCACTGCGGGATGTAGGCGTAGCGCGGGATCTGATGCGACACCGCCTGGTGCGGCGCGCGTGGCGGCGGCAGGGTGTCGGCGGGCCGTCGCGCGATCCACCGCACTGCCCGGGTGCCGTACATGTGCGGCGCCGACCGGACGGGCGGTGGTGGCGGCGGTGGCGGTCCGGACTGTTGATACCGGGCGACGACGGCACTCGCCTCGACATCGTCGGCGACGACGGTCAGCGGGCCACCGCACCGGGGGCAGCGGTCACGACCCGGGCGATGCGGCGCCTGAATGCGGCAGCGGGGACACAGATCCAGCATGATCAGGCAGGTCCCGCTCCGGTCGGACCGGAGGTCTGCACCGGCTTGCCGTTCTGCACCCAGGCGAGCATGCCGCCCTGCACACAGGTTCCCTCGTATCCGACGCGTTCGAGGTATTGCAGGACCCGCATGGACCGGCCGCTCGAATGGCAGATGACATAGAGATCGGCGTCGGGATCGATCTCGTCGAGCCGGCCCGGTACGTCGCCGAGCGGGATGTGGACGGCACCGTGGACGTGCCCGGCCGTCCACTCGTCGTCCTCACGGACGTCGAGGAGGACGCGGTCGGCGTCGGCGGTGAAATCGTCCGGGAGTTCCGTCACGGGAACCTGCGGTATCTCTCCCATGCTCACCGATCCATGTTCGCATAGGCGGCTGCGCGCCGAGGCCCGCCTGCCCAACGCCGCGGCCCGACCCCCTTGGATGCTTCGTGTGACCGTCGATCGGGGGACAGCCGGTTTGACCCGCCCGAACCACCCGTCGACCGACTATGTAGGACTGCATAACGCTATCCACATGCGGCGATACCGCGCTGTGACCTGTATCACGGACCAAGGGTCAAGTTGTGGATGAGACTGTGGAATCTGTGGAGAATCGCACTCCGCATGCCTAACAATTGTGATCGGCATCACTCGATCGGTGCGAACATTCCGCACAGTGTTCACGTCAGTACACGACCACCGACCGGCTTGACAAATCGTCGAAATCCACAGGCCCTGTGGATAACGTGGGGACAACACGTCGCAAGTGGATCAATCAATCAGCGAAAACGCACACCACTGGCCCCATCGAGCGCACGCACCGCACCACCGATGAGATCCTCGGCGAGGACCGACGCGTGCACCTGATCCCCGAGGATCCGCGTCAGCAGCGGTTTCGGCGCGTCGACGGTCACGATCTCCGCATCCGGATAGTGCTCGGCCACCACCGACCGCATCACGCCGACACCGTCGACGAGGCCGAGTGCGGCGGCCTTCTCGCCGATCCACACGTCACCGGAAAACAGGGCGGCGTCGTCGCCCTCGAGGCGCTTGCCGCGACGTTGACGTACCCACCGGATGAACGTCTCGTGGAGTTGACCCTGCAGTCCCTCGAGCCACGCCACATCGTCGGCGTTGACCGGCGAGAACGAATCGAGCCGCACCTTGTTCTCCCCCGCGGAGTACAGACGCCGTTCGACGCCGAGTCGCGCGATCACATCGGTGAAGCCGAATCCCGAGGACACCACGCCGATCGACCCGACCAGCGACGTGTGTGCCGCGTAGATCTCGTCGGCGGCGCAGGCGATCCAGTAACCGCCGGAGGCCACGACGTCCTCACAGAACGCGAGGACCCGGACACCCTTCTCGGAGGCGAGCTGACGGATGCGTTCGGCGATGTACTCCGACTGTGTGGGCGACCCGCCCGGCGAGTTGACGACGATGACCACCGCACGCAGATGCTCGGTCTCGAACGCCCGCTTGAGCACCGATTCCACCGACCTCGTCGTCAGGCCGGCCCGCCCGGGCCCGACGTGACCGATCACGCCGTCGAGTCGCACCACCGCGACCTTCTCCGCACGCGCGCGGCCGAGCTTCTTGGCGATCCGCTTGATCGCTGCAGCAGTCATCTCGCCGAGTCTAGCGACGCCTGATCCGCACACCCACCACCTACACTGCTCACGTGCAGATCCGGTGGCTCACCGCGTTCCTCGACTTTCCCGCGCGGCAGTTCGGCAGTGAGGTCACGTTCTGGCGGGCCATCGCCGGCTCGACGGTGTCGCCGCCACGTGGCGAGCATCGGGAGTTCGCGACGCTGCAACCCTTCAACGGCGATGCGCACCTGCGGGTCCAGCGGATCGAGTCCGGCGTCGGCGGCGTGCACGTCGACATCCACACCGACGATGTGCGGGCCGCCGCCGACGAGGCCGTCGCACTCGGCGCCGTCCTGGCGGCCGACAACGCGTCGTTCCTGGTCATGGAATCGCCGGCGGGTCTGCGGTTCTGCCTGGTCCCCGCGGCCGCGACCGCGCGCCGATCCCGTCCGATCCGCTGGCCCGAGGACACCATCAGCATCATCGACCAGGTGTGCATCGACGTCCCGGCCATCCTGTTCGACCGCGAGGTGTCCTTCTGGTCGGAGCTGACCGGACGGCCCACCCTGTCCGCACGTCGCTCCGAATTCGTCCGCCTCCAACGAGATCCACGCCTGGCCCTGGGAATCCTGTTGCAGCGCTTACTCTTCGACGGGTCGGCGCCGGCGGCGGCCGGGTTGCGTGCGACCGCGCATCTGGACCTGGCGACCACCTCGGTCGACGACGAGATCGCCCGCCACGAGGATTGGGGCGCAACGATGGTCGAGCGTTTCGATTCGTGGGCGGTGATGATGGATCCGGCCGGACGCCGCTACTGCATCACCGACCGCAATCCCCGCACCGGCGACTGAGATGGTGATCGGCGGGCTCAGTCTCCCGCAGCGAGCCAGGCACGTAGCCGGTCCACCTCGTCGTCGAGTTCGCCCGCCACGCTGCGAGCGGGCTCGAAGAAGAGGTCGACGTGCGGTCCGTCGTCGGTGAGCGACCAGGTTCCTGCGAGCCGGCCGTCGCAGAGCACGAAACCGGGTGAGCGGCCGTTCGGGGTGACGGTGCGGGCGAACAGTTTCTCGTCGGCGATCCGCGCGCGGTCGGCCTGCGCGACCAGGATGTGATCGAACGGCGCGATGAGTCGGACCGGTGCCGGGGTGTCCGCGGGGATCAGATCGAGACCATCGAGGTCGTACAGCGTCTGACCGTCCGGGCCGGTGTGACACTGCAGTTCCCAGTCGCGCTCCATCTCTTCGACGAGGGGCCGCAGTCCACGCAGTCCCGACCACGTCTGGATGGCCGGCACCGACGCCGGACCGAATCCGCGCAGATAGAGCCGGATCAGTTCCCGGCGCGCCTCGTCGCCGACGAGGGCGGGTTCGCCGGGACCGATCCACTCGTCGAGCAACCGGTAGGTCACCGCACCCCGACCCCGCCACATCCCGCGCGGCGGGATCTGCACCAGCGGAAGGCCGCACCGGGCGACGGCGACCAGGGTGGCGGGTTGCTCTTCGGGGAACCGCTGCGACAGCGTCGCACCGAGTTCGGCACCACCGACAGACCGCCCGGCCAGGATGTCGACCGCGGCGGTGATCACCTCCGACGGATCGGCCTCGGACAGCCGACCGCGATGGATCGTGCGGATCTCCGCGTCGAGGGCCTCCTGCGCGACCGGCCGGATCCAGCGGGCGTCGGCGCCGTCGACGAGGAAGATGGTGCTGCGCAGCAGGGCCATCCGTACCACTTCACGATCGGTGAGCAGATCGTCGAGTTCGCCGGGTTCGAAGCCGTCGATGCGGGAGAACAGCCCGAAGAAGGCCGCTCGCGGATCCTGCGACTGCATGCCGACGATGCGGTCGAGCACCTCGATGGCGTCCTCGTCGGCGCGCGCGAGGAGATGTTGACGGTGCAGCAGGGTGCGATTCCACTGACCGACCGAGATGGGTGCGGGCACGCGTGTCAGCCCGGGAAGGTGATTCCGGTGGCCGCGTGGCAGCGATACCCGTGCGGGTTCTTCGCGAGGTACTGCTGGTGGTAGTCCTCGGCGTAGTAGAAGTGTCCGTCGCCGGCCTGATCGAGCGGGGCGATCTCGGTGGTGATCGGGCCCAGTCCCGCCGCATCCAGCGCGGTCTGGAAGGTGGCCGCCGATTCGCGGGCGAGGTCGGCGTCGGCGGCCGAGGTGGTGAAGATCGCCGAGCGGTACTGGGTTCCGATGTCGTTGCCCTGACGCATCTCCTGCGTCGGATCGTGGGTCTCCCAGAAGGTGCGCAGGATAGTGCGCAGGTCGACCCGTGATTCGTCGAAGACGATCAGTGCGGATTCGGTGTGCCCGGTCCGGGCGGTGCAGGTCTCCTCGTAGGTGGGATTCGGGGTGTAGCCGCCGGCGTATCCCACCGCCGTCGTCCACACGCCCGGCACCTGCCAGAAGATCTCCTCGACACCCCAGAAACAGCCGCCGGCCAGCACGACCGCGTGCAACCCGTCGTCGAAGGTGCCGATGCCGGTGCCGTTCTCGAAATCCGAACCCCGCATCGGGTGATGCAGGACGATGTTCTCCGGCGCGAGCGGCACCGGGGTGCTCCGGCCCGGCAATGCCGCGTCGGCATCAATGAGCTGCTGCTTTCCGGACCGGGACGCGAAGAGCTCGTCAAGCCATGACATGCGTCGATCCTACGCAAGGAGTTCCCGGCTTCATTTGAGTCGGCCGACCCACTGTGCTTAAGATGACCCACACGGGATGTGACACCAATCACCACGGTGCTTTATTCCCGTCGAGCCCGAGACCTGCTCCACCCGGGTCTCTCACAGAAGTCAGTGGAGGACCGCGATGGCCACAGATGCGACACGCAATCTGCGATCGATCACCCGCGGCCCGAGCGCGCCCCGCGCCACCTACGACGTCCGGTCCTCGTGCATGGGGATCGGCGCCAGCATTCTCGGACTCCTCATCCTGTTGGGCATCCTGGCCCTCATGTGAGCCCACATCGACTCTCGGGCAACGTAATTCGGCGCTCATCGGGCACCTGACACGACCCACAGACCTCAACCAGGGTTGAAGTTTATTGGGTCGATTTTGTTGCATTCGGTCAACCACTGCGTAAGGGTGGAAGGGTCCGCGATGTGTCGTCCACCCAGACGATTCCGCGCGTGTCGATAGTTGAGAAGCAATACCCCCAGACGGTATGTGCCCAAAGGGTATATGCACAGAGAGGAATACCGTGGCCGAATACACCTTGCCGGATCTCCCTTATGACTACGCGGCACTGGAGCCGCACATCTCCGGCAGGATCATGGAGCTCCACCACGACAAGCACCACGCCACCTACGTGAAGGGCGCCAACGACACCCTGGCCAAGCTGGCCGAGGCACGCGAGGACGGGACCATCGCGGGCAAGGTCTACGGGCTGTCGGCGACCCTGTCGTTCCACCTCGGTGGACACACCAATCACTCGATCTTCTGGAACAACCTGTCGCCGGACGGTGGCGACAAGCCCGAGGGTGACCTGGCCGCGGCCATCGACGATCAGTTCGGCGGCTTCGACAAGTTCCAGGCCCACTTCACCGCCGCGGCCACCACCCTGCAGGGTTCGGGCTGGGCGATCCTGGGCTACGACACCATCGGCGGCAACCTCGTCACCCTGCAGCTGACCGACCAGAGCGGCAACATCCCCGCCGCGATCATCCCGGTCGTCATGCTCGACATGTGGGAGCACGCCTTCTACCTCGACTACCAGAACGTGAAGCCGGACTACGTCAAGGCCTGGTGGAACGTGGTCAACTGGGCCGACGCCGCCGAGCGTTTCGCCCGCGCGACCAGCCAGGGCAAGGGACTCATCGTTCCCGCCTGATCGATCTCAGACCTCGACGGCGGCCGAACCCGAAACGGGTTCGGCCGCCGTTGTCGTTGATGAGGTTGTCGTCAGAACCGAGGACATCGACCCTCCGTCCGGTGTCACCAATCCTGGTGACACACATCGGTTTTCGTCCGAACGATCGACACGATCAGCAAGTGAATCCCCCGAACGGCCGATATCGGGGTCGTGCGGCATGCGGTTAACGTCGCACTGCTGTCCCCCGACACCTGATGTCCTCGAAGGAGATTCCGTGACCTCTCGCAGAATGCGCGTCCTGTCCGCGGCCGCACTGTCCGCCGCCGCTCTCGCCCTGGCCACCCCCGCTGTGGCCAACGCCGGCGGTACACATGATCCGGCGTACAGCCACCCGCCAACGTCGGCTGCGCCGGCTCCCGAGACCACGCAGCAATGCAACGAGGCCACAAAAGCAGGACACGGAGGCGAGACTCGTACCGGCCATACCCTGGGCCGAACGGGTCCGACCAGTTTCGAATTCACGTACAACACCTACTCCGTCCCGGACCAGGTCGAAGTCTTCTATGAAGGGCGGTCGCTGTACTCGACCAACGGTTATGTCGGAACCCGCGGCGACAAGACAGTCACCGTAGCGGTACCCGCTGGGCGCGCCGATTACGTGACCGTCGTCGTGAACGGAAACACCACGGAAAGCACCGACTGGGACTACACCGTGCACTGCCCCGCCTGATCTGACATCGACTCACGCCTCAGGGTGTCGCACGCTCACCGCGTGCGGCACCCTGAGTCGTCACCGGGCGCCATCCACCCGAACGCTCACCACACCACCGTCGCCGTGATCGCCGCGGCACACGCCACCACGATCACCGCGAGCACCACCCAGTCCCGACGATGGGGCCGCGACGGGTAGGCCGTCAGCCGACCGGTGCCGCCGCGCGCGGTGATCGCCTCGGCCATCTCCTCGCTGCGTCGTAGCGCCGAACTCATCGCGGCGACCACCATGTCGATGATGCCCATCTCCGCGGCGGGATGCCCGGAGTTGGCGGGGGCGGTCGGCCGCAGCCGGTGCGCGGCACGCAGCAGTCGCAGCTCCTCGATGAGCATCGGCAGACCACGCAGGCACAGCGCGATCGACACCGCCCACTCGTCGACGGGCAGCCGCAGCCATCGCAGCGGTCGCATCAGGGTGGCCACCGCGGGCGCGACCTCGGCCAACGGCGTCGTCCAGATCACCAGGATCGACGTCCCCAGCAACACCAGCCCGAGGGCCGTCGCCCGCAGGAAGATCACCACCGCATTCAGCCCGACCGCGGCGTTGACCGCGGCGCCGACCAGGATCAGTCCCCAGAACCACCAGGGCGGTCGGGGGATGGCGCCCAACGGGATTCCGGCGAGCAGCGCGGTGATCACCAGGACCGCCGCCACCATGCCCAACGCCGGCCACGACGGCAGCACCCACGTCATCGCGCTCAGCGCGAACACCACGAGCAGTTTGGTCCCCGCCCAGAGGCGGTGGATCACCGAATCGCCGGGCACCTGCCGCAGCGGCACCGTCCGCATCGTCATTCGATCGTCCCCTCTGCGTTGATCCCCTCTGCGTTGATCCCCTCTGCGTTCATCCCCTCGCCACGCACCGGCCAGGCCGCACCATCCGGTCCCCCGGGCATCTCTTCTCCCCCGGCCGTGAGTTCGCCGCCGACCAGATGCACCCGCCGGTCGCAGACCTGCTCCAACGACGAGAAGTCGTGCGAGATGATCACGATCGTCATCCCCGCCTGCCGCAGGGACGCGAGCACCCCGATCACCTCGGTCCGCGCACCCGGGTCGAGCCCGGCGAGCGGTTCGTCGAGCACCAGGATCTCCGGGGTGCGCGCCAGCAACCCGGCGAGCACCACACGCCGCATCTGACCGCCGGACAGCGAGTCGGTCCGCGCCGCGGCCATCGACCTCGGCAATCCGACGGCCTCGAGGACGCGGGCCACCTCGGTGGTGCCGACCTTCTCACCGCCCGCGGCCATGATCTCGTCGCCGACGTTCTGCTTCTGGATCTGCAGCCGTGCATGCTGAAAGGCCAGCCCGACCTCGCCGACCGAGTCGGTGACCTTCTGCCACTCGTCGTCGACGAACAGTTCGCAGGACCCTTCGGTAGGGGCGATGAGTCCGGCCATGATCCACGCCAAAGTGGTCTTGCCCGAACCGTTTCCACCGACGATGAGCAGTCCGTCGCCGCGATCGACGTGCAGCGACACGTCATGCAGCGCCCGCACCTCCCACGGTGAACCCGCGAGGTAGACGTGTCCGAGCCCGGCCAGACGCAACAGCGGTCGGCGACTGCGGATGGCGTGGGTGTCGCCGATGGATTCCGGGAGTGCCTCGACGCGCTGGGCCTCCGGTGCCATCCACTCCGGCGGCGTCGGCGCCACCCGGCCGTCGACGATGTGGATGACGCGGTCGGCCGACCGCGCCTCCGACGCCCGGTGGGTGATCAGCACGACGGCCACGCCGCGTCGTTGGGGCAGTTCGGTGAGCAGGGCCATGATCTCTTCCCGACCGACCGGATCGACCATCGAGGTCACCTCGTCGGCGATCAACAGCGCGGGATCGCGGGCCAGCGCACCGGCAATCGCGAGACGCTGTTGCTGACCGCCGGACAGGTCCGAGGTCTCCCGCTCGCCGAGTCCGGCCAAACCCACCTCGGCCAGCAACGCATCCACATCCACCTCGGTCTCCGGTGGCAGACCCCACACCACGTCGTCGGCCACCCGCGAGCCCAGCATCTGGGTCTCCGGGCGTTGCAGCACCATCGCGGTGCCGCCGGCCCGACCCAGGCCGGCGAGCCCGGGACGGATCACCGCACCCGCCGACGGCCTGCGCCCGGCGAGCACCTTGGCCAGCGTCGACTTCCCCGAACCGTTGGCCCCGACGACGGCCACGAACTCACCGGGCTCGATGATGAGGTCGACGCCGCGCAGGATGCGCCGACCGCCCGCCTCGTAGGCGAACTCGACGTCGCGCAGCGTCATCGGAACGGGCGCGACAACCCCGGAACCGACCGCGGAGTCGACCCCGGAGCCGGCGGCGTCACCGGCGTCGAGGGTGTCCTCGCTCGGCACATCGGCCAACCGGGCGATGATGGCACCCAGAATCCACCAGGCGACGACGATGGTGATGAAGGTCCCGACGGTCCCCGAGATCAGCACCCACGCCCACCAGTAGTCGGCGATGTTGGTGCCCAGCCCCTTGAAGAAATCGCCCACTCCGCTCAGGCCCGGCACCCTGGCGACCCATCGGCCGAATCCCTCCATGCTGTTGCGCATCGCGGCGAGCACCAGCTCGCGCAGCGGCTTGAGCAGGAACAACACACCGACGGTGACCGCGGTGACCAGGGGTGCGGTGACCAGTGCGGCTGCCAGCATCGTCGGCACGCCCCGACCGCGACGTTTGATCTCGCCGATGATGCCGCCGAGGACCGCCGACCCGAACACCGACAACGCCGCACCCGACCCGGCCATCGCGAAGGCCACACCGGTGCTGGCCACCGCCGCGGCGACCATGGCACGGGGGCGGGTTCGCGCCGCGATCAGTGCCAGCGGCACCGGGGCGAGCACGCGGACGGCACTGGCCAGCGGGATGACCGCGGCCACCACGACCGCGGCGACGGCCAGTCCGCCGAAGATCGCGATCGTGGCGATCTCCACCGGCCGCAACGGTCCACGCACACCGGCCGACCCCGTCGACGATGTATCGGTCTTTCTTCGCACCCGTCCAGTGTGCCTGTGCCCACCGACGTACCTGCCGGAGAGTCCTGCGCCGCGCGATGTAAAAGAACCGTCACATCCGGTGTTTCGAGTTGTCCGGCGCAGGGGCAGGGTGGATTCTTTTTCCACCGGTCGTTCGCATCCGGTTCGCTCGTCACCTGCGCGGAAGGGAGACACCATGCAGTCGATCCCCATCGGACTCACACCCGTTCACCAGGAAGGTGAACTGAACGGCATCCTGATCTCCGGTCGCTGGCCGGAATCGACGCTGGAATGGACCCAGACGCTCGTCGCCTCGGTCCGCATCGCCTGCCGTCCCGGGTTCCTGCCCACCACCACGATCTTCGGGGTGGTCGAGGAGCATCCCGACGACGCCGACACCGAGACCGTCGGGATGATGGTGGCCGTGGGCAACGTCGTCGACGACAGTTTCCTCGAGGCCGGGCGTTTCCTCACCAATCCGCCGGCGTTGTTCATGTTGCATCCGCCGTCACGGACCCGTCCGTCCCTGCCGGAATGCGCCGACGTCGCCTCCGGCTGTGTGTTGCTGCCGGGACTGCCGGAACTCGGCCTCGAGCACCGGGCCGGGTGGGCCGAGGCCGAGGCCGACGGAACCGTGGTGACGCTGCGCAACAAGGTGGGGATCGATCCCAACGCCGACCCCGATACCGCGGTGCTGGCGATGCTGCTCGCGGCGTGAGCATCCGGATCTGTTTTTCAGGGCACCCTAACTCCTGGTTTTGAGTCCCCTACCTGCATAAATACGGATCAGCGAGACGTTGCACACATCACTGAGGGCTGTCTAACCTGGCCTTCATGATCGCTGCCCTCCTGTTGAGCTTCGGCGTGATCTTCGTCGCCGAACTCGGCGACAAGTCGCAGCTGATGGCCATGACGTACGCCCTGCGCTACAAGTGGTGGATCGTGCTGGCCGCGATCACCGTCGCCACCACCGCGGTGCACGCGGTGTCGGTCTTCTTCGGCCATTTCCTCGGCCTGTCGATCCCGTCGGATCTGATCTCGATCGTCGGCGGTCTGGCGATGTTGATCTTCGGCCTGTGGACCCTGCGCGGCGACGACCTCGACGACGACGAGCAGAGCAAGGCCGACCGCGTGGGTGCCTCGGTGTTCTTCGCCGTGATGTCGTCGTTCTTCCTCGCCGAACTCGGCGACAAGACGATGCTGGCCACCATCACCCTGGCCACCGACAACAACTGGCTCGGCGTCTGGATCGGATCGACCATCGGTATGGTCGCCGCCGACGCGCTGGCCATCGCCGTCGGCGCCGTCCTCGGCAAGCACCTCCCCGAACGCACCATCGCACTCGGTGCGGCCGCACTGTTCTTCGTCTTCGCGGCCTGGCTGCTCTACGAAGGCCTGTCGGTGGCCTCGACCCCGGTGATCGTCGGCACCGTCACCGCGGTCGTCGTGCTGATCGGCGTCGGCTCGGTCTACATCCACCGGGTGCATCGCCGGCGGGTGCGGGCCCGACTCGACGAGGCCCAGCAGGTGCTCGCACACGCGCACGGCGAAGGACCGGGCGGGGACGAGCCGGGCCACTGAGTGCGGCAGGGTCGGGATGAGCGGCCGGCCGGCGACTGTCTAGGGTGACGGGGTACCGAGCGAACGCTCGGCCGACTCCCCGAAAGGACACCCGATGGACGTCTCCGGCTCCTCCGTCATCGTCACCGGCGCCGCCTCCGGCCTCGGCGCCGCCACCGCCGCCCGTTTCGCCGCCGCAGGCGCCGAGGTCTTCGGCCTCGACCTGCAGCCGTCGATCGACAAGGCCGAGCCCGTGGGCGGTGTCACGCTCATCGCCACCGATGTGACCAGCGAGGACGAGGTCCAGGCCGCCATCGACACCATCGCCGCGTCCGGCGCCCCACTGCGTGTCGCGGTGAACTGCGCCGGCGTCGGTTGGGCCTCGCGCATCCTGAGCAAGAAGGGTCCGCACGACCTCGAGTTGTTCCGCAAGGTCATCGACATCAACCTGGTCGGCACGTTCAACGTGATGCGCCTGGCCGCCAACCAGATGCAGAAGGAAGCACCCGTCGACGACGACGGCGCCCGCGGCGTCATCATCAACACCGCGTCGGTGGCGGCCTTCGAGGGCCAGATCGGTCAGATCGCCTACGCCGCATCCAAGGGCGGTGTGCACGCGATGACCATCTCCGCCGCGCGCGACCTGGCGCAGGTCGGTGTGCGCGTGTGCACGATCGCCCCCGGGACGATCAGCACCCCGATGCTCGCGGGCATCACCCCCGAGTTCCAGAAGACCCTGGCCGAGGCGATCCCGTTCCCGCAGCGACTCGGCGAGCCCACCGAGTACGCGCAGCTCGCGGAGTTCATCGTCACGCACAACTACCTCAACGGCGAGACGATCCGGATGGACGGTGCGCTGCGGATGGCACCGCGCTGAGGCGAGAACACGCCGACCCGGTGCGGGCCCGCTACCCCTTGCGGTGGCGGGCCCGCACCGCGATGTCGGGTGAATCCTGTTCCCCGACAACGGGTGTGACGGCCTCGGAGGTGGTCGCCTCGGTGGTGATCGTCTCGGAGGTGATCGTCTCGGCGGCGAGCGCCTCGGAGACGGCCAGCAGCGGTTCGGCATCACCCTCGAGGGTGTCGGAGGTGGCCGGCAGCAGGTGGCGCACGGCACCGGCCCGCGGTCCCTGCGCCAGCCGTTCGTCGACGGCTCGCCGGATCATCCGGGCCGCGACGTCGGCCTCGGCATAGTCGAAGACCGGCGGGAGGAACGGACTGAGCTGGGTCAGCGCATCCCGGATCTCGACGACGCGGCGATGCAGCAATGCGGTGGGCGACAAGTCATCTGTGCCCGGCAGCACCACCTCGGGCACCGCGTCGGTCACCAGCGTCCACAGCGGCAGCAGCCGGCGCGCCGCATTCCGCCGCCGTCGGCGGGAGGCGAGTTCACGCCACCGCGCCTGCACCATCGGGTAGCTGATGCCGAGGAGGAATCCGACGACGCCGAGAACGGCGATCACCCGGCTCGCGGTCAACAGCCCCTGCAGGTGCACCAGTCCGCTCGCGTTTCCGAGGACGTAGACGATCTCGGTGATCGCGGCGACGGCGAGCAGCCCCAGCCCGCCGATCAACATCGACAACGAGTGCCGCAGATAGCCGTCCGCCAGCGCCAGGTACTGCCAGACGCTGCGCAGGCAGGCCAGGAACCCGTAGGCGAGATACCCGGTCGCGATCAGATAGAACGCCGCGTAACCCCAGTTGGTCAGGGTCCATTCGCTCATCGACGCGGTGCGCATGTCCGACGGCACCAGGTAGAGGCTGACCTGCAGCCCGACCAGCGCCGCGACCAGCGGAACCGCCTCGACTCCGGCGCGGCGTTCCCGCGTCACCCGATCGCGTGGATAGAAGAACACGACGATCAGACCGGCCACCCCGATCGCCAGCAGGCCGTACAGCGCGACCCGGGCGGCCCCGGCGAACACGACGTCGTCGAGGGTGCGCGCCGCCGACGCGTTGGAGACCGCGAATGCGAGGGTGAGGGCCGCCACCGAGATCGTCATCGCCACCGCCTGCAGTCCGCCGCCGGACCGCCGGATCTGATCGAGCCGCCAGCACAACGCCGAGACGAACACCACCACGGCGAGCACGTTGACGGTCGCGGCCGCCGCCGTCCACTGCGCGGCCATCACAGCCATCCCTTGTGGCCTCCCAGCAGACGCTGCAGTCCACGAACATCGGTATCCGATGCGCTGCGCCCGACGCCGTCATTGGCCTCGGCGGCCCAGGTGAGGATCATCGAGGCGATGGTCTCGGCCTCCGCCTCGCGGACATCGTCGTAGCAGGTGCGCCGCAACGTCGCCTCGGTGTCGGCGGCGCTGAGCCCGGCCATCACGGTCGGCAGATCGCTGAGCATCTGATGCCCGGCGATGAGGTGGGCGAACTCGTGGATGACGATCTGATCGCGATGCCAGCGGGTGGTGTTCGCCTGATGGAAGAAGTAGTCGGCGTCCTCGGCCGCGAGCCAGATCCCGTTGGGGACGCCGGCCGGCAGGGGATGTGCGACGACGCGGATCGGACGACCCCGCCGCTGTCCGTGGCGTTCACAGAGCTGATCCACGTCGAGCGGGAGGTCGAGGTCGAGGCCACTCAGCGTCGACCTGCACAGCGACCACATGGCCCGGCGACTGCGCATCACCGAACCGTCCCCCGCCTGCGACGAAGGTTTCCGCGAAGGCCGACGGCGGTTACCGAAGCCGATCGTCAGTCCTGGGTTTCCTTGCCGCCGACGACTCGCAGCAGCGCATCACCCTGGTCCTCGGTGAGTCCGGCGGCGACGATGTCGGGCGGATCCTTCGGCAGGCCCTGCTGTTCGCGCAGCACCTTGATGAGTTCGTTGACGACGGTCACCGAATCGCTGGACAGCCCGGCCAGACGGAACGCGGCGAGCTGCACGTTGGTGTCGGCCTGCAGGCGCATCAGGTCGATCTCGTCGCGCGTGCGCTGGGCCGCGCGATCCTCCAGGAAGTAGTGGACGTCGACGCCGAACGCCGCGGCGATGCCCTCCACCGTGCGGAACGACGGCGACTTGGCCTTCCCCGAGCGCAGCTGGCTGAGGTAGGACTCGCCGAGGCGGAATCCACGTTCGGTGGATCGCGCCGCGATCGCCTTGGCGCTGTAGGCGCGTCCGTTGGGTCCGGGAACGGTACGGAACAGTTCCTCGAGCCGGCGGGCGAAGAGTCCCGGGTCGGTATCGACCGGTCGCTCGGATCCTGTCGCACGATCTGTGGACATGTCATCCCCTCGAGTGGTCATCATCTACTCTCCGAAACTAAAGCTTGCATGTGCAAACATTAAATACCTCAAACTGGATCGCGCGCAACGGCCGCTATCATCAATAATTACCCGACGGCCGCATACATACGCAGAGCGAGGCCACTGCCAGCGCGGCTGACGTTACTGTGTTGTTGGTCACACTTCTGATACCGGGCGTGTATCGCGCTGTGATCGCACCGTGATCACGCAGAGACGAAAGCCGCCGTCGGGTGAACCGGCGATGAACGAACGATGATGAACAGACGAGGGACGGAGAGGGTTTTCGTGGCGGGACGACGACTGCGGCTGACGCGACTGCTCGGCGCCGCCACGATCGCCCTCACGCTCGGACCCGGCGTCGGCCTGGCCGCCGCACACCCCTGGCATGACTCGCCGGGCCACGGCAGTGGCACCGGGACCGGCACCGGGACCGGCACCGGCACGGGTCCGGGAAGTGGCCACCACTGGCCGACGACCACACCGTCGACCGGGACCACCACCAGCGAGCCCACCACGACCGACCCGACCACTACCGATCCGACCACGACCACCTCGTCGGGAGGCCTCACGGTCACCCCGGGCGGGCCCGGCGCCGGAAGTGGCAGCGGGCACGGCACAGGCGGAGGTGCGGGTGCCGTGGTACCCACCCTGCCGACCACGACGGTGCCGTCGGCGAACCTCGGGTCGGCACCCGGACGACCGGCCACCCCCGGTCCGAGCGGCGCCGATCCCGGCTCGGGCAATCCCGGCGCCGCCAATCCCGGCGCACCCGCCACCGGTCCGGCCGCCGCACCCCAAGCCCCCCAGGTCGCCGTGCCCCGGGTGGCCCCGGCGGCACCGAACGGCGCGGTGACCGCCGCGCCGTCGGCCGGCATCAACCCTCCGGCACCGCAGGCCGATCCCGCACCCGCGACCGCCGGCGAGCCCGCCGTCACACCTGCAGGCACGTCGGGGCCCACCCCTCACGTCCCGCAGGCCGCGCCCGGCACATCGGTGGCGCTGGTGAGCGTGCGCGATTTCCTCGGCGACGTCGCGCCCGGCCTGCTCCTGCTGCTGGGTGCCGTCGCACTGATCGGCAGCGGACCCTTCCTCGAGGCCCTACGCTCGATGCGCGTGTGAGTCCGACGCCGTTGTGCGCGAATCGGATCCGCTTTGCCGAAACGCCAGCAGGTCGTCGCGCAACGGCAATGCCCGGGCAGCCGGCTCAACCATCCACTCGCGCAACACCTTCGTCGCCCGGACGTCGTCCTCGTTGTACTCCAGCAACCGATCACGCTGGGAGAGGTCGACATCGACACCGTCGAGTCCGACGGCCCGCTTGTACCAGTCCATCGACGCCGCACCACCGGCCTCGGCGTCACGCCAGGTGAAGCCGGCCACCGGCGCAATGCGCTTGAGTCCCTTGCCTTGTGGACAGACGAAGTTCGCGCCCACCGCCTCGTAGATGTCCACCCACTCGTCCGAGGCGATGAAGTCCTCGACGTCGGCCCGGGGCGGAATGCCGTCGGCGTCGGCGAACCGGTCGACCGTCGACCGCAGCCACCGGTTCTCGGCCTGTTGCGAATAGCAGTATGCGGCAAACGTTTTGCCCTGGGCGTGGGCGCCGGCACGTTCGGCCATGAGCCAGGTCCAGAACTCGGCGAATGAGCGCGCCTCATCCCTGGTCGGCAGTGGCTGCCAGGTGACGAACGCACGGTAGATCACCGGCCGGTCGCTCTCGACGCGATCGGTGAGCAGCGTGCCCCACATGTACGCGCCGTCCTCGCCGTAACTCTCCATGTCGACGTCGACCTCGACGTCGGCGCGGCGCACCTGCGGCTCCTCGACACGACGGATGAGGGGGATGTCGGCGAGCCAGGCGATCGCGGTGGACACCGCATCGTCGAAGGCGATGTTCGACGGCCACGATTGCGGCGCCGGACCGCGGTGGCGCGCCAGCTGGTCGATGGTGGTCACCCCCGACTCGACGAGCAGGTCAGCCTGATTTCCCGACGCCACCAGGCTGACATCGCGACGCTGCACGAGTTCGGGTTCGCAGCGCGGCCACCACGGGCAACTCCGGCACTCCGAGACCCGGCGGGCGGCGGTCAGCACGTCGCCGGAGGCCACCGCCTGACGGCGGGTGAACACCTCCCGGTACTCGCGCAGCAGCGTCCCCGTCCGGTGGACGACGATGCAATCGGCATCCAGCCCGATGGAACCGCCGAGCAACCTCGACTCGTCACCCGACGGTGCCAGTCCCAGATCCAGCAGCATCTGGGTGAGGTGCGCCAATCGCATCTGATCGCGGCGATGGTTACGCCCGGTGCGGTACGGATCGTGGGTGGGCAGCCAGCCCCACAACGGACTGGTGAGAAACGGGGTGGCGTCGGGGGTGAGGTCTCGGCGCACCTTCGCCGGATAGGACACACGATGGTTGACGACGATGACCGGCAGGTACCCGTCGCCGACGCGCGCCAGGAGTTCGGAGTGGCCACGCCGGCCGCCGTCGACGTCGGTGGGCAGGGTGGCATTCCAGATCCACGACGCCCCGTCGGCGCAGGCCCGCAGGGTCGCCGCGACGCGTTCGGATGTGCGTTCCGGCCCGATGATGACGAAGGTGCCCGGCGGTTGATCGCTGTGCATGGCGCGCAGGAGATCGCGGACCCGGTCGCGGTGGGAGTTGGCGGCCTCGGTGCGTCGGACGGCCTCGGCGGTGCGGGGACGGTCGGCGGCCAGTTGCGGATGCGACACATCCAAGGCGAGCCGGTGCTCACAGCCGGCGAGGTCGCGCGCATGCAGGATGGCCGGCCTCACCCCCTCACCACCTCTCCTCATCGTGATCGGGCGGCCGTGGGTGTTTTGGCTTCCTGTCCACCGCCTCCTCCCGAGCCTATGCAATGCTTGATCGGGTTCACGTCACCACCGGTCCGGCCCCTCCGCGGGCACCCGGGTGAACCGGCCACCGGCAGTCCGCAGCGAAAGGTCCCTGATGGGTGTGTTCTCGTCCGACGGAAAGAGCCGATCTCAGCGTCGCGCCGAGGCCAAGGCGCTGAAGAAGAAGGCCAAGCTCGAGGCGAAGTTCGAGTCGAAGGACCGTCGCAAGGCGGAGAAGTCCCGGCTCAAGGCCGAACGCAAGCTCCGCGACAAGGAACGCAAGGCCGACGCCAAGGTGGCCGAGAAGGTGGCGCGCAAGTCCGCCAAGGCCGAGCGCAAGGTGGCGAAAGCCCAGGTGAAGGTCGCCGAGGCGGAGACCAAGACGGTCGCCGCCAAGGCCAAGGCCGCCGCCGACGCACGTCCCCTCAGCCCGGCCAGTGTTCGTCGGTACCTCACCGTTGCGCGGCTGGTGGCTCCCATCGTCGCGCCGATCGTCTACCGCGCGGCGGTGGCCGGACGCGGCCGGATCACCTCCCTGCAGGCCGATCGTGCCGGTGTCTCGCCCGAATTGCTGCGCCAGTACTCGGGTCACGGTGCGCCGTTGGCCGCCCGCATCGCCTCGACCCGGTCCGCGCTGGAGAAGGTGTCCGCTCAGGACACCTCGCACGATGCGAAGACATTCGTCGACACCATGGGCGGGCGACTGGACAACCTGTCGATCGCGGTGGAGGCGTCGGAGGCCATGTCGTCCGGACAGCGCCGCACCGCCCACCGCGCGATCGAGGATGAGCTCGGCGCCATCGACGCCGACATCCTGGCACGCCTGGGTGTGCGGGCCTGACCGAACCGCGCGTGCGGCTGCCAGGCAACGCTCCGGTGTCCTCTAGGATCGGGTGAAAGGCCCGGTGACACGCAAGGGAGCGACCTCACGATGACGGAATCGGATCCTGTGGACCCCGTCGACCGACCCGCACCCGAGAACTCGGGCGCGACACCCGCCGGCGAGAAGGCCGCAGCGAAGAAGACTCCCGCGAAGAAGAGTCCGGTCGCAAAGAAGGCTCCCACCAAGAAGGCGGTCGCCAAGAAGGCTCCCGCGAAGAAAGCCCCGGCCAAGAAGGCGGTCGCCAAGAAATCCCCCGCCAAGAAGGCCCCGGCCGCCAAGAAACCGGCCCCGGGCGCCGGGACCGCACCGGCCAAGAAGGCTCCGCCCAAGACCTCACCGAACGCCGGATCTCCCGCGGCGGCACAGAATCCGGCGGCATCGTCGTCATCCCCGGAACCGCCGACCGTGGTGCCGACACCGCAAGTCGACGAGGCTCCGATCATCGAGACGCCGGTCGCCGAGACACCGGTCGCCGAGACCTCGGTTGTCGAGACGCCGGTGCCGGCGACTCCGGTCGTCGACGCCGTCGCCGAGGCCGATGCCCAGCGCGCGACGTTCGCGCAGTTGCGCGCCGGCGCCCCCACCGAACTCCCGTTCCCGATCCGCGTGCCGGTGATCGCCGCCGCGATCATCACGGCGCTCTCGGTGATCGGGGTGCTGCTGCGGCGCCTGCGCCACTGAGCCGGGGCCCAGAGCGTCAGGCGGAGTGCGCGATCCGGGCGAGGACCGCGTCGGCCACCGCGTCGGGTCGACGCTCCGGAATCCAGTGGTCGACACCCTCGAGCACGATGAAGTCGTAGGGCGCATCGACCATCGCCGCACATCCGCGGGCCCCCGCGCGCGACAGGTAGATGTCGCCATCGCTCCAGATGTAGGTGGTGGGGACCGTCGTCTTGCGACGCGTCAGTTCGCGGTCCATGTACCGCATCGCCCGGTACCAGTTGAGGCCGCCGGGCAGGGCACCGTAGTCGACGATGTCGATGCGCAGCTGATCGACAAATCCCTTGGGCCCGAACCGTTCTGCGCGTTCACTCGCCAGCGCCTTGGGCAGTAGCCACTCCACCAGGCCCGGGATCTGGAAAACACCCATGTACCACGACCGGAGCAGTTGCCCCCGGGGCATCGCGCGCATGTAGGCACCCGCGTGCGGGACGGCGAGCGTGGTCAGCGTCGCCAACCGGTCCGGGTACTGCGAGGCCACCGCCCACGCCACGATCGATCCCCAATCATGGCCCACCAGATGCACTTTGGGGGCTTCCACGGCGTCCGCGAGGGCCACCACGTCGGCCACCAACTCGGCGATCCGATAGTCACGCACCTTCGCGGGGCGGGCCCGTGGCGAGTACCCGCGCTGATCGGGGGCGATGGTGCGCAGGCCCGCGGCATTGAGGAGCGGGGTCACCGATCTCCAGCAATCGGCACGCTCGGGGAATCCGTGGAGCAGGATCACCGGTATCGACGTCTCATCGCCGTCGGCGATCGGCCCGGAGTCGACGACATCGAAAACGTAGCCGTCCCTGCTGAATTCGGTGATCTTTCCCGGCATGCCGACCTCCACTGCCCACCCGATGGCCCACTGTGTCGCTTTCGGATGGTACATCGTCGGGTTCAGCGATTACGCGAGTACGCAGCCGGTGAGATCCCGACGATCCGCGTGAATGCCCGTGTGAGATGCGCCTGATCACTGAATCCGAGGCGCACAGCCGTATCCGCCCAGTCGATGGCACCACCCGCGTTGGCGACCGCCGCGACGTCGAGCATCCGGAATCGCTGGATGACCCATTTCGGCCCGATTCCCACGTAGTCGCCGAATTGCCGCTGCAGTGTCCGCAGGCTGACGCCGGCGAGCGCGGCCAGGTGCTCGGCCCGGGTGAGGTCCTGATTGTGTTCGGCGGCGTCCACCAGCGCTCCGACCTCCCCGATCACCGGATCCGCACGCGGCCCGAGCCGCTCCAGCCAGTCACATGCGGCGTCGACGAGATCGGTGTCTCCACGCTCCGGGTCGAGGAGTGTCGCCGCGATCGGCCGGTCGTCGACGCCCAGCACGGTCTCCAGCGGCACCACCGATCGGGTCAGGGCACTCACCGGCGCGTTCGAGAACGCACGAAAACCGCCCGGGCGGAACGCAATTCCCACGGTGTGTCCGCGACCGGCGAGGGTTCGCGAGAAGTGCAGATCCCCCACCCCGTTGACGTTGAGTCGTCCGCCCTCGGCGGCGAGATGCACCACCGGTTGCGGAATCACTTGCTGCACAACGGGTGTGTCCACGGCCCAGCGGACGATCCAGACATAGTCCAGCCACGGCGCCAGGTCCGGCGTCGGCCGATGACGGGTGATCTGCAGCGGCTCGGCACCGACGGAGCCGATGATCGCCGATCGGCCGCGTCCCTCCGGCTCATCGGTGCCACCGGCAGCGTCGGCGGATGCGTTCTCGCTCATCGTCTCCAGTGTCGGGCGTGATGTCGTGTTTGTTCAAGACCCGGCTGCGGCGACGCGGCAGCCTGAGAACATGACAACCACGACGACACATACCGCAACGGGCACATTCAAGGTGACCGGCTGGAACGAGGCCCCCGTCTACACCCGCGACGACCGCACCGTCGAGATCAGCGGCGTTGCCTACCCGGCGCACGGGTTCACCCGCGCCGACGTGTCCTACGACTACTCCGGCGACATTCACGGGACCGGCACGCTCGCCTATCTGATCGCCTACATCGAGGGCACCGAGGCCCCGACGCTCGGTCTCCAGGCCTTCGAGGGGTCCATCGACGGGCACGACGGAACACTGGTCCTGCGCCACGACGGTTCCCACGATGCCACCGGGGTGCATGAACGTCTCGACATCGTCGACGGGCTCGGCTCCGGCGGCCTCGCCGACATGCGTGGCCACGCCGAGATCGAGATCGCCGGCCATAGCGACGACGGGTATCCGATCACCTTCCACTATTCGATGGGCTGAGCAAACCAGGGACGACAACAGCCGCGACCGGAATGGTCGCGGCTGTTGTGCCGGTTCGTGCCGGATGGGTCAGATCAGCTTGTAGACCGTCTGCCCGCCGACGGTGATCGCGGTGAAGTTCTCCGACACCCAGGTGGAGATCTCCGAGTTCCCGCCGGGACCGCCACCGGAACCACCGATGTAGTAGGCGATCTGGCCGTCGGCCACCATCTGCTTGAACTCGTCGAGCGTCGGAGCGGGGTCGCCGCTCCAACCGCCGATGGCCATCACGGCCTCACCCGAGGCGATCTCGATACCCGCTGCCGACTGCGAACCGTTGGTCGCCGCCGCCCACTTGGTGTCGGTGGCCTGCAGGAGCTTCACCAACTCGGCGCTGGTCGACGCGCCACCGGGGCCACCCATGCCGCCACCGCTCGGACGTTGTCCGGTCTGCTGGCCGCTGCCCTGGCCTGCGGTCGAACCCTGACCCTGGCTCTGCGTCGAGCCCTGGTTCTGGGTCGAGCCCTGGTTCTGGGTCGAGCCCTGGTTCTGGGTCGAGCCCTGGCCCTGGTTCTGGGTAGAACCCTGGCCCTGCGTCGAACCCTGGTTCTGTCCGGGCGGTGTCCCGCCGCCGCCGCGGTTACCTCCGCCGCCGGGGCCACCCATGCCGCCACCTTCCATGGAGGTCTGGACCGCGGTGGGGATCGAGCCGCTGTGCGCGGTCGCCGCGGTGGCGATCGAGAAGGCCGCCGTTCCACCGAAGCCGGCGAGCGATCCGGCGATCAGTGACGCCGCCACGAGCTTCTTGAGTCCGAGCACGGAGCCGGCGATGACGCCCACGATTGCGACCACGGCGACCACACCGATCAGCCAGCGGCACCACACCGGACCCCAGTCGTTGCGATCGAGCAGGACGATCGACCACGCGGCGGCCAGTCCGATCATCGCGGCCATCGCGATGCGGCCGTCCCAGTTGTCACGTCGACGCCAGGCGAAGACGGCTCCCATGCCGACCAGGGCGCCGATCGCCGGGGCGAGGGCCACCGTGTAGTAGGGGTGGATCGTGCCGCTCATGTAGCTGAAGACCATGCCGGTCACCAGCAGCCAGCCACCCCAGGTGACGATGGCGCCGGACTCGATCCGGTTCACCCCGTTGCGGTAGGAGAAGATCGGGAAGCTGCGGATCATCAGGTACACGCCGAAGGCCACCACGAACAGGGCCACGGGCAGCAGCCAGGAGATCTCATTGCCCATCTCCGAGCCGAACAGCCGATCGAGGCCGGTGGAGCCGCCGAACGAACCGCCGGCCGTACCACCGCCACCGCCGGGCCCGTTGCCCTGGCCACCGCTGATGCGTCCGACGCCGTTGTAGCCGAGGACCAGATCCATGAACGAGTTGTCGGTGGAGCCACCGATGTACGGCCGCGAACTCGCCGGCACGATCATCGTGACGACCACGAACCAGCCGGCCGAGACGACCAGCGCGAGTGCCGCACCCAGCAGGTGGGCGATCCGCTTGATCCATCCGTTGTTGGCGAAGACCAGGTAGGCCAAGCCGAAGGCCGGCAGCACCAGCAGACCTTGCAGCATCTTGGTGAGGAACGCGAAGCCGAGCGCCACACCGACCAGTGCCAGCCAGCGGCCGGAGTTCGTCGCGATGGCCCGGGCCATGCAGTATCCGCCGGCGACCATGAGCAGGACCAGCAGCGCGTCGGGATTGTTGAATCGGAACATGAGCGCCGCGGCCGGTGTGAAGGCTAGGACGGCACCGGCGATCAGGCCCGCTGCGGTGCCGTGGCGCGGATCGGTGAAGACCCGACGCATCGTCGCGTACATCAGTGCGACGGCCAGCATGCCCATGACGGCCTGCGGGGCGAGGACCGCCCACGAGTTCATCCCGAAGATCCGCACCGACAGTCCGGTCACCCACAGCGAGGCCGGCGGCTTGTCGACGGTGATGAAGTTCGACGGATCGAGGGCTCCGAAGAACCAGGCCTTCCAGCTCTCCGATCCCGCCCATGCCGCGGCGGCGTAGAAGGTGTTGGCGTAGCCGCTGGCCGAGAGATTCCACAGGTAGAGGAATCCGGTGGCGGTCAACAGTCCGGCCAGGGAGAGCTTGCTCCAGGGCACGGCACGTCGGGATCGCCGGTGCGCCGGTGGCGCGGCATCGTCGGCCGGCGGCGACGTGCTCGGCCGGTCCAGAATTGCGGTCATCACTCCTCCTGAGCGGATCGGGGTCTTCGTCGCGTGCTCCGCTCCGATAGGCGTCACACGCGCACTGCGTCGAGTACCAGAGTGGGTCGCCGGGCTCCGCTGAGACTGGACACCGACTGGGAGAAGTCTGTGAACGCCGAAGTGTTCTGTTCGTCACAAAAACCACGGTCAACCGGCATTGTGGTTGGCATTGCGGCGCCCAGAGGCCAATTCTGGATACGAGAGTTCCCCTTTATGACGAGGTTCAGATGGCTGCGCACACCACGTACCGGCGATTCGCCGCGTTCTATCCGTGGTCGACCAACCCGCTGATGCGTCGTGGCGATCGACATCTCGCCCGCGCCGGTTGGTCGGCCGTGCTGGTGACGGTGCTGGCGATCCCGCTGTGTATCTGGGCGGCCACCACCACCTATGACTCGGTCACCGCCCGTGCCGACCGCGCGATTCCCACGACGGCGACGGTCCTCAGTGTCGTCGAGGCCGACCCGACCGCGATCGACACGTCGGGCACGGTGTCCTGGAAGAACACCGACGGAGTGCACACGGCGATCACGTCGGTACCGCGCGGCACCGCAGAGGGATCGTCGATCGACATCTGGACCACCGCCGACGGTTCGCAACTGCAGCAGCATGCGGGCGCGTTGGAACGGGCCATCGGTGCCATCTGGGTCGGCATTCTCAGCTGGGCGCTGGTTCTCGCCATTCTGATCGGCGCGGTGGCACTCGTCCGACGACGCGTTGCGCGCGCCCACGCCGATCAGTGGGACCGGGAGTGGCGTCAGGCAGGCAACGCCAACGGTTGGGCCGCGCACTAGCGGCGCGGACGATAGAGAGATGGCTGAGGCCCGGAAAGCTGGCCGACTGCCCGGCAAGGAGCCGAAACTCACTCCCCTGCAACAGATACGGCTATAAGATGACTACGAATCAGGCCGGTACTGGATCACCGAGTTGATGGAGCTCTACCCGTTGAAGCGATCCTCGATCTACGCGACGATCACAGAGAGCGAGCGACGTTCGACGGAGAGTTCGAGCGGGCGGCCAACCCCTCCGACTGTGCTAGCATCAGTAGTGCCCAGGCAGTAGCCGAGGGAAGTGACCCGGCAGCCATCCGGACGGTTGGTGAGCCGGGTTTCGCGCTGTCTGGACCACTGTTCAAGAACCGTCGACGTGGATCACCGATCGAATGACTGGCTCTACTCTTCTGCGCCAGTCGCCACCTTTGACGTAGCACCACACGACCGCGTCGGAAATCCAGAGCAATGGTTCCTGGGTCGGTCTTTCGTGGCGGTAGGACAAATCGGGAACCCGGTGCCGGCGGACCGCGGCATAGAGCGTTGCACGGTCGGCGTCGACGAGACTGTCGTCCTGCTCGATCACCAGTGATGATCCGCCGTCGCCCGCGAGATCGCGCACGACTGCATCGAGTGCATGCCGTCTCCCCTGCCGCTGATCTCGTATCGTGGTTGTGTCGTACACCCGCACGCCCAGGTCAAGATCGCAGATCGCTGAACAAATCTTGCGGCGGCGAGGGTCCGACTCTTTCGTGAAGTGAATCCGACGTTGACCATTCGCCCGCAACGCCTGCATCGCTTTCCGGCTGGCCACCAGCGAGGTGGGATCGCTGATCGTGCAGGCGACAACAAGTCCTCGCACCTTGCTCTCGTCAACGAATGCGTGCATTGCGGGAGATTATCACCCAAATAACACGCTGCTACCTGCGGAAAAGCACCTCAGCCCGGACCGGCCACCACGGACGGCGATGCCGGCGTCGTCACCGGACGGGGCGCCACCGGAACGAAGGCGTTGACCGCACGACCCCGCAGGGTCGGCGAGATCTCGTTGATGAAGGCCAACACCTCCCGACCCTCCGCCGGCGGATAGGGCGTCGGGACGTAGTCGTTGTACGCCTCCGTCCGCGAGACGCGCGTCGGGATCACCCGGAAGTCGACTCCCCGAACGTCCTTGCCGGACATGTCGAATCGGGTCTGGAGGATGAACGTCCGCTTGTCCGTCGGATTGCTGTTGCCGCCGAAGGCGAAATTGCCGAACGAGTAGGCGATGAGCTTGCCGCGGTAGATCTCCATCGACTGGATCACGTGCGGGTGGGTGCCGACCACCAGATCGGCACCGCTGTCGATGGCGAGGTGGGCCAACTCGGTCTGCACGCTGTACGGCACGTGTTCGGACTCGATTCCCCAGTGCATGAACGGGATCACGACGTCGGCGCCGGCCGCGCGCAGGCGATGGATGTCGGTCACCAGTTTCCGGCGCATCGCCGGATCGTCAGTCCACGCCTGATAGCCGACGAAGCCGAACGTCACACCCTTGACCGTCGTCAGATTACGGATGTCGTAGGTCGATCCCTCACCCTCGTAGCCGGTGCCGAAGTATTCGACGCCGACGCCCCGCAACGCCGCGAGGGTGTCGTCGAAGCCGGCCTGGCCGTAGTCGAAGGTGTGATTGTTGGCGACGGTCACCACGTCGATCCCGCCCGCCGGCAGCGTCGCGGCGAGGGCAGGCTCCCCGTGGAAGTGGTACACCTCGCCCTCGCCCTTGTACCGCTGATTCAGCCGACGGGTCAGTGCCACTTCGAAATTGGCGACGGTGAGGTCGTCGGCGTCGAGGAATCGTTTGACGTTCTGGAAGAAGTAGTCGGGGCGTCGCCCGCTCTGTTCCCAGAGCGTCGGCAGCGAGTTCGAGGTGGAGAACTTGTCGTCGGTACCCAGGATGTTGTCGCCGGTGAAACTGAGGACCAGTTGCTGCTCGACGGGTGGGGGCTCGACGACCGCACTCGTCGATCCCGCGTGTATCGCCACGGCCCCGGTCGGTACCGCCGACGCCGCCGCCACGGCGACGACGACAACCGCCAGCACCACACCCACTCCGACAGCGCGCCATCGGGCTCTTTCACCGAACACCCTTGCATCCAACACGATTCACGTCTCGGGCGCGCGTCGTACAAACGGTGGAAATCGGCGGTGGCGCCCTGACGCGGGTCAGCGGCCGGGCAGGTACTTCAGTGCGCGCATCGCCATCGGGGTCAGCGCACGATAGACGTCCTTGGGGATTCCCGGTGCGCGGTCGATGCCGAGGAAACGTTGTTCGGCGATCGTCTGGGGCTCGGTGTACTTGAGCAATCCCTCCTCGCCGTGACGCCGCCCGACACCGGAGATGCCCATGCCGCCCATCGGGGCGGCCGTCGACGCCCACGCCGCGGCGTATCCCTCGTTGATGTTGACGGTGCCGGCGCGCAGTTTCTCCGCGATCCGCTGGGCTTCCTCGCTGCTGCCCGCGAAGACGCTCGCGTTGAGGCCGTAGTCGGTGTCGTTGGCGAGTTTGATGGCCTCGTCGATGGAATCCACCGGATAGATCGACACCACCGGACCGAAGGTCTCGTTGCCGTAGCAGGTCATCGCGTCGGTCACGCCGGTCAGGACGGTCGGCTCATAGAAGAACGGGCCGAGATCCGCGCGGCGTTTGCCACCGGCAATCACCGTGGCGCCCTTGGACACCGCGTCCTCGACATGCGCCTCGGTGGTGTCGACCTGCGCCGCCGAGGCCAACGAACCCATGTCGGCACGGAAGTCATAGGTCGCGTCCAGCTTCATGTTGCGCACGTATGCACCGAACTTCTCGGTGAATTCGTCGGCGATGATCGCGTCGACGTAGAGCCGCTCGATGGAGATGCACAGCTGTCCCGAGTTCGAGAAACAGGCCCGCGCGGCGCCCTCGACGGCCCGGTCGATGTTGGCACCGGCGGTCACGATCATCGGGTTCTTGCCGCCCAGTTCGGCGGAGAACCCGATGAGGCGTTGACCGGCCTGCGCCGCCAGGGTCGCGCCGGTCGTCGAGGAGCCGGTGAACATCACGTAGTCGGTGGTGGCGACGATGGCCTGCCCGACGACGCTGCCCGGGCCGGGAACGACGGCGAAGAGTTCCTGCGGCAGACCCGCCTCGTACAGCAACTCGGCCAGCGCCAGGGAGCAGTACGGGGTCTGGCTGTCCGGCTTGATGACGACGCCGTTGCCGGCGATGAGCGCGGCCACGGCGTCGGACACCGCGAGCGTCAGCGGATAGTTCCAGGGACTGATGACGCCGACGACGCCCTTGGGCTGGTAGCGCACCCGCACATTGGTCGCCCCCGGGATCAGGCCCTTGACCTTGTGCTCGGCCAGCGCCTTGGGCCCGACGGTGGCGTAGTGCCGCGCGGTGAGGGCGACGTCGATGACCTCTTCCTGCGCGTAGATCCGGGCCTTGCCCGACTCCGCCTGCGCGATGTCCATCAGCGAGTCGGCGTGGCGGTGCACGAGCTCGGAGAACTTCGCGATCACCTTGGCGCGGTCCGCAGCCGGCCGCGCGGCCCACCCTTCCTGCGCGACGCGCGCCCGGGCGACGGCGGTTTCGAGGTCCTGGGCCGTCCCCACCGGAATCGTGGCCATCTCGACGCCGCTGAACGCCTCGAGCACCGGACGGGTCGGACGCTTGTCGGCGTCGTCGATGGCCACCAACGCGCCCAATCGCGCGAAGTACGCAGACGTGGGTTTCGGCATGACGGGACTCCTCGGTGAGTGGTGCGGTCGGAAAGGTCAGACGGCGGCGACGAGGACGATGCCGTCGTCGTCGGAGTAGAGCGTGTCTCCGGGGGCGAAGGTGATCCTACCCAGTTCCACCGGGACATCGCGTTCACCGACACCGGTCTTGGTCGACTTGCGCGGGTTGGTGCCCAGGGCCTTCACACCGATGTCCATTCCGCCGATCGTCTTGGCGTCGCGGATCGCACCGTTGACGACGATGCCGACCCAACCGTTGGAGCGGCCGAGTTCGGCGATGAGATCGCCGACCAGCGCGGTGTGCACCGACGCATCGCCGTCGATGACGAGGACGCCACCGGGGTTGGATTCGCCGAGGATGGACTTCAGCAGCGCATTGTCCTGGAAGCATCGGACGGTGCTGACGGTTCCGACGAATTCGCGGACGCCACCGTACTGGGTGAACTGGGTGTCGCAGCTGCGCACGTCGGCGCCGATCTCGTCGACCAGATCCGCGGTCGGGGTGAAAGTGAGCTCACTCATGCCGACCAGCATAGGTGTTACCCGCGGGCACACGTATGGCCGGTGTGAGCAGGATGACCGTCGGCGCCCCGACAGCTGAGTCACACCTGAAGTTAGCCTTACCTAATCCTTAGGGTAGGGTCGGTTCTCGCCGACCGCCGCCGAGCAAGGAGACCCGACGATGCCGCTCCGGAGCACCTCCGCCACATCCGGATTGCGTCGTCCACGAACGCGCCTTGCGGTCTGCGCCGTCGCCGTGCTCACCACCGTCGGACTGGCCACCGGCGCCGGGCAGGCCTTCGCGGTCGACCCGACCGTCGTCCGGGACGGGTGTGCGTTCACCAGCGACGCCGATCGCGCGGCCAACATCCAGACCTGCTGGGTGTGGTCGGAGTCGATGCAGACCTCGGTGACGGTCAAGATCCGGCCGTCGGATCAGGAGGCAGGCGAATCCGAACAGGCCGTGTACTTCCTCGGCCAACTCAGCGACCCGAGCACCAACGGTCGCGGCGATCTGTACGGCACCGAGTACAACCTCGTCGCCATCCCCGACTCGGCCACCACCTGGTCGGCGAACTGGCAGTCGACACCCCGCGACAACGACGGCAACGTCCTCACGACCTACGAGGGCGGCGAGTTCGATCCGGCCTGGGAGACCTTCGTCGGAGAAGAACTGCCCGCATACCTGAATGAAGAATTCGATATCAGCACGTCGGGGAATGCCATTTCGGGTCTCTCGATCTCCGGCGGACAGGCCATCAATCTGGCGCTGAAATATCCCGACGTCTTCTCCGTCGCGGTGTCCCGTTCGGGCTATTACCAGACCGACAACATCTTCGGGTATCTCGCAGTACCGTTCATTCTCGCCACCCGACAGGGCGTGTCCAACGGCTTCGACGCCCTGTGGGGCAATCCGTTCCTGCCGGGTAACACGTGGGCCGCCAACGACGTCGCCGCGCGGATCGCGGAGGCGAAGGCCAACGGGCAGACCATCATCGTCTCCACCGGCAACGGCCTGCCCGCATCGCAGGCCGAGTGGGACGAGATGATGGCCCAGGGCGGGATCATCAACGTCGCGATCGGCGTCGGCCTCGAGGTCGTGTCGTTCGCGTCGACACTGCTGCTCAACGCACAGGCCGACCTCCTGGGACTGCCCATCGAGTTCATCTACACCGACGGCGCCCACACCTGGAATCGGTGGATTCGCACCGACGCCGAAGAAGTCGCCAAACTCGAAGAGGCACTGGAGAAGTACGCCGTCACCTCGCCTGCGGCCACCTCGACCGCGACCACCTCGACTGCGGCCGTGTCCGCACGCGCCGTATCTGCGGTGTCCGCATCGGAATCGTCCACATCGGAATCGTCCACATCGGGAGCCGATTCGGCATCGACACCCACGACATCGACGCCGGTGGCCACCTCTTCCGCCGAGACCGAGGACTCGCCGGCATCGTCGACGACACCAACACCGACGACACCAGAACCGTCGACCTCGGCGCCGACGTCCACACCTCCATCGGCGTCGACCGAGCAGAGTTCCGACCCGGCCACCCCCGACACGACGACACCCGCCTCGGAAGCAAGCGTTCCGGAATCCGATGATTCATCGGCCCCCGAAATTGCCACTGCCACATCCGCTGCACCGATAACAAAGAATGCACCCTCGGACTGAAAGAATGCGCATTCCCACTCGGTGATGGGCAAAAGAATCTGCTACATTCTTCCCGTGCCGAAAACGCGCTCCCGACAATTGTCGTCGACATTCCTTCGCCCCATTCTCACCCTCGGCGTGGTCGCCGCAGCCGTGGTCACATCTGCCGTGGTCGCGGCCGATCCGGGCGACGCACACGCCCTCGACCTCGGATCGTCGTCATCGGCCCGGTGCACCGCAACCGCCGCCGCCCAACATGGCTGGGGCACGCCCGATCACGCCGATGACTTCAACTCGCTGAGCAACTGGCACGTCTACGAGGGCGCCGGCCATGCCGGGAACGGCAGCCGCACGCGCGACGCGGTGTCCATCTCCGACGGCGCATTGGCGATCACCTCGAGCATCAACGGCGACTCCGGTGGCGTCACCCCCACGTGGGCGGGACGCAAGTACGGCCGCTGGGAGATCTGTGCTCGCACCACCATCGCATCACCGAACTGGCATGCGGTGGCGCTGCTCTGGCCCGACGCCGAGGACTGGCCGGTCGGCGGCGAGGTCGACTTCATGGAGATCGTCGACGCCACCCGGCAGGCCGTGCAATACAACCTGCACTACGGGGCGCAGGACACCGTCGAAACCCACACCACCTTCGTCGACGCCACCGCCTGGCACAGTTGGGCGGTGGAGTGGACACCGACGCACATCGCGGTGTTCCGTGACGGTGTCCAGTGGGCGATCAGCACCGATCCCGCACGATTCCCGCCGCGCGCCATGCATCTGGCCCTGCAACTCGACAACTTCGGCGGCATCATCGTCCCGACCGGGCAGATGTTCGTGGATCGGGTCGCCGAATACGGCATCTGAGTGGGCAATTCGGCCGCGGAGCCAGGCTCAGGCCGAATCGTCCCGATCGCCGAAGAGCCGGTCGACGTCGACCACATCGCGGACCGACGCGTCACCGATCTCGAAGTACTGGGCCGGCGTCACCCGATGCAGTGACGCCACCACCGAGGCGGGCACACTGCCGATCCTGGTGTTGAGCGCGCGGACATTGGCGTTGTAGAGACGCCGCGCGGCGGCGATCCGGTCCTCGGTGTCGCCGAGTTCCCGTTGCAGCACTTCGTAATTCCGTACGGCACCGAGGTCCGGATACTGTTCGGCCAACGCACCGAGCCGCCCGAGGGCGGCGGTCAGCGCATCCTCGGCGTCGCCCACCGCGGCGACGTCGATCGCCGCGGCCGCACCGACACTCTCGGCCCGCCGACGAGCCTGCGTCACCGCCAGCACGGTGTCCCGCTCGTAGTCCGCGGCCCGTTCCACGGTGGCCACCAGGTTCGGCACCAGATCATGTCGGCGCCGCAACTGCACATCGACACCACGCCACGACTCCGCGACCAGATTCCGCAGGCGCACAAAGGAATTGTAGGTCGCCACATACCACCAGAGCGCCCCGAGCACGACGGCCACCACCACGATGACGATCCAGATCATCAGAACTCCCTCCCGACCCGCGGCACTCCACGGTCACGCCAGACGAATCGGGGGATGCCGTCGGCGATGGTGACCAGTGCGTCGAAGACCTGGGAGATCTCCACGGGACGATTGCCGCGGGTGGTGATGGCGACGAACTCGTCTCCCAGGATCTCGAACTTCGTCAATGCCAGGGTGGCGTCACGGCGGGACAGGGTCAGCAGGGCGTCGATGGTCTGCGGGGTGAACACCGCGTGCGCGAATGCCGCGTCGGGGCAGTACACCATGAAGCGGTCGTTGAAGTCGCTCGATTCGAACAGCACCCGATCACCGGTGGAGGTGTCGACGTTGATCCCCAGTGTCAGACGGGGCAACGCAGCCGGCAGTCGCAGTGCGAACACATTGCGGTAGTGACTGCTCATCTGAATGCGGTTGTTGTTCCACCACGTGTAGTGGAAGTACGTCGCGGGGTACGCTCCGCGCCACCCGGTCATGCCGTCCCGGACGCGCTTGCGACGGGCCCGGCGGACCGAGAACGGCGGCACCTCCCACTGCGGTGCCGGCCACTGCGGATCACGCCGATAGGTGAAGTCGTTGGCGGTCGCCCACGCCCGTGTCCACCGACGGCGCATGACCTTGAGAATGACGCCCGCCGGGAGGAACGCCAGCAACGGCGTGGCGATGAGCAGCACCCACGTCAGCGGACGTCCGTGGTCGTGCCACCACCAGATCTGAGCTGCGAGCAGGACCACGAAGGTGAGTGCACTCAGCGAGTTCAGGAACGCCGACCGCGACCAGAACGGAATGCCCGCCTCTCTGCGCACATCCTCTCTGCGCACATCCTCTCTGCGCCCATCCTCCCCACGCACACACGCCCCACACCACGTGGTGCCCCCGTCACTCATGCCTGCAGGGTAGCCACCGCACGTGGGCACCGCCGAATCAGTTCTGCGGCCCGGTCGTTCCCCCGAATGGCCTCGGCAACGCCCGCACCTCGTCGACGATCCGCGCAAGTGCCTCGGGTTGGTCGAGGACGATGAAATGCCGTGACCGGATTGCCCGGATCGAACCGCCCAGCATCCGGGCATACCGTTGCTGCTTCCACCGCCAGACCCGTTGCCACACCGACGGTCCGGACAGTGCCACCACCACAACCACCGGCACCGGCGGGATCTCGGTCACCTTCCGCATCTGCCGAAGCGCTCCGTTGATGGCCGGGAATGCCGCATTCTCCACCAGCGTGGCCAGCAACATCGACGTACCCCCGAAGAGTTGCTCGGCCCACGCCTGCTCCGCCTCGCCGAACCCTTCCGGCGGTTGCGGCAGCAACCGAGCACGGAGCAACGCCCGACCGTGCAGCCGAAAGTCGGTGCGCCGGGCGACCTCCCGCAGGACGGCGATCAACCGGTGGGCGTTGGCGACGCGGAATGCGGTCGGCACCAGCCGCCACGGCAGCAGGACGAACGATCCGTCGAGCATCACCACCGCGGCAACCCTACCGGGATGTGCGCGCGCAAAGCCCTCGACGTAGAGCGAGGCCAACGAATGCCCCACCACGACCACCGGATCGGTGACCCCCACCGCGTCGAGAACCGCACGCATGCGCTCGATTTCGTCGTCGAGCGTCGGGATGTGACCGGGTGCCGGCTCCTCGGAGAAGCCGTATCCGGGGCGGTCGTAACGGATCACCCGCCGCGATCGTGCGCGCAGCCGCCAGGCGATCGCATCGAGATCGAACCAGTTGCTGCCCAGCGCCGCCATCAGCAGCACCGGATCGCCGACCCCCTGATCGACGACATGTGTTCTCCGCCCGGCGATCTCGATGAACCGCCCGGGTGGTTGCCGCACCGTCGTCAGATCCTGCATCGGCTATCCCTCGTCCGGTTTGACCAGCGGGAACGGCAGGGATTCGCGGATGGACTGGCCGGTGATGAGCATGACGACGCGGTCCACGCCGATGCCGAGGCCACCGGTGGGCGGCATCGCGTACTCCAGGGCCTCGAGGAAATCCTCGTCGAGTTCCATCGCCTCCGGATCACCGTCGGCGGCCAGGATCGACTGCGCGGTGAGCCGGGCCCGTTGCTCCACAGGATCGGTCAATTCGGTGTAGGCCGTGCCCAATTCGACGCCCCACGCCACCAGATCCCAACGTTCGGCGACACCCGGACGGCTGCGATGCGCGCGCGTCAACGGCGACGTCGACGTCGGGAAGTCGATGTAGAAGGTCGGGAAGGTGGTGCGGTCCTCACCGAGATGTTCGTAGAGTTCGAGTACCAGTGCGCCGGCATCCCAGTCGGGACGATGCGCGATCTCCAGCCGATCGCAGATGCGACGCAGGTCCTCGGCACTCGTCTCCGGGGTGATCTCCTCACCGGCACCTTCGGACACCACCTCGTGCACCGTCTTCACCGGCCACGGTCCGGAGATGTCGATGCGCTGGGTCTCGCCGTCGTCGCCGGTCCGGTAGATCACCGGTTCACCGTGCGCGGCGGTCGCGGCGAACTGGATCATCTCCCGCGTCAGATCAAGCATCTTGAGGTAATCACTGTGTGCCTCATAGGCTTCCAGGCTGGTGAACTCCGGGTTGTGGGAGAAGTCGACACCCTCGTTGCGGAAGTTGCGGCCGATCTCGAAGACCCTCTCCACCCCGCCGACGCACAGCCGCTTGAGATAGAGTTCCGGCGCGATCCGCAGGTACAGGTCGAGGTTGTAGGCGTTGATGTGGGTCTGGAAGGGGGTCGCGTTGGCGCCGCCGTGAATTCGTTGCAGGATCGGTGTCTCGACCTCGAGATAGTCACGGGTGGCCAGGAAGTCGCGCAGCGACTTGACCACCACGCTGCGGATACGCAGCAGATCACGACTCTGCGCGTTGGTGGCCAGATCCAGATACCGTTGCCGCACACGCGATTCCGGGTCGGCCAGGCCGGCCCACTTGTCCGGCAGCGGACGCAGGCATTTCCCGTTGATCCGCCACGCGTCGATGAGGATGGACAGCTCACCCTTACGGCTGGTACCGACCTCGCCACGTACCTCGATCAGGTCACCGAGATCCACATCCGAGCCGAAATCCGGTGTGCCCGGGATGATCCGGTCGGCCTCGACGAGCAGCTGCACCTGTCCCGACCAGTCGTGGACGTCGGCGAAGATGACCTTGCCGAAGTCGCGGATGCGGGTCACCCGCCCGGCGATCGTCACCTGCGTACCCATCGGCTCGGCGACGGCCCGCGCGATGGTGTGGGTCGGGGCGTCCGCGGGTGGATACGGATCGAATCCTTCCTCGACGAGCCGCTCGAGTTTGGCCATCCGGACCCGCACCTGCTCGGGGCGGTGGACCTCCACGGCGCTGCGGTCGGCCTCGGACTCGAACTGCGCGATCAGGGCGTCGACGTCGACGCCTGCCGGGATCGACGGCTGGCCCGCCTCATAGTGCTCCTTGCGTCCGAACCGCGGCAGCCGGACAAATCCCTCGGTGACCACGCTCGCCAGGCCCGCGCGCGGCAGCATCCGGGCATCCTCGAAGCACAGGAACCGCGGTTGCCAATCCGGCAGGTACTTGGCGTTGGACTTGTAGAGCGATTCCATCTGGAAGAACCGGGAACCGAACATCAGCACCGAGTAGGTGGCCCGCATGACCGGGCCGGCACCGATCTGGCCGCCCTGTTCGAAGAACGCGCGGAATGTCGCGAAGTTGAGTGAGACGTCGGTGACTCCGACCTGCTCGGCCTGCCGGCACAGTTCGGCGACCATCGTCTCGACGACGCCGTTGACGCCGTTGCGGTCGCGGCGCATCAGATCCAGCGATACCCCGCGCCGCCCCCACGGCACGAAGCTGAGCATGCCGATCACCCGTTCGGCGCCGTCGTCGCCGGTCTGGATCGCCTCGACGAGCAGACAGTTGTCGTCGGCCGGATCGCCGATCCGGGAGAGCGCCATCGCGAATCCGCGCTCCTCGTCGGTGTCGCGCCACGCGTCGGCACGCGCCACGACGTCGGCCATCTCGGCGTCGGTCAGCTCCCCGTGCCGGCGAATACGCACCGTCACCCCGGCCCGACGGTTGCGGGTGACGGCCTGACGAACACTCTTCATCGCCGACCCGGACAGACTGAACTCGCGGGTGTGGATGATCGCCTCGTCGCCGATGTTGAGGGTGTTGAACCCGGCCGCATCGTAGGCCTCCGCGCCGCGTTCGCCGGCGCCCATCGCCGCCGGATGCCACCCGTACCGTTCACACAGGGTCAGGAACTCCGCGATCGCGCCCGGCCACGTCTCCCGGTCACCGATCGGATCACCGCCCGCCAGGCCGACACCCAACTCCACCCGATAGGTGATGGCGGCACGGCCGTCGGGTGAGAACACCACCGCCTTGTCCCGGCGGGTGGAGAAGTAGGCCAGCGAGTCGTCGTCGCCGAAGCGGGTGACAAGCGCGCGGATGAGCCGTTCGTCCTCCGCCGTCATCAACGATTTCAGGCGTTGCGACCGGAACAGCACGATCGCCGCGCCGATGAGTGCCAGTGCGCCGAACAATCCCAGGAGACCGTTGATCGGCGCGTGGGCGTGACCGTCGAAGGTGCGTTGGTCGATGGTCGCGAAGGCCACCACCCGGTTGAAGGCGTACGGCAGACGCTCACCGGACTGCAGCGTTCCGGGGAACAGTGCCACCAGCGCCCACCCGAGGAGGGTGGCGACGAACAGGCCCACGATCAGGACGACGAGCGCGCGCAGCAGCGCCGCGCGCCGGACCCGCGTGTAGAACTGCCGATAGGTGAGAAGCAGGAAGATCAGGATCGCGACGTCGATCCCCAAGCCGATGACGAGGTTGACGCGTTCGGTCCGCGAAATCTCGAGTTCGTCGGCGACCGCCGGGATCAGCAGCAGGGAGTTGGTGAGCATGAACAGCACCAGGATGATGACGCAGATCCACCAGGCGATGCGTTTTCGGGCGGCCAGCGCGATGGCCACGAGCGCCAGCACATACGCCCACGCGAAACTCGTCTCCGGCATCGCGATGATGTAGTTGTCCACATAGTCGCGGGGCACGTGAATCCAGTGCCGGAAGAACGGCAGAATGCTCGACGCCAATGCGATCGCCGCCATGACGCCGACGACGGTGCCGGCGATCTGCGGTGCCCGATGTCCGAAACCCCGCGGGTGCCGGATCTGCTCGAGCAGATCCGCCGACCGCCGGTCGGCGACCGTCCGGTCGGGCTCATGCGGGACGTCGGTGCCGGTACGCGTGGGTGGGGTGTCGACCGCCATGGCAGCCAACGTTAGTCGGCGGTTGCGGTCGCCACGAGTGGTTCATTACGGGCACTATGGGCGTGTGTTCGACGTGACGATCAGAGATGACACGATCCGCCTCGGCCAGTTCCTGAAGCTGGCCAACCTCATCGAGTCCGGGGCGGAGGCCAAGGAGGTCATCGCCGACGGCGAGGTCTCGGTGAACGGTGAGGTGGAGACCCGACGCGGCCGGCAACTGGTCGTCGGTGACGTGGTCGAGTTCGCCGGCGAGTCGGCGCGGGTCGTCGCCGAGTAGCGGTACGGCCACCGCAGGCGGCCGCGGCGCGGGCTGACGCGGGCTACAGCGCCAGGCGCTTGAGTTCGGCGGGGGTTGCCAGTCGTTCCGCCTCGGCCGGGAACATCCGGGCCTGCCGGCGGCCACGCCGGTTGGCCAGCGCGGACAATTTGGAGGGGCGTCGGTGAGAGTTGATGCTGTCAGTCAATTTCATGACTTGAGGCTTCCCTGATCAGTACAACGGATACGAACTTCAAAATACTGTAGTTGTCGATTCCCCAATCGCAACTCACCCGTGTACGTCGATGATGACACGCCGAACGTTACCGATCCGGTAGCGACGCGCCAGCGCGTTGACCTGCGGAAAATCTTCCGAGTGGCACACGCCACACAGATTTCAGCGGGATTCGAGCACCTGTGTCATCTGTTTCGGCACCGAATCGGCCAGCCGGCCGAAGATGAATCCGAACAGCGGTTCGCCGATGAACGCGAACCGGTGGAAGTCGACCAGCGCGCGATACGTGATCGTCGTCCCGCCGCCGTCGGCGTCGGCGAAGGACAGGTCGTCGGACGTGGTGGCGGTCTTGTTGCTGCCGGAGAACACGACGTGGTCGGCGTCGTCGCGGACCAACTCGTAGGTCAGTTCGGTGGAGATGCCGTACAGCTTCGACTTGTTGTGCCAGCGGGTGCCGAGCCCGATCTCCCCCGGTGTCTCCTGCGTGCACTCGACGGTCCCGGGATCCCAGGCGGTGGCGTTGGCGAAGTCACGCAGATAGGCCACGACCTCTGCGCGCGGACGGCTGACGGTGAAGGTGCGGGATACGTCGACCACGGATGAGTCCTCTCGATCGGGTTCCCCAGCGATTCGACGGCGTCGCAGCTTCGGATGAGAGAAATTGGGTCCTGTTGGAAAATATGTGTGCTGTAGCACCCAGATTCTCCAACAGGACCGCCGTTTGCTCCCATACGGTGTCGGCTCGATCCCGACCAGTCACCGACCAGGCCAGAGCGACGCGTCGAGTTCACGTCGCATCGAGTGCTCGCGCAGATATCCGGCTGCGGATTCGGACAAGCGTCCGATATGGTGTGATCGAACTTCATATTTGATCCACGATGGTGGATCACCACTCTCGAAGGATCGGGGACCGATGAGATACCGAAACCGTGTGGCGATCGCGTGCGGCGCGATGGCGCTGGCCGCGACGTCGCTGACCATGACCGCATCGCCGTCACAGGCGGCGTCGCGGTTCCAAGACGGTGAATGTGAGTTGCGTGGTGACGGGCCGCTGCTCCCGTGCGAATACAGCACATCCAGTTCGACGCAGAGTTCCTACCCGGACGACGCAATCGGAACCGTCAAGGTTCACATCGAGGCGAAGACCAACACCGGATCGTCGATCACCTGCACACTGTCTGCGCGCGGAGTTCCCGAACTGGGAACCGACGAGGACTGGGCCGGCAGGACCTGGATGGATCTCGAGTTGCCCCAGAGAGCGGCCGAGACCCGCTACGACATCACCTGCGAGAGCTTCCTGTCCAGCGACGGCGAACTATCCGGCTCATTCGTGATCGACAGCAGTAACTGACGCCTGTCGCCGCCTCGGATTCGAGGCGGCGACAGACGATTGAGGCTCGTGGCGCGTGCCGATCAGCGCTGAGCGACCTGCGTCGGATAGATCGGCGAGGGCAGATCGGTCTGACCGGCGAGGAACGCGTCGGCGGCCGCGGCGGCCGAACGGCCCTCGGCGATGGCCCACACGATCAGCGACTGGCCACGGCCGGCGTCACCGGCCACGAACACACCCTCCTGGCCGATCGCCCGGAACTCGTCGTCGCGCTTGATGTTTCCGCGCTGGTCGTACTCGACGCCGAGCTTGTCGAGCAGATCATTGCGCTCGGGTCCGACGAAGCCCATGGCCAGCAGGACGAGGTCGCATTCGAGCTCGAAGTCGGAGCCCTCGACCTTCTGGAAGCGACCGTCGACCATCTTCACCTCGTGCGCCTGCAGCGCGGTGACCTTGCCGTTTTCGCCGACGAACTGCTCGGTGTTGACCGAGAACACCCGCTCGCCGCCCTCCTCGTGGGCCGAGGAGACGCGGTACATCAGCGGATAGGTCGGCCACGGGGTCGATTCGGCGCGTTCCTGCGGCGGACGCGGCATGATCTCGAACTGATGCACGATCTCGGCACCCTGACGTAGCGAGGTGCCCAGGCAGTCGGCGCCGGTGTCGCCGCCACCGATGATGACGACCTTCTTGCCCTTGGCGGTGATCTGGGATTCGACGGTGTCGCCCAACTGGATTCGGTTGGCCTGCGGCAGGAACTCCATCGCCTGATGGATGCCGTCGAGGTCACGGCCCGGGATGGGCAGGTCACGACCGATGGTCGAACCCATCGCGAGCACCACCGCGTCGTAGTCGGTGCGCAGCTGCTCGATGGTGATGTCGACGCCGACGTTGACGCCGGTGCGGAAGACGGTGCCCTCGGCCTTCATCTGCTCCAGACGACGGTCGATGTGGCGCTTCTCCATCTTGAACTCGGGGATGCCGTAGCGCAGCAGACCACCGATGCGGTCCGCCCGCTCGTAGACGTACACGGTGTGACCTGCGCGGGTGAGCTGCTGTGCGGCAGCCAATCCCGCGGGACCCGAGCCGACGACGGCCACGTTCTTGCCGGTCCGTTCGGTCGGCAGCACCGGGGTGACCAGACCGGAATCCCAGGCGTTGTCGATGAGTTCGACCTCGACCTGCTTGATGGTCACGGCGGGCTGGTTGATACCGAGCACGCACGACGCCTCGCACGGCGCCGGGCACAACCGACCGGTGAACTCCGGGAAGTTGTTTGTGGCGTGCAGCCGTTCGATGCCGGCATCCCACTGGTTCTTGTAGACCAGGTCGTTCCACTCGGGGATCAGGTTGCCCAGCGGGCAACCGTTGTGGCAGAACGGGATACCGCAATCCATGCAGCGACTGGCCTGCGTCTTCAGCTCATCCTTGCCGAAGTCGGTGTAGACCTCTTTCCAGTCGAGCAGCCGCAGGTCGACGGGTCGACGGTCGGGCAGCTCACGCTCGGTGTGCTTGAGGAATCCTCTGGGGTCAGCCACGTGCGGCCTCCATGATCGCTTCGTTCACGTCTCGTCCATCTCGCTCGGCCGCTGCCGCCGCCGCGAGCACCCGCTTGAAGTCGCGGGGCATCACCTTGGCGAACTGGGTCTGCGTGGTCTCCCACTCCGTGAGAACCGCTGCGGCAACCGGAGATCCGGTCTCGTCGCGGTGCTCGGTGATCGTCGCCGACAGGAACGCGATGTCCTCGTCGTCGAGCGGCTCGATCTCCACCAGTTCGGTGTTGAGGTTGTCGGCGAATCGTCCCGCCGGGTCGTACACGTAGGCGATGCCGCCGGACATGCCGGCCGCGAAGTTGCGCCCCGTGTCACCGAGTACCACCACGCGGCCACCGGTCATGTACTCGCAGCCGTGATCGCCGACGCCCTCGACGACGGCGGTCGCACCCGAGTTGCGCACGCAGAACCGCTCACCGACCACACCGCGCAGGAAGATCTTGCCCGCTGTGGCACCGAAGCCGATCACGTTGCCGGCGATGATGTTGTCCTCGGCCACAAAACCTTCCGGCGCGTTGGTCGCCGGGCGCACCACGATACGACCACCGGAGAGTCCCTTGCCGACGAAGTCGTTGGCGTCGCCCTCGAGGCGCAACGTGATGCCCTTGGGCACGAACGCACCGAAGCTGTTGCCCGCCGACCCGGTGAAGTCGATCATGATCGTTCCGTCCGGAAGACCCTGCGCGCCATAGGTCTTGGTGACCTCGTGGCCGAGCATGGTGCCGACGGTGCGGTTGACGTTGGTGATCTTCGAGGTGAAGCTCACCCGGGTACCACTGTCGATGGCCTCGCGGCTCTGCGCGATCAGCTGCTGGTCGAGGGCCTTGTCCAGACCGTGGTCCTGCACGCCGGAGCAGTACAGATCCTGGTTCATGAACGGCGACTCGGTCAGCGCCAGCACCGATGACAGATCCAGCTTGCCGGCCTTCTCCGACGCCCAATGCGCTTGCGCCTTACCGGTATCGAGTGCCTCGACGTGTCCGACGGCCTCCTGCAGCGTCCGGAATCCCAGACGCGCCAGCAGTTCCCGGACCTCTTCGGCGATGAACAGGAAGAAGTTCTCGACGAACTCCGGCTTGCCGGTGAAACGCTCACGCAGCAGCGGGTTCTGGGTGGCCACACCCACCGGGCAGGTGTCGAGGTGGCAGACCCGCATCATGATGCAGCCCGACACCACCAGCGGCGCGGTGGCGAAACCGAACTCCTCGGCACCGAGCAGCGCTGCGATCACCACGTCCCGACCGGTCTTGAGCTGACCGTCGACCTGCACCGAGATGCGGTCGCGAAGTCCGTTGAGCAGCAACGTCTGCTGGGTCTCGGCCAGACCGATCTCCCACGGCGCACCGGCATGCTTGAGGGAGGTCAGCGGCGACGCGCCGGTACCACCGTC
Source organism: Gordonia sp. VNK1 (assembly GCF_040049135.1). Classification (NCBI taxonomy): domain Bacteria; kingdom Bacillati; phylum Actinomycetota; class Actinomycetes; order Mycobacteriales; family Gordoniaceae; genus Gordonia; species Gordonia sp. VNK1. The sequence goes on along the minus strand of NZ_JBDZDJ010000013.1, from coordinate 99,716 downwards.
GTGACCGGAGATGAGCACCACGTCGGCGTGTGCCTTGGACACACCCGCGGCGACGGTGCCGACACCGATCTCACTGACCAGCTTGACGTGAATCCGCGCCTGCGGGTTCGCGTTCTTCAGGTCGTGGATCAGCTGCGCGAGATCCTCGATCGAGTAGATGTCGTGGTGCGGCGGCGGCGAGATGAGGCCGACACCCGGCGTCGAACCACGCACCTCGGCGACCCACGGGTACACCTTGTGCGGCGGAAGCTGCCCGCCCTCACCGGGCTTGGCGCCCTGCGCCATCTTGATCTGGATGTCGGTGCAGTTGGTCAGGTAGTGCGAGGTGACGCCGAAACGTCCCGACGCGACCTGCTTGATCGCGCTGCGCCGCCAGTCGCCGTTCTCGTCGTGGTGGAAGCGACGCGGATCCTCGCCGCCCTCACCGGAATTCGACCGGCCACCGAGACGGTTCATCGCGATCGCCAGGGTCTCGTGCGCCTCGGCCGAGATCGAGCCGAAACTCATGGCGCCGGTGGAGAATCGCTTGACGATCTCGCGGGCGGATTCGACCTTGTCGATCGGGATCGGGTCGCGGTCACCGAAATTGAAGTCGAACAAACCACGCAGGGTGGCCAGCTTGCGCGACTGATCGTCGACGAGCTTGGTGTATTCCTTGAACACCTTGTACTGCCCGGTGCGGGTGGCGTGCTGCAGCTTGAACACCGTGTCCGGGTTGAACAGGTGGTACTCACCCTCACGGCGCCACTGGTATTCACCGCCGACCGGCAGTTCGCGGTGCGCCCGCTCCGAGGGACGCTCACTGAACGCGAGTTGGTGGCGGGCGGCGACGTCGGCGGCGATCTCGTCGAGACCGATACCACCGAGCTGGCTGCGCATGCCGGCGAAGAACTCGTCGACGGTCTCGGTGTTGATGCCGATGACCTGGAAGAGCTGGGCGCCGGTGTAGGAGGCCACCGTCGAGATGCCCATCTTGCTCATCACCTTCAGCACGCCCTTGCCCGCGGCCTTGATGTAGTTGGTGCGGGCGGTCTCGAAGTCGATGTCGCCGAGCACTCCACGTTCGACCATGTCCTCGATGGACTCGAACGCCATGTACGGATTGACCGCTGCCGCACCGAATCCCACCAGCGTGGCGACGTGATGCACCTCGCGGCAGTCGCCGGATTCGACGATCAGGCCGACGCGGGTGCGCTTGCGCTCACGCACCAGGTGATGGTGCACCGCGGCGGTCAGCAGCAGCGACGGGATCGGGGCGAGGTCCTCGTCGGATTCCCGGTCGCTCAGGATGATCAGGTTCACCCCGTCGGCGATCGCGGCACTGACCTTGGCGCGGACCTCGTCGAGGGCCTTGCGCAGTCCGGCGCCACCCTCGGCCACCGGATACAGGCCGTGGATGTGGGCGCTGCGGAAGTCGGGCAGGTTCTCGTCGTCGTTGATCCGGACCAGCTTGGCCAGGTGATCGTTGTCGAGAACCGGTGAGGGCAGGGCGATCTGGCGGCACGACTCGGGGCCCGGGTGCAGCAGGTCGGCCTCGGAGCCGATGGTGGCACCGATGCTGGTGACGATCTCCTCGCGGATCGCGTCCAACGGCGGGTTGGTCACCTGCGCGAAGAGCTGCTGGAAGTAGTCGAAGAGCATCCGCGGCCGCGCCGAGAGCACCGCGATCGGGGTGTCGGTGCCCATCGAGCCGATGGCCTCCGCGCCGGTCTTCGCCATCGGCGCGACCAGCAGGTTCAGCTCCTCGGTGGTGTAGCCGAAGGTCAACTGGCGCAACGTGACCCGGTGATGCGACATGTGCTCATGCGGCAGTGCCTTGACGTGATCGATGTGCACGAGCCCCTGGTCCAGCCACTCCTGGTAGGGGTGCTCGGCGGCGAGTTCGTCCTTGATCTCCTCGTCGTCGACGATGCGGCCGGCCGCGGTGTCGACGAGGAACATGCGGCCCGGCTGCAGGCGCATCTTCTGCACCACGTCGGAGTGGTCGATGTCGAGGACGCCGACCTCCGACGCCATCACGACGAGGCCGTCCTTGGTGACCCAGATGCGGCTGGGGCGCAGGCCATTTCGGTCGAGAACCGCGCCGACGACGGTGCCGTCGGTGAAGCACACCGACGCCGGTCCGTCCCACGGCTCCATCAGCGTCGCGTGATACTCGTAGAACGCGCGATGCTCGGGCTTCATCGACTCGTGACGTTCCCACGCCTCGGGGATCATCATCAGCACCGCATGCGGCAGGCTGCGGCCACCGAGGTGCAGCATCTCGAGCGCCTCGTCGAAGCGCGCGGTGTCCGACGCTCCGGGCGTGCACACCGGGAAGATCTTCTCGGCCGTGCCCTCGCCGCCGAAGAGTTCGGTGTCGATGAGCGCCTCACGGGCCCGCATCCAGTTCTCGTTGCCGGTGACGGTGTTGATCTCACCGTTGTGGGCGACGCGGCGGAACGGGTGGGCCAGCGGCCACGACGGGAAGGTGTTGGTGGAGAAGCGCGAGTGCACCAGGCCGAGCGCGGACTCGACGCGCGAGTCCTGCAGGTCGACGTAGAACTCCCGCAACTGCGGGGTGGTCAGCATGCCCTTGTAGACGAAGGTCTTGCCGGACAGGCTCGGGAAGTACACGGTCTCGCGGCCCGGGCCGTCGGCGCCGGCGCCCTTGTTGCCGAGTTCGTGCTGGACGCGCTTGCGGACGACGAACGCCTTGCGCTCCAGCGCCATGCCGTCGGCGTCCTCGACGTCGTCGGGCAGCGACAGGAACACCTGACGGAAGGTCGGCATCGCGTCGCGTGCGAGCGCCCCGAGACCGTTCTCGTTGGTGGGCACCTCGCGCCAGCCGAGCAGGTTCAGGCCCTCGGACTCGATGATCTTCTCGACGCCCTTGACCGCCTCGGTCACATCCTTGGAGCCCTGCGGCAGGAAGGCGATGCCGGTGGCGTAAGCACCCTCGGCGGGCAGCTCGAAGTCGACGACCTCCCGCAGGAAGCGGTCCGGAACCTGGATCATGATGCCGGCACCGTCACCGGTGTTCGGCTCGGCGCCGGCGGCACCGCGATGCTCCAGGTTGACCAGCGCCATGATCGCCTTGTCGACGATGTTGCGGCTGCGTCGACCGTGCATGTCGACGACGAAGGCGACACCACAGGCATCGTGCTCGTGGATGGGGTCGTACAGACCGGTCGGACCGGGAGCATGCTTCATATTCGCCCTCACTTTGCGCGCGACTCTGCGCACCGATTCATCCGTATACGTCTTGTGCGGACTCGACACCCCCGACCCCGTCTCGACAGGCCCCGGTTGGTGGGCTGACCTGGGCATTGTCGAGGGTCGAGCGGTGGCGTCCCGAGGGTCAGCGCCATTGCTGACTGATTCCACCCGACATCAGTTGTCGGGCAGGACTCACCCTGCTCGCTGAGCATTGTCAATTATTTTCTCACGGCGGGTACCCAGTATCGAAATCCGGTTACCACAACGATGCCGTCCACGCAGCGTATGAGGCATTGCGTGTCCTCCCCAAGGTCCTCCCAAGGTCCTCGCTGACAGCGCCCGCCACCCCACTGACAGCGCCCTCCCCCACGTTGACAGCGCTCGATTTCGCACCGACAGCGCCCGATTTCCCCCACCGAGGGGCTCCGCAGGCATAGTGTCGCGTTTGTGAACCCCACGTCAGGTGCCGCGGCGGAGCTGCCCGACACCAACGATCCCGCCGCCACGGGCGCCCACGACACGGACACCCACGACGCCCCGATTGACGACCGGCATCCCTCTTCGGCCCTCGCGTCGCGGCGGACGCTGGCACTCAACTCCTATCTGCGTCGGGTCACCCGCCCGCTGATGGCGGGTGCCCGCTACGGCTCCCCCGCCATCACCGCGCAGGTCATCCGCACGACCCGACCGGGACTGAACCGGGCGCTGGAGGCCATGAGTCCGATCCCGGAGCGCGTCGTCACCCGGCCCGTCGCGACGCGATTCGAGGGCGGGCAGGTCCGCGGCGAATGGGTCGGCGACAGCAGCCGTCACGGCGTGCACCTGACCATCGGCCGCGATCGCCCGGTCATCTATTACCTCCACGGCAGCGGATACGTCGTCTGCTCGACGCGCACCCACCGCGGACTCGTCGCCCGGTTGGGCCGACGGACCGGATGTCTGGCCTTCAGCCTCGACTACCGACTCGCACCCGAGTATCGGTGGCCGGCCGGCGGCGACGACGCGATCCGCGGATATCACTGGCTGCTGTCCCAGGGCATCGATGCCGAGCAGATCATCGTCGCCGGCGATTCCGCGGGCGGGCATCTCGCGCTCGACCTCCTCGCCGACAACCAGCGCACCGGTACTCCGCAACCGGCCGCGATGACGCTGTTCTCACCACTGTTCGACCCCACCTTCGACACCGCCGTCGCCCACCAGCGCGCCGGCGCACGCGACCCGATCATCGACGCGATCGGGGCACGCAAGATCCTGCGCCTCTACACCGGCAACGCCGATCCCGACCACCCCCGCATGCGCATCTCGGTCGACGATCGAACACCGTTGCCGCGCACACTGATTCAATACGGCGGTCTCGAGGTGATGGGCCAGGACGCCCGCAACTATCACCAGATGCTGACCGATGCTGGTGCCGACGCCCGGATCGAATCGTGGGCCGGGCAGGGGCACGTCTTCCAGATGTTCCCGCGCCTCTCACCCGAATCCGGCCACGCGCTGCGCAGTGCCGCCTCATTCATCTCCGAATCCGTGACGACGCCCCGAACCAACACACCCCGAACCAACACACCCTGACACAACACCCCGACCCAAGGAGTAACGACGTGTCCGACATCGACGACCTCATGTCCCGACTCCCCATCGGCGACATCGCCGGCCAGCTCGGCGTCGACGAGACGACCGCGCGTTCCGCTGTCGCGCAAGCACTTCCGGCCCTCGTGGGCGGTCTGCAACACCAGTCCGCCGACGAGTCCTCGGCACAGGGCATCGCCACCGCGTTGTCCGCCCACGACAACGATCTCGCGCAGGGCACCATCAACATCGACGACGTCGACACCGCCGACGGCGACAAGATCGTCTCGCACATCTTCGGCGACAAGACCGATTCGGTGGCCACCGCGCTGAGCGATCAGGTGCCCGCCGCCGCGGTGGATCAGGGCCTCATCAAGAAGCTGCTGCCCATCCTCGCCCCCATCGTCATGAGTTTCCTGGCGTCGAAGATCCTCAACAAGGGTGGCGCATCGTCCACCACCGCGTCCGGCGGTGCCGGAGACCTCGGCTCCATCCTCGGCGGCGCCCTCGGTGGCGGCGCGGGCGGCGGGCTCGGATCCATTCTCGGCGGTGTTCTCGGTGGTGGCTCGAGTGGCGGCTCGGGCGGTGGCGGTGGCCTCGGGGATCTGCTCGGCAGCATCCTCGGCGGCCGCAAGTAGCGCTGGGCACCAGGACGTCTCGGACGGCGGCACCCGACCGGCTCGACGCGTCGCTCGGGCGAATGACAAGCGCCGCTCGCGATGAGAAACACCTGAGGATTCGTTGTTAACCTCCCGGCATGTTCGCACGACGCATCCTCGCCGCCCTGACGCTGACCGTTTCCCTCACCGGCGTCGGCCTGGCCCTGTCTCCGGCCGCGCCGGCCGCGGCCTACGACTACAACTTCGGCGCCATCGCCTACGACAACTACGGCGGAACCGCCGCCGCCTGGAACTACCCGACGGCTCAGGCGGCGGCCGACGTGGTCGAGGCGCAGTGCGGCGAGGAGTGCGGCTACTTCACCTTCTACAACTCCTGCGGTGCGGTCGCCTACTCCAACGACGGTGAGTCCGTCGCCTGGGCCCGCGGTTACGACACCCACGAAGGGGCGCGTCGCGCAGCGTTGCGCAAGCTCGGCGCCGGCGTCCCCGGCCACATCGCACGGTCGGTCTGCACCGACCGCTGACACACGCGTCGATCCGTCAATCATCAAGCACCCCAGCCCGTCACGGGTCTGGGGCGCTTGATGTCTGCCCGCTCGGTGTCTACTCGCGCGGTGTCTGCTCACTCGTGGCGGCTACAGTGCCGTACCCCGTTCGGAGCCGTATCCCTGCCGGTCGGGGTCGGCGGCGAGCCGACGGTCGAGCGGCACCGTCCATTCCTGGGCGAGTTGCACATCGAGGGCCTCGAGTCGTTCGAGAATCGGCGATTGCTGATCGTCGGCGCACTGCGCGGCGAGCGTTTCATAGAGGGCGCGTAGCCGACGGTGTACCTGCGCCTGGCCATGGCTGTGGCGGCGGATCTCGTCGGTGCCGATGGCCACGTAGTCGGCCCAGCTGCGCCGGTAGCCGCGCACGAACCGCGACCGGCGGGCGGCGCGTACCCGTGGTGCCAGCATCAGCAACAGATCCTCGATGTGGTCGAGGGCCAGGACCGCACTGCTCGGATCGTTGCCCGCGGTGGAGATCGCCTTGAGTGCGATGTCGGTGATCGCCTGCAGCGCCGCGGCCGGACTCACCGACGGCTGATGGGTGTCGCCGAAGAGAAGGCAGCCCAGCACTTTTCGCTGGAACTCCGCGTCGCCTCCAGGCTTGCCGCCGGTGCTCGGCCCGATGACGGCGATCACCCCGACGTTGTGGGAGACGTTGTCGCCCACCCGGACCAGCAGGTCGAATCGCACCTGCCGCGACGCGGCGTACCGCTCCAGCATCGGCACGTTGACGGCCAGGAGTATCCGGCCGCGGGCACCGAGTTCCGGAAGTGTGATGGTGGTGCGCGATTCAGTTGCGGCACTGGCCCATTCGTCGAGTTCGGAGCCGTGGTCCGTGGTCTGCCCACCGACGACGGGATACTGCCGCCGGATCGCCGAACGACCGTCGGCGGCAATCCACCGCAGCAACTGAGCGGAGTTGAGCACCGAGCCGACCTTGGTCACCAGGGCGATGAACAGGATCGCCGACACCACGGTGAGGAAGGCCGCGATGGCGGTCGACGCGCCGGGGGTGCCGTCGTCGGGCCCCGACAACGCCAGGTCCATCGCGATGATCACGCTGAACACGAAGGTCGCCAGGAAGAAGCCGATGGACCAGCGCATCACCGGTTCGCGCTGCAGCATCGGGATCACCCGCACCGAGATCTGCGACGCCCCGAACTGCATGGCAAGGGTCACCGCCGTGAAGACCAGACCGGTGAGTGTGGCGGTCGCACCGGCGATCACCCCGAGCACGGTTGCCAGCGTGCCGGAATCGACGTCGAGACCCAGGTTCTCATCGATGGTCACGCACGCGATCGCCGCGATGATGGCCAGCATCACCAGGATCACCGGAAGCCGCCAGGTCGGCACCACCTTCAGTTCCCGCCGGATGCGGCGCCAGCGGATGGCGGTCGCGATGCGGTTGGGCATCTGCACGGACGGGGATTGCGCGATCGGGGCGGGCACCGGCGCGACCGGTTGCGACGCCGGCGGGGCGTCGGGCACCCCGAATCTGCCGGCGAGCGCCTCCTGCACGACGATCTTCCACCGGATCATCGGTTCACGCAGTCGTCGCTCGCGCCGGATGGCCTTCTGGTGCTTACCGTCTCGACTTCCGTAGAACCACCGCGCCCACGGGGAGGCCGGTCGGGCCACCCGGATGGCACCGACCACGAGCAGCACCGGGATGAACATCCCGATGAGCCCGGTCCATAGTTTGCCCTTCACCAGGGTGATGATCGCCAGCACCACGTTGACCGCGATGCCCACCACCACGACGATCCGACCCACCACGTCCGGGTCGTCACGGAATTCGCCCACCGCCGAGGAGAAATCGAGTGGACGAAACCCCATCAGGAACAGCAGCCCGATGGCGATGGCGACGAACACCGCGTCCACCGACGCGCGTCCTTCCTTCTCCCAGTAGACGTCCCGCAGATGCAGGATCAACGCGAACTCGTCGAGCACCAGCGCACATCCGACACCGAACAGCGACGCGAGCACCGCGTCGGCGATCGGGGTGTCGAACCGTGACACGGAGATCAGCCCGAACCCGGACAGGGTCATCACGATGACCCCGAAGAATTCGTGATGCAGATGCAGACCACCGGGGGTCACGTTGCCCGGCCACCACCGGACCTGCGCCCGAATCATCCGGACGCTGAATCGGATGAACAGGAAGGTGAGGATGAACGCGACCAGGAAGACGAACAGCGGCAACCGCCCCGGGTCGACGATGGTGCGGGTGAACCACGAGGTCACCGCGCCCGCCTCGGATGCACGATGGGGCGTCGGCAGTTCATGGCGGTGAGTCTAATTCGCCCGCCGACGGGGCACCGACCGTTTGACTCTCCCTGCCCCCCGATTCCGGGCGCAGCCGCCTCACATCATGTGTTTGGGATGCACGTTCTTCGGCATCAGTTGCAGCAGCGACATGTCCCACACCGCGTTGCGGAGTCGGCCGACCGGCTCGGCGTAGAGATCCTCGAGGGCGGCCTTCCCGAGATTGTGGGGGCCGACGATCCGGTAGCACGACTGGTTGAAACTGCCGAACCACAACTGCTTGAACAGCTTCGGGTTGATCAGCATCCGCCACATCGGGACCAGGACACCCATCTCCTTCGCGATCGAATCCAGGTAGACCACCTGCGAGGGAATCGATTCGGTGTGCCGAGGACTCAGCGCGGTCCAGTACTCCTCCCACTGCTTCTCGCGCAGGATGCGGTCGTCGACGTCCGCCGGGAGCTTCTGCTTTCCGCTGCACAGTCGCGCGAAGTAGCGGGCCTGCATCTCCGCGCAGATCGGGATACCGCCGGAGAAGGGCCGCACGAACCCGATGAACGCGGCGGTCCCGTCGTGCTCCGGCGGAATCGAATGCTTGTAGAGGTTGCGGACGTTGCCGTCACGGACCGTCAGGTCGCCGATCGCGAGTCGTTCGGTGGTGAATCCGGTGCACAGTACGACGGTGTCGAAGTCGGCGGCCGTCGCATCCTTGAAGAAGACCTTCTTGCCGTCCGACCGATCGATCCCGGCGTCGTTGAGCGTGACCTTCCCGGACACGAGGCTCGGGATGAAGGTGACGTTCTTGCAGAAGATGCCCCGCTGGGTCCAACTGCCGTCGGGATGCGAACGCCGGTTCCAGGTCCGCAGCATCTCCCAATTCGCCTCGTCCTCAGGCGTTCCCAGATCCATCTTGAACGGGCGGACCGGCTCACCCATGGGATTGAGTGCGGGTTCGTCCGGTTTCCGTCCGGTCCGGCGGGCGAGTTCACCGCGCAACCCGCCGACGCCGGCCGTGATGAACCCGAGGATCACCGAGGCTGCGAGGAACACCGCCTTGGCGAACCTGTTGCGTCCCCAGAACGTCTGCAGCGGGAACGGGTAATCCGTTGAGCGACGCAGCATCTCATGGTGGTGGGAGCGGACCGTACCGTAGTCGGTGGTCTTGTCGCCTTCGAACACCCGGGGCAGCAACCACGTGTAGGAACGGATCGACAGCGTGGCGGACTCGGCGACGTCGCCGATCTCGCGGACGATGTCGGCGCCGGATTCGGCGAGGCCGACGATCAGGACGCGCTTACCCCGGAAGCGTTCGTTGTTGCGGTACTGGGCGGAGTGCACGATCTCACCGTCGAAACCCTCGAGGCCGGCGATGGCACGGTTGGGAGTCTTGAACGGGCCGGAGCAGATCGCGACGGCGCCGAACTCCTCGCTCGACTCGACACCGTCACGGCGCACCGACACCATCCACGACCCGCCGGTCTTGCGGACGTCGGTGACCTCGCTGCCGAACCGGATGTGATCGCGCAGCCGGAAGCGGTCGGCGTAGTCGCGCAGGTAGCCGTAATACTGCTTGCGTGAGTAGAAGACCCGGCCGCCCTTGAACGGATGGTCGGAGTAGGCCATCAGTTTCATCGAGATGGTGAGCATCAGGTTGTCGAAGGCCTTCATCTCGTCATCGTCGCCGGCGTGCCGGAGCCAGATCCCGCCGATGTCGGCGTTCTTGTCGAAGCAGACGACCTCATGTCCTTCGTCGCGGAGTTGCTTGATGGTCGTCAGGCCGCAGGGGCCCGCTCCGACGACACAGACCTTCATGGACTACCTCCGCCTGACTCAGGCGCATGCTGTACCGCCGACCACGGACAGTTTCCGCAGTGTAGGCTTACCTTACTATGCGTTCTTCCGTGTCGACCGGCCCAGGCGGCTTCCGCACCATGATCGGGACCTTGGTCCTGGCCGTCGTGTCCGCCTTCGCGATGGCGCCGTGGGCCACCGCCGCGCCGCAGCCGAGCACCGGGTCGACCGGTGGGTTGACATTCGTGGAGCAACTCGACGACAACCTGTGGCTGGCCACCGCCCATTCGGCGGCGATGAACGCCGACATCCCGCTCCAGGTGATCCGACCGGCGGGCAATCCGGCCGACGCACCGACGCTGTATCTGCTCAACGGCGCGGGCGGCGGGGAGGACGGCGCCAACTGGCTCGCCCAGACCGATGCCCGGACGTTCTTCGCCGACAAGCTCGTCAACGTCGTCATCCCGATGAAGGGCATCGGCAGCTACTACACCGACTGGGTGGCCGACGACCCGAAGATCGGCCGCCCGATGTGGGAGACCTTCCTGACGCGGGAACTACCGTCGGCCGTCGACGCGACGTTGAAGACCAACGGACGCAACGCGATCGCGGGCCTATCCATGTCGGCGACATCGGTCCTCACCCTCGCCGGCGAGACCGGTGACCTCTACCGGTCGGTCGCGTCCTACAGCGGTTGCGCACGGACGAGCACTCCCGAGGGCGCGGCCGCGGTTCGGGCATCGTCTACACCGCCGCCGGCGCCAATGTCGACAACATGTGGGGACCCACCGGCTCCGCCGACTGGATTCGTCACGATCCGTACATCAATGCGGCCAAACTCCGCGGCCGGACGCTCTATCTCTCCGCCGGCAGCGGCCTCGCCGGGCGCTACGACACACCCGAACACCAGGCCCCGGGCGCTCCGCCGGTGGCCAATCAGATCGTCGTCGGCGGGGCACTGGAGGCCGCGGCCCGTCAGTGCACCGAGCAGATGGCGCAACGACTCCGTGATCTGAACATCCCTGCGACGGTGAATCTCCCTGCCACCGGCACACATTCGTGGATGTACTGGCAGGACCAACTGCATCGATCCTGGCCGACGATCGCCGCCGGCCTGAACTCATGACCCACTGCGCCCACGGTGCCGACGACGACTCGCCGCCGGTCGACCTCGACACCGTCCGCCGCGGGCTACCGGAAACGGCCGTGGCGCACTGGCGGGCCGTCGCCGCGGCCCGCGCCGACGAGATCGCGATCCTCACCCCCGAGGCGTCCATCGGCTTCGCGGAGGCGTTGGCGCACACCGAGGATCGCGCACGGGCGATCGCCGCGGTCACCGACGCGGGCCGCCCGGTGGCCGTCGACACCGAATCCGACGTCGACTCGGTGCTCGCCCTGCTGTCGGTACTGATGTCGGGACGCCCGGTCATCATGCTCGACCCGCTACTGCCCGACGACCGCCGCGAACACATCCTGCAGCTGTCCGGTGCAATCCCGATGAGTCCCGCGCGGATCAACGAATTGCCCTCCAGTGCAGAACCATTGGCAGATCCGGCACCCGATGACCCGGCCGTCGTCATCTTCACCTCCGGTTCCACCGGAAAGCCGAAGGGCGTCATCCATTCTCAGCGCGGCTGGGTCAACCAGGCGGTCGACGCACACGAGTTCATGGGCCTCGGACTGGCCGACCGCGCCGCGGTCCTGCTGCCACTGAGTTTCGGAGCCGGATTCGACTGCCTGATCATGACGCTGCTCAACGGCGCCACCATGATGCTGTGGGATGTCCGGCGCCGCACCACCACCGGCCTGCGAGACTGGCTGGACACCACCGACGCCACCACCCTGCACTGCACTCCGTCGCTGCTGCGTTCCTGGCTGCCCGATCTCGACGACCCCGACCTCGACGACACCTCGCTGCACTCGCTGCGACTGGCCTCCACCTGCGGCGAGCCGGTCACCGCCGCCGACGTGGCACTGCTGCGGCGAACGGTTCTGCGCCACGGCGTCTTCTGCAGCTGGTCGGGTTCGTCGGAGATGGGCGATCTCGCCTTCAATCGCTTTCCGCCGGAACGGGATCTGCCCAGCGGTCCCATCCCCGTCGGCACCCCCGCATCGAATAAGCAGGTTCGGATCGTCGGTGAGGACGGAGGTGACCTCCCCGCCGGGACCGCGGGTGAGATCGTCGTCGAATCCGCTTATCTCGCACTCGGTTACCTCAATGATGCCGATCTGACCGCCCGCCGGTTCGTCGCACTCGACGACGGCCGGACACGGCTGCACACCGGCGATCTCGGCCGTTTCGACGACGCCGGTCACCTCCATCTGCTCGGTCGCCGTGATGACGCGGTCAAGATCCGCGGATACCTCGTCGAACCGATCGAGGTGGAGGCGGCGCTGCGGGCTTTGCCCTGGACCGTCGACGCCGTGGTCACCGGCGACCGTGACGCCGGCCGGCTCATCGCCCACGTGGCGGTGGACCGGGAGAAGTGGTCGCCGTCGCCGGCCGAGATCCGCATCGCGTTGGCAAAGACGTTGGCCCCGTGGATGATTCCACGTGACGTCGTGGTGATGACCGAGTTGCCACGCACCGAACGAGGCAAGGTGGATCGTGCGGCGCTGCCGCCGGTTCCCGAGCGCGGCGATGTCGTCGGACCGCACGGCCCGACGGAGGCGATGCTCACCCTGCTGTGGCAGGACACGCTCGGTATGGACCCCGTCGGACGGGACGAGGACTTCATCTCCCTCGGCGGCGATTCCCTCGCCGCGCGCACCATGCTGGCCGACCTCGAGCACCGCTTCGGGGTGCGGCTGGACACGGCGATGCTCTCGGCCGCCCCCACCATCGCCGAGTTCGCCCGCGTCCTCGACGCCGCCAACGATGAACGAGCCCGCACGGCAACCGGAAACACCATGGTGCAGTTGCGGACCGGTGCCAGTGAGCCGATCTTCGTCATCGCCGGAGCGGGGTCCCTCGCCACATCACTGACCCCGCTCGCCCGCGCCCTCGACACCGAACGTCCGGTGTACGGAATCCAGGCCCGCGGCATCGAGGGCCGTGGCCGCACCGACCATTCGATCGCGGCCGCCGCACGCCGCGCCATCGCCGACATCCGTTCGGTCCGGCCCCGCGGCCCCTACCGCATCTGCGGATACTCGATGGGCGGCTTCATCGCGATCGAGGCGGCGGCCGCCCTGACCCGGGCCGGACACGCATGCGAGCAGGTGATCGTCCTCGACCCACTCATCGACCCGATCCTGGCCGATCGGCTCGTCGGTCGCGAGATCGGTGGCCTCCGCCGCCTCCGAGCCGAATTCGCCGCATTGACAGCCGATCACGCCGTCCTTCCGGACCGTTCCGCGACGGCGGCGGCCTCCACCCGGACTCGGTTCCAGCAGGCCTGGAATCTGCTCGCGATGAACGTCCTGATGATCACCGCTGGGCTGGTCCGGTTGCCGACCACCCTGCAGTGGACGGTCTTCTTCGACCTCGGCACCCGGATGATCCGGCGCTACCGCCCCAGCGGTTACGGCGGTCCGATCCACATCATCCGGGCCCGCACCAATCACGACGACCCGGCCCTGTGGACGCATGTGACCTCCGGTGAGGTGACGTTCACCGATGTCGCCGGCGACCACCACTCGATGGTGCGCGCGCCGTACGTCTCCGAGACCGTGACGGCCTTCGACGAGGCGTTGTCCGACGTGCCGGCGGGTGCGCCGTCATGACCATCGCCCCCACCGGCGTCGCCGCCGTGATCAGTGCGTTCGAACCCGACGAGGCCCTGGTGGCCACCGTCGACTCGGTTCGCGATCAGGCCGGCCAGGTGATCATCGTCGACGACGGATCACCCTCTTTGTCAACCGATCCCGACGGTGCGGTCGCACAGATCCTGGAGAAGTGCGCCGCCGCCGGCGCGACCGTCCTGCGCTCCGGTGACAACCGCGGCATCGCCCACGCACTCAACCGCGGCATCGAACTCGCCCTGCAGGAGGGCGCCGAGGCGGTCCTCACCCTCGATCAGGACACCGACCTGCCCACCGACTACGTCTCCCGCATGCTCGATCACCTCGCGTTGACCCGGTCACTCGACATCGACCTGGTGATGCTGTCGCCGAGCCTGATCAACGACGACGTCGCACCATTCTGGTTCGCCCACAAGGGTGTGACGTTGGCATTCGAACCGATCCAATCAGGCATGATGTTCCCGCGGGCGCTGCTGGAGCGGGTCGGTCTCTTCGACGAGGGACTCTTCATCGACTGCGTGGAGACGGAGTTCTATCTGCGGGCCCGCGCGCTCGGAGCCCACGCGGTGATCGTGCCGGGTACGCGCATCACCCACCGGCTGGGCCGGGCGGCGCAATGGACACCGCCGCGCCCGCTCCGCTGGATCTTGCGGGGCCGGGCCGCGGGCGCCATCGAGTTCACCGAGGACGCACCGTTCCGGCATTACTACATTGCGCGCAACCGGCTCACGCTGTATCGCAGATATGCTCGCAGCGAGGCGCTGTGGACCGCGGCATCGATATCGAAGGACGTGTTCCTCCGCGGCCGCGCAATGGCGATCGGAACCGATCGACTCTCCCGGATCTATCTGACCGGCAGCGGATTACGCGCATCCCTACGTGACGAGGTGGGACGCATCCCACCCACCGTCCTGCGTCGGGCGCAGCGACTCCGTCACGACGGTGACTCGCAGGCCACTCCCCCGCGTGAGCGACATTCGAATCGATCGCGGCAGTTGCCCGAGCTCGTATCGGTGGTGATCCCGGTGTTCAACGCCCGCAACGTCATCGATCTGCAGCTCGACGCGCTGGCCGATCAGACCTACCAACGCCCCTTCGAGGTGATCGTCGCCGACAACGGCTCCACCGATGGGTTGCGTGACCACCTGTCGGATCATCCGCTCCGAGATCGGCTGCGGCTCAAGTGGGTCGATGCCGGCGCGACGAAGGGCAGCGCGCACGCCCGCAACGCCGGGGTCGCCGCGTCCGATGGGGACTTCGTCGCCTTCTGCGACGGGGATGATCGCGTCGATCCGGCGTGGCTCACCGAGTTGACGAGGGTGGCAACCTCCTACGATGCGGTCGGCGGAGCGGTGGAGACATCGACTCTCAATTCCGTTCGCGCCCAGAGCTGGCGGGGCATGCTCCCGCCGGAACAACCGTACGAGTTCCCCGGATTCCTGCGCGTCTCACCGACCTGCAACCTCGGGGTCTGGCGCGACACCTTCGACCGGGCCGGCGGATTCGACACCGCGTATGACCGCGGCGGTGAGGATTCCGACTTCACCATCAGGGTCCAGCTGACCGGCGGAGCGCTGGGCCATGCGCCGCGAGCGCTGGTCGCGTACCGACTGCGCGATACCTTGGCGGGCATCTGGGATCAGTCGGTGATGTGCGGCGAGGGCGACGCCCGCCTGTACTCCGACTACCGTCACTACGGAATGCCGCGGCGCCCCTGGTACGCGACGCTCGACGTGATAGCCTACCTCCTTCTGCGGAATCCCCTTCTACCGACCCGTCTGACCCGTGTTCCGCTGGGTCGCTGGCTCTTTCATGCCGGGAACCTCCTCGGCAGGGCGAAGGGCAGCATCCGACACCGCAGCCTCTACATCTGAACCGATCCGCCACCGTCGAGAGCTACCGACGGGTGGCGGCCACCCGGTAGCCGACGACCGCAGGGCCTGCGCAGATGACTGCCACACCGACCGACCACGCGAGGGTCGGCAGCAGCGGCCCGACGATCGGGCCGCCGTCGGCGAACGCGCGGATGGCGTCCACCGCGCAACTGAGCGGCTGGTATCGAACGATGGGCTGCAGCCATTGCGGATACGCGTCGGCGGGTACGAATCCGGTGTTGAAGAACATCGCCAGATTGGTTCCGATGGCGGTCCACTCGACGATGTGCGAGTCGCGGCTCAGCAGCGCCATCGCAGTCACCATCATCGAGAACGACAGCCCGAACAACAGCGCCACGCCGATGATCGCCGCGTAGCCGAGTACGCCTGTGCTGATGCGGAATCCGATGATCGTGCCGACCAGCAACACGGCGCTGACGGTGACGACGATCCGGACCGTCTCGGCCGCCAGCCGGCCCACCATGGCCGACGCACGATGGACCGGCAGCGTCCACGTCTTGGTCAGCAACCCGGATTGGACCTCGCGTCGCAGACCCAGCCCGCTGATCGACGCACCCGACATCGCGCCGATCAGGGCCACCATCGGCACCATGCCGAAGACACTGGACGATCCGGCGTGGTCGGTCACCGAACGGTCGAGTACCAGCCAGAACAACAGCACCATGAGCGCGGGGAACAACAACGATTGCAGCAGGGTCACCGGGTCCTTGACCCACTTCACCAGGATCCGTTCGCACTGAATCCGAGAACACCGCACCAGTGCCCGCACAGTGGCTTCGGGAGCCCACGCGTCGCGGTCCGGGAACGGCATTCGCACGCCCACCACCACACCGTCGTCGATTCGAGAGCTCACGGTTCCAACCGCCGATGCGTCTCGACGTAATAGGCGGTGATCACGAAGACCACCGCGAGAGCACCGAGCCAGATCAGCGCAGGCATTGCGGTCTGCCACGTCGGATCACCGGCGGCCAACCCCCGCATCGTGGTGGCGAAGTGCGAGATCGGCTGATTCCGCGCGAAAGGTTGTGCCCAGTCCGGGAAACCGGATTCCGGCACGAATCCGGTCGACAGCAGCCCGAGGACGAGCTGGGGCAGCACCAACAGTTGCGACGTCGCCTCCGGCCCGCGCGCGACCAGGCCGAGGGAGTCGGCGCCGAGGGCGAAGACGAGACCCACGGCAAGTCCGAACGCCACGAAGGCCACCGTGTCGAGCACACCGCCGTCGAACGAGAAGCCCAGCATCGCACCGAAGATCAGGGCGGCCACCACCGACACGGTCGACCGTGCCAGCGATGTCGACATCCGCGACAACAGCGGCACCAGCGGACGCACCGGCATCGACGCGAGCCGCCGGGTCATTCCACGGATTCTGTCCAGGCTCGCGCGCTGTGCAGCGGCAACCGCCGTGAATGTCACCGCCTGCAGCACGATGATCGGCATCAGGAACTGCGCGTAGTCGATCCCCTGCTCGGCCATGATGAGCCGCAGCGGCAGGTAGAAGCCGAGCGCGAAGACGAGCGGCATCACGATGGCGATCGTGAACTCGCCCTCCTTGTACGCCGACCGAATGGCCCTGGCGGTCATCGTCTTCCACTGCCGGAGGAAGAACCAGCGGGTCGTCGCGACGGCCGGATCGTCCCGATCCGGCCAGGTCAACCGCGGTGGCGAAACCGGAGTGGTCACGGCTCGTCTCCGGTGCGTGCGGTGTTGCCGGTGAGGATGAGAAAGGCATCGTCAAGCGACGGACTGCGCAACGACACGTCGTCGAGACCCACCCCGGCCGCGCGGGCGATCTCGATGACCGCGGCCATCGTGTCGACGCCGTGCGGAGCGGTCAGGGTCACCGCGGAGTCATCATCCACCGCGGCCCGGTATTCCGGACCGAGGTGCCGGGTGAGCGTGGCGGAGAAGTCGGCCGCCACCGCCGGGTCGGACATCACAACCCGGCAATGAGTGCCACCCACCTTGCGTTTGAGGGATTCCGCGGTCCCCTCGGCGATGACCTCACCACCGTCGACGACGATGATGTTGTCGCTGAGGCGATCCGCCTCGTCCAGGTACTGCGTGGTCAGCAACGTGGTGATGCCGTCGGCCTTCAGCTCCTCGATCAACGACCAGACGTCCTGCCTGCTGCGGGGGTCGAGGCCGGTGGTGGGTTCGTCCAGGAACACCACCGACGGCCGCACCACCAGTCCGCAGGCGATATCGAGGCGTCGGCGCATCCCGCCGGAGTAGCCCGAGACCGGCCGCTCGGCGGCGGCGGTCAGGTCGAACCTCTCCAGCAGGTAGTCGGCGCGCTCACGAGCCGACCGACGACGCAGACCACGCATGCGGCCGAAGAAGACGAGGTTGTCGCGACCGTCGAGCGTTTCGTCCAGTGCGGAATACTGCCTCGTCATCGAGATCAGCTCACGCACCGCAGCCCCGTCGGTGACCACGTCGTGTCCGGCGACACTGGCCGAACCCGAGTCCGGCGCGAGCAGGGTGCACAGGATGTCGACGAGCGTCGTCTTACCTGCGCCGTTGGGTCCGAGAACGCCGAGGACGCTACCCGGCGGCGCCTCGAACGAAATCCCTCGCAGGGCATGAACATCGTCAAAGGATTTGGTGACCGCGTCCACTTTCAGCGCGGGCAGATAGTCGGCGCCGGCGTCGTCGGTGATTCCGGCCATCATCGATCACCCGGCTTTCCCATCGAACGCGAACGGCGACTTTGCACCGACTGACATCATGTTAAGGTTAGCCTGTGCTAATTCATCCGCGCGAGTCCACCCCTCGATGGGCGTACCGACTCACCTCCGATGATGCCGCACCGGGCGAGGCACCGATGTAGCGGTCCCCCGTCCACCACCGTCGACGACGAACCCCGCCGCGGCGATTTGCGCCAGGAAAGGCACTCACCCCCACGGGCCGCAGAGCCCGCCATGTGGCGTGCCCACATAGTCCAGAAAAGTTGACACAGCGTGACAATCAACGACATTCGCGAGTCATCGCGAACGGAAGAGGCCCCGGAACAGCCCCGCCTACACGGCGATCTCGTGGTCCCCCTCTCCGCTGCACAGCGCAGCATCTGGTTCGCGCAACAACTCACGCCCCACGTCCCGTTCTCCATTGCCCAATACGTCGACATTCACGGCGATGTGGACACCGAACTGTTCACCGACGTCGGACGGCGGGTGATTCGGGAATTCGGCACGGCAATGGTCCGATTGATACCGAACACCGACGGTTCCGGCGAACCTGCGCAATTCCTGGACGATTCCTTACGGGATGAAATGGTGCACATCGATTTTCGTGATCGACCCGATCCGGAGGCCGCCGCACATGAATGGATGAATGCGGAATTCCGCCGCCCCCTTGACCTCTTCACCGATCGTCTGATCGAGTCGGCAACGCTGCGCGTCGCCGATCACCGCTACTTCTGGTACACCCGCGTCCACCACATCCTGCTCGACGGCTACGGCGCCGCCGCCTTCGCCGAACGTGCCGCCGCGGTCTACACCGCCCGCGCCACCGGGACGGAGATACCGCCGAACCGGGCCGGGACGCTCACCGATCTGCATGCCGACGACGTCGCCTACCGGTCCTCGACCCGCTTCGACCGCGATCGCCGGCATTGGGACGAGCGACTTGCCGAACTCCCCGATCCCATCCGCCTCGCCGATCCGGTGACCGGCAGCCGAACCGACGTTCCGGCAGCCCAATCACATACCGCCGGTGGCTCACTCGATCCCGCAGTGCGCACCGCCATCGAAGCCTTCTGCACGGCGCACAACTCCACCGTCGCGGCGGTCGTCGCCACGGCGGCGTCGGTGTTCATGGCCCGGATGTCGGGCAGCGACGACGTGGTGCTGAGCCTGCCCGTCTCGGCGCGCACCAACGCACTGCTCCGCCGATCCGGTGGCATGGTGTCCAACGTCGTTCCGGTCCGCACCCACATCGACGCGCACACCACCATCGGTGACCTGCTGGCCGCGGTGACCACCGAACTCACCGGCGCACTGCGTCATCAGCGTTATCGCTTCGAGGATATGCGGCGAGCCCTGCCACGATCGGCCGCCGACACCGCGGGCCGCGGATTCTTCGGACCCGCGATCAACGTGATGATGTTCCGCAACGAGCTCACCCTCGGCACCAACACGGGGCGCAGCCACATCCTGAGTACCGGCCCGACCGAAGACCTCGCCTTCACCGTCCACACCGGCACGGGCGAACTGCTCATCGACCTCGAGGGCAACGCGGCGGCCTATCCCGCCGAGGATCTCGCGGCCCTTCGCACCCGGTTCCTCACCGTCCTCGCCGCGCTGGTCGACGCCGATCCGGCCGCCCGGGTGTCCACGCTCGACGTGCTCACATCGGCCGAAAGCAGCCACGTCGTCCCGGCCCGAGGTGCCAGCCCCGCCGTGCCCGAAACCCTCCCCGATCTGCTCGCCCGGGTGGCCCACACCCACTCGTCGGTCACCGCCCTCATCGCCGGCGACACCGATCTGCGCTACGACGAGCTCTGGAATCGCGTATACCGCATCGCGCGGGTCCTCATCGCCCACGGCGCCGGACCGGGATCGATTGTGGCGGTGCTTCTCCCGCGGGGCACCGCGTCGATCGCCACCGAACTCGCCGTACTCACCGCCGGTGCCGCCTTCGTCCCCATCGACCCGTCCCTGCCCGACGAACGCATCGCCTACCTGCTCGCCGACAGTGGCGCCGGCCTCGGTATCGCGTCATCGAAGGCGGATCGCCGTCTCGACGGGATCGACGGTCCCGCAACGTGGTTGCATCTCGACGACGAACGCGTTCGGATGGCTTACCGGCGCGCCTCGGCCGAACCGATCACCGACGCCGACCGCATCCGGCCCCTGCACCTCGACGATCCCGCCTACCTGATCTACACCTCCGGGTCGACCGGCACACCCAAGGGTGTCCTGGTGCCCCACCGCGGTCTCACCTCGTTCATCGCCGAACAGCGACGCCGATACCGTGTCGCTCCCGGGGAGCGCACCCTGCACTTCGCCTCTCCCAGCTTCGACGCCTCGATTCTCGAACTGCTGCTCGCCGCCGCGTCGGGCGCGACGTTGGTGATCGTCGATCCCGAGATCTACGGCGGCGCCGAACTGGCGCGGCTGCTCCGCGTCGAACGCATCACGCACGCCTTCCTCACCCCCGCCGCGCTGGCGTCGGTACCCGACGGCGACTTCGACGATCTGCGTACCGTGATCGTCGGCGGTGAGGCGTGCCCGCCGGATGTGGTGGCCCGATGGGCTTGCGGGCGTGCGATGTTCAACGCCTACGGCCCCACCGAGACCACCATCATGGCCACCCTCGCCGGTCCGCTCGACCCGCATGCCCCGGTGACGATCGGCTCGCCGATCACCGGCACCACCGCCGTCGTCCTCGATCACCGCCTGCAGCCCGTGCCCCTCGGCGCCACCGGGAACTCTATGTCGGCGGCGTCGGCGTCGCGCTCGGATATCACCGTCGGATGCCACTCACCGCATCACGGTTCGTGGCCGATCCCTACGGCCCCAGCGGTTCTCGCCTCTACCGCACCGGAGACCTGGCGCGCTGGTCACCCGCCGGCGAACTCGAGTACCGGGGTCGCGCCGATCGCCAGGTCAAGATCCACGGATTCCGAATCGAACTCGGCGAAGTGGATGCGGCGATCGGCGGGGTACCCGGCGTCGACTACGCGGTCACCGAACCGCAGGTCATGCCCACCGGGCAACGGGTCCTCGTCGGCTATCACGTCGGCACCGCCGACTCCGACGACATCCGTGACCGGCTGCGCGCCACCCTCCCCTCCCACATGGTGCCCGCGGCGATCGTCGCCCTCGACGAACTCCCGATGACCGGTTCCGGAAAGCTCGATCGTCGGGCGCTACCGATCCCGACCATCCGCACCGCACCGTACGTGGCTCCCCGCGGAGAGACCGAAGAGATTGTCGCGCAGGCATTCGCGGAATCCACCGGCACCGACCGGGTAGGCCGCGACGACGACTTCTTCGCCATCGGCGGCAACTCGCTGGTCGCCACCGCACTGGTCGGCACCCTGGCCACCCGACTCGGCATCGACGTCCCGGTACGACTCGTCTTCGAGGCCCCCACGGTGGCCACCCTCGCCGACCGGCTCGCCACCTCACCCCGGCGTAGCACCCCACTCCTGCAACACGACGCCGCCACCGACGCCGTGCCGGTCTCTCCGCAGCAGAAGCGGATGTGGATCATCAACCAGCTCGACCATCGGTCGGCGATCTTCAACATCCCACTGGCACTGCGCCTTCGGGGAGACCTGGACACCGCGGCACTGGCCGCCGCGATCACCGACGTCATCGGACGCCACGAACCCCTCCGCACGGTCTACCCCGACAGCCCCGACGGTCCGGTGCAGCAGGTGCTCGACGCCGCACCGGTGAACCTCCTCGGAACCATCGAACAGGTCACCGCCGCCGCCGTCGACGACCGGCTGGCCGAACTCGCCACCATCGGTTTCGACGTCGCCGCCGAGATACCGCTCGCGGTCCGGCTGCTCCGGCTGGCCGCCGATGACCACATCCTGGTGTGCGTCGCCCACCACATCGCCGTCGACGGATCGTCGACCGCACCCCTCGCCCGAGACCTCGCTGTCGCGTATCACGCTCGGCGGCAGGGACTTTCACCGCACTGGGCGCCACTGCCGGTCACCTACCGGGATTACACGCGCTGGCATCACGAACTCATGGGTGCCGAACGCGACGCAGATTCCCTCGAGTCACGTCAGCTCGACTTCTGGCGTCACCACCTCGACGGACTACCCGACCTCCTCGGGCTGCCCACCGATCGCCCGCGCTCCGCGACGGCCGGCGGCCGGGGAGGCGAGGTCCACCGCGAACTTGATCCCGCAGTCGTCGGCCAACTTCGGACGCTGGCCGCCGAGTCGGGAACCACCCCGTTCATGGTCGCCCATGCCGCGCTGGCCATCGTGCTGGCCCGGCTGGCCGACACCTCCGACATCGCGGTCGGCACCCCGGTGGCCGGGCGTGGGCACCCCGATCTCACCGAACTCGTCGGAATGTTCGTCGGAACGGTGGTGTTGCGCACCCGCATCGCGCCCGAATCGACCGTCCCCGAACTGCTCCGGCAGATCCGGGAGGCAGACCTCGCGGCGTTCGAGAACGCCGACATCCCCTTCGACCGGCTGGTCGATCTGATGCGGCCACGCCGCTCACCGGCCCATCATCCGCTGTTCCAGGTCGGCTTCTCCTATCAGAACATCACGCTGACCGGCTTCAACCTCGACGGACTCGACGTCGAGCTCCTCGAACCGTCACTGGGCGTGGCGAAGTCGGATCTGCATCTCACCCTGGTCGAGTCGACCGATCCGGACCCCGACACCGGAACCGCCGTCGATCGGCTTCGGGTGCACTGGGATTGCGACCGAGATCTGTTCGACCACAGCACCATCGAGCGATGGCATGAGTTCTTCGTCGACGTCCTCGCCGCCGTCTCCACCGCCGAGGACACCCCGGTCGGCGATCTGGCCGCCGGCGGACCCGCGTCGGCCGGCTCCGGTGTGCTCACCGGACCGGACTCGGGACGCGCCGAGGCCACCCTGACCGCGCTGCTGCAGGCGAGTGTGGCACGACATCCGGACGCCATCGCCACCCTCGACGACCGTGATGGCCGGGCCGCCACGTACCGCGAGACCTTCGGTCGGGCGAACCGGTTGGCCCGCAGACTCATTGCCGCCGGGGTGGGTCCCGAGACACGCGTCGCGGTGGCCATCGGACGCTCCCGCGATCTGGTCGAGGCGATACTCGCGGTGCTGATCGCCGGCGGCGCGTACGTCCCCGTCGATCCGTCGGCGCCCCGGGAGCGGACCCGACTGATTCTCGATTCCGCCCGTCCGACACTGATTCTCACCTGTGGCACGATCTCCGCCGACGAGGTGGACCCCGCCGGACTCCCGGTGATCGACCTCGCCGACATCATCCCGGAGTCCGGGTTCTCCGACTCGCCGGTCACCGACGCCGACCGTCGACGCCCGCTGCGGCCGGACAACACGGCCTACGTCATCTACACCTCCGGATCCACCGGGACCCCGAAGGGCGTCGCCGTCGAGCACCGGGCCATCGCCGCCCAGTTGCGGTGGAAATCGGAGACATTCCCGGTCGGTCCCGACGACACGCTGCCCCTCAAGACGCCGGTCACCTTCGACCTGTCGGTGTGGGAGTTGTTCTGGCCGTTGATCAACGGCGCGCGATTGGGCCACGCCGGACGGTCATCGGGATCCCCGCTATCTGGCCGGATTCTTCGCCCGCGCCGGAGTGACGTCGGCGCACTTCGTTCCGTCCCTGCTCGACGCCCATCTCGACGCGATCGGCGACGGCGCGGCACCCGCGCACCCGCTCGCCGAGATCCTGTGCATCGGCGAGGCACTGAACCCCACCACCGCACACCGTGCCGCCGATGTTCTGCGTGGGCGGGCGATCAATCTCTACGGTCCGACGGAGGCGGCCGTCGGGATCACCTACACGCCGGTGGTCTCGGAGACGGTGGCATCGAAGACTGTGGCATCGGAGACTGTGGCATCGGAGACGCCGGCATCGGGGAGAGCTGTGTCTGCCGTGCCGATCGGCGTCCCCGTCGACGACGCCGCCGTGTCGATTCGCGACCGCCGATTGCACCGCGTACCAGCGGGAGTCGTCGGTGAGATGTATCTGCACGGCCCACAGCTGGCCCGCGCGTACGAGGGCCGGTCCGATCTCAGCGCCGAACGGTTCGTGGCCGATCCCGACGCCGACGGCCGGCGCATGTACCGCACCGGCGACCTCGCCCGCATCGACGGCGACGGGCACCTCGACTATCGGGGACGCAACGACTTCCAGGTCAAGATCCGTGGTCAGCGGATCGAACTCGGTGAGATCGAGTCGGCACTGGCCGTCGATCCCCGGCTGGCCGCTGCCGCCGTCACCGTTCACCACGACTCCCTCGTCGCGTACCTGGTTCCCGCCGGCCCCGAGACCACCACCGACCCCGACGCCGGTCAACACTCCGCGCCACAGCTTGATTCGGACGTCGTCCTCGCCGGCCTGCGGGAGCGCCTGCCCGCCTACATGGTGCCGTCGGCGGCCATGGTGCTCGAGAGGCTGCCGCTCAGCGCCCACGGCAAGATCGATCGCGCGGCACTGCCCGCTCCCGAACACGTCGAACGCGCCCATGTCGCACCGCGCACCGCCACCGAGTATGCCCTCGTCGACATCCTCACCGCGCTCGTCGATCCCGAGCCCGACCGCCCGATCGGCTGCGAGGACGACTTCTTCGACCTGGGCGGCAACTCACTGCTGGCCGCGCGGCTCGTCGGCCGCATCTCCGACCTCCTCGGCGTCACGCTGCCGGTTCGCGAGGTGTTCGAGGCATCGTCGGTCGGTGACCTCGCCGCCCGCATCGACACCTGCGCGGGCGACAACCGCCCGGCCATCGTGCCCACCGATCGGAGCACTCCGATCCCACTGTCCCGAGCGCAGCGACGTATGTGGCTGCTCGATCAACTCGATCCGGGTAGTGGTGTCTACAACCTGCCGCTGGCCCTGCGTGTTCGCGGCCTGAGCACCGAGCGACTGCACCTCGCGCTCCGGGCCGTCCTCACCCGGCACGAGGTGCTCCGCACCACCTATCCCGCCGCCGACGATGTACCCCACCAGCGGATCCACGACGTCGACGACGCGCTCGCCTTGCTCGAGCTCGACGACAGCGGTTTCGACACCACGGACCTCCTCACCGAGGACGCCGCAACCGACCACCTGACCGCGACCGCGGCGCGCGGCTTCGATCTGACCGAGCGACTCCCCCTGCGCGTCACCGTCTCCCGGACCGGACCCGACGAGCACCTTCTGCTGCTGGTGATCCATCACATCGCCGCCGACGGCTGGTCGCTTCGACTGCTGCTCGCCGAACTCCTCACCGACACACCCCCGCAAGCCGTGTCCGACACGGTCACGGTGCAGTACGCCGACTACGCGCGGTGGCAGGCCGAGATGCTCGGCGATGACGGCCACCCGCGCCACCCCGCGGTGATCCGCCAGGACGACTTCTGGGCCACCGAGCTGGCCGGGCTCCCGGCACCACTCGACCTCTCGCCCGACCGGAAACGACCGGTGGATCCCACCCACCTCGGTGGCACCGTCGACGTCGAGATGCCACCGGAACTCACCGACCTGCTGGTGTCCTTCGCACGCGGACAACGTATCTCGCTGTTCCATCTGGTCCACGCCGCACTCGCGGTGGTCCTCGCACGGCTGTCCGGTTCCGCCGACATCGTGATCGGTACCCCGGTGGCCGGGCGCCCGAGCGCCGTCCTCGACGACGTCGTCGGGATGTTCGTCGAAACCCTCGTCCTGCGTACCCGGATCGACGAGTCCCTGACGATCACCGACTTCCTCGGCTCGGTACGTGACGGAGATCTTGCCGCGCAGGCCAACTCGGAGATCCCGTTCGACGAACTCGTCGATCGATTCGAACCCGACCGCGCCGGAGCGCACCATCCGATCTTTCAGGTGATGCTCGCGTTCGGCGATCCCTCCCCCGGACCGATCCGCACTGAATCGCTGACCGCCGACATCGTCGAGGTGGAGCTGCCGCTGTCGCGCTTCGATCTGCACCTGACGGTGGACGTCCCGGCAGATCCGTCCACCCCGAGCACCCCCATCCGCACCCGATGGACCTACTCGCGGGACCTCTTCGATCACTCGACCGTCGCCGCGGTGGCCGCGGGACTGCTCCGGGTGCTGCGGGGAATCGTCAACCGCCCCGATCGGCGGGTCGGGGACATCGATGTCCTCGATCCCGCCACCCTCACCACCCTCGAACGGTGGTCGGGCGTCGCCGCACTGCCGGCGGGCACCCGGCAGCCGGTCACGCTGCCGGATCTGCTCGCCCGGCGTCCGGTCGGCGACGCATCCTTCACCTGTGCCCCCGTCACCTATGCCCCCGTCACCTATGCCCCCGTCACCTGTGCCCCCGTCACCTATGCCCCCGTCACCTGTGCCACCGTCACCGACGCGACCGAAACCATCGACGCGGCGGAGTTCGACCGCCGCGTCGCGCGCGCCGCCCGAGCTCTCATCGTCGCCGGTGCCGGTCCCGAAACCATGGTGGCCGTGCTGATTCCGCGGTCGATCGATATGTTGGTGGCCATCCACGCGATCGTCGCCGCCGGCGCCGCGTATGTACCGGTCGATCCCACCGTGCCCCTCGCCCGGATCGAGACGATGCTCACCATCACCGATCCGGTCGCCATCTGCGCGAGCGCCTCGAGCCGGGCGTCGATCCCGGCGGCATTCGGCGACCGCCTCGTCGATCTCGACGCGGCCGGCCGGGCACATCCCTCGCATCCGGTCACCGACTCCGATCGCCACTCGCCGTTACGTCCGGACCATCCCGCCTACATCCTGTTCACCTCCGGCTCCACCGGGGTACCCAAGGCGGTCAGTGTGCCGCACGGCGCCATCGTGAACCGGTTGCGGTGGATGCAGGACCGCTACCCGATCGACGGTGACGACGTCGTCGCCCAGAAGACCCCGATCACCTTCGACGTATCGGTCTGGGAGTTGTTCTGGCCGTTGGCATGCGGGGCGCACCTGGTGCTGGCCGCACCGGACGCCCACCGCGACCCACTCGAGTTGTCCGCGCTGATCGCCGCACACCGCATCTCGGTGATCCATTTCGTCCCGGCGATGCTCGACGTGTTCCTGGCCGCGCGCATCGACGACGCCGACCTGCGTTCGCTGCGTCTGGTGTTCACCAGCGGTGAGGCACTCGGATCACATTCGGCGACGGCGATACTGGAGCGCACCGACGCCGGCCTGCACAATCTCTACGGCCCCACCGAGGCCGCCGTCGACGTGACCGCCGCGGAGATCACGACCGAGCTGCTGAAGGTCGGGCCGGTACCGATCGGGCGCCCCACCGACGGCAACACCACCCACGTGCTCGACGCCCGGCTGCGCCCGGTCCCGCCCGGTGTCGCCGGCGAGCTGTATCTCGGCGGCGTGCAACTCGCCCGCGGGTATCACGGACGTGCCGACCTCACGGCGACCCGCTTCGTCGCGGCCCCCTGGGGAACGGGTGAACGTCTCTATCGCACCGGCGATCTGGTGCGGTGGCGGCGGGTCGCCGACACCGACTCGCCGACGCTGGAGTACCTCGGCCGCACCGACTTCCAGGTCAAGATCCGTGGTCAACGCGTCGAACTCGGCGAGATCGAGACCACGCTGCTCACCCATCCCGGCATCGCCGCCGCCGTCGTGATCCGGCACGACGACGACCGGTCGGGCCCGCAGCTCGTCGCCCACATCGTCCTGTCCTCGCCGCGTCCCGATCCGGGAAGCGCGTCCGTCGACGTGCGCGCATATCTGCGCGAACGACTCCCCGACCACATGGTGCCTGCCCATGTGCAGATCGCCGACCGGTTGCCGGTCACCGCCAGCGGCAAGATCGATCGCCGGGCGCTGCCCATCCCCGCCCTCCCGTCGCTCGGCAACGGAGTCGAGGCCCGAACCCGCACGGAAGCAACGATTCTCCGGATCATCCGGGATCTCCTGGGCGACGAGGTCGGTGTCGACGACGACTTCTTCACGGTCGGGGGCAACTCGCTGATGGCGACCCAGGTGGTCGCCGGAGTCGCCGACCACCTCGGTGTGCGGATACCGGTGCGATCGGTGTTCGACGCACGGTCGGCGGCGGGTATCGCGGCCGTCGCCGATCGGGCGGAGCGTATCGCCCCGCGCCGCGCGGTGGTGCGTCCGGACCGAATCCCGTTGAGCCCGACTCAGCTTCAGATGTGGCTGCACAATCGGATCGATCCCGGCTCGACCGCCTTCGTGATCGTGGCCCCGATCCGGGTACCCGGCACCCTGGATGCCGACGTCATGGCCGCAGCCATGACCGATGTCGCGGTCCGCCACGAGGTGCTGCGCACGATCTACCCGGAAAGCCCGGCGGGACCGTATCAGCAGGTCCTCTCCGTCGACGACGATCGTCTGCAGCGGATCGTCACCTTCCTCGACGACGCGGTGGCGCAAAGTGTTTCGCCGGTCCAGGCCGCCGTGGACGCCGCGCTCGCGTCTGAGTTGGACCTCACCCGCGACCTACCGATCCGGGTGTTCTGCCGCACGGACGGCGACGAGACGGTCCTGGTACTCGCCATCCACCACGTCGCCGCCGACGGGTGGTCGCTGCGGGTTCTCGCCCGCGATCTCGACCGGGCGTATGCCGCGCGCGTCGCCGGTCATACACCGGACTGGGCGCCGCTGCCCCTCCAGTACATCGATCACATCCTCGAGAGCGAGCGGCGCCGCGGCAGCGCCGATGATGCGGATTCCGCAGTGGCACAGCATCTGTCGCACTGGCGGCGGGTGCTACATGATGCGCCGGCCCGGTCCGGCCCGCGGGTCGATGGCGATGAGCACACCCCCGGCGAGGTCCACCACCACCGTCTCGATCCCGCGCTCACCGCGGCCATCCACACCCTGGCCACCGAACACCGGAGCACCACCTTCGGCGTCCTGCACGCCGCACTGGCGTACACGCTGAGCCGATTCGGTGGCGGCTCCGACGTCAACAGCTCCGACGTCATTGTGGGCACACCGCTGGCCGGACGTACCGATCCCGCCGTCGCCGACCTCGTCGGCATGTTCGTGACGGTGGTCCCGCTGCGGAGCCGTGTCGATCCACGGCGCGGGTTCGGTGCACTCGTCGACGCCTCCCGCGACGTGATCGTCGGCGCGCTCGACCACGGCGAACTCGACGTCGAGGAGATTGTCGAAGGACTCGGGATTCCGCGTGACGGTTCCCGGCATCCGCTGATCTCGGTGACCCTGACCGTCGACGGTGACCAGCATCCCGCGATGGGTGCCGGATCGGCCGATCCGTCTCGGACCGCGGAACGCCCGGACATCCCGGTGGCCCGGTTCGACCTCGAGTTCACCGCCACCACCACGCCCGACGGTGGTCTCGACGTCACCCTCGTGCATCGCGGTGCGGCCTACCGTCCGGAGACCGCCGCCCGTCTGCTCGATCACCTGGGTCGGGTCCTGCGCGTCGCGGTCGCCGATCCCGCCACGGCACTGCGCCACCTGGACACCCTGTCGTCGGCCGACCACGACGTCCTCGGCCGCCTGGAGCGCTCCGCATCGGCACCACCTCCTCCGGCGACGCTGGCCGACATCCTCACCACCCCCGGACACCGGCTGGTGGCCACCACCGCCACCGGACAGCGCAGCGAGTTGACGGCCGACGAACTGGACGCACACGCCAACCGTCTGGCGCGTCTGCTCATCGCGCGCGGAGCGGGACCGGAAACCGTTGTCGCGCTCTGCCTGTCGCGATCGTTGTCATCTGTGACGGCGATCCGTGCCGTCGCGGTCACCGGGGCCGCGTTCGTGCCGGTCGACCCGTCGTATCCGGCCGACCGCATCGCCTACATGCTGGCCGATTCCGGCGCTCCCATCATCGTGACCACGACCGCCGAGCGCACCCGCATGGGCACCGCGGGGATGGCCGCGACCGTGATCGTTCTCGACGATCCGTCCGTCGCCGGTGACCTGGCCGCCCTGCCGTCGGCGCCTGTCCGTGACGACGAACTGCTCGGTACCCGCCACCTCGATCACCTGGCGTATCTGATCTATACCTCGGGATCGACGGGCCGCCCCAAGGCGGTGTCCGTCACGCATCGGGGTCTGGCCTCCTTCGTCGCCGAGCAACGCCGGCACGGCGTCGAATCTGTCAGTCGTGTCCTGCATTTCGCGTCACCGAGTTTCGACGCCGCCATCCTGGAGATCCTGCTGGCCGCGGCCGCCGGTGCCACCACCGTGATCGCCGCACCCGACATCTACGGGTCCGCCGATCTCGCCGAGGCGATGATCCGTGAGGAGATCACCCACGCCTTCCTCACGCCGGGCGTCCTCGAATCGATCTCGCCCGCATCCTCCGAGGAGAACCCGTTCCCGGCGCTGCAGACCGTCATCGTCGGTGGCGACGCCTGCGCCCCGGCGACCGCCCGACGCGCAATCGGCTGGGGCACGGCATTGTTCAACGCCTACGGGCCCACCGAGACCACCATCATGGCGACCATGTCGGGTCCGGTCGGCACCACGCAGACCGACCCGATGACCATCGGCGGCGCCATCACCGGCACCGGGTTACGTGTCCTCGACCCCGCGCTGTCGGTGTGCCCGCCCGGCGTAGACGGCGAATTGTATGTTGCCGGAGCAGGTCTGGCGCGCGGATACCACGGTCGCGCCGCCCTCACCGCAGCCACCTTCGTGGCCGATCCGAACGGGCCGCCCGGCTCGCGGCGGTATCGCACCGGAGACCGGGTGCGCGTCGTGGTGGGCGACGAGCCCGCGCTGACCCATCACGGCCGGCTCGATCAGCAGCTCAAGATCCGTGGCATCCGGATCGAGACCGGTGAGATCGAGGCCGTGCTGCGGTCGCACGCACAGGTCGGCGGCGCGGTGGTCGTCGGTCAGCGCCGACCCGACGGCGACGTCGCGTTGGTCGCCCATGTGACCGTCACCGGGGACACACCTCTCGATCGCGACTCGCTGCACGCCCATCTGCGGGCCGCGTTACCCGCCCACGCGGTCCCCACGGCCATCGTCACCACCGAGGCCCTGCCCTTCACGCCGTCCGGCAAGGTCGACCGCGCGGCGCTGCCCGACGCCGAGTTCGCCTCCGCCGCATACTCTGCGCCGCAGACACCGGAGGAGATCCTGATCGCGGCGGCCTTTTCCGAGGTGCTCGGCACCGAGCGTGTCGGCGCCCACGACGATTTCTTCGCCGCCGGTGGCAACTCGCTGTCGGC
Organism: Gordonia sp. VNK1; assembly: GCF_040049135.1. Lineage (NCBI taxonomy): Bacteria > Bacillati > Actinomycetota > Actinomycetes > Mycobacteriales > Gordoniaceae > Gordonia > Gordonia sp. VNK1. Next base: position 68,248 of record NZ_JBDZDJ010000013.1, on the reverse strand, counting down.
GGCCCGGGCGGTCGCCCGCATCCGGGAGGTCAGCGGACGTGACCTCGGTGTCGGCGATCTCTTCGACGCGCCGACACCGGCCACTCTCGCCGAACGTCTGGCGACCTCGGCCGGCCGCAGCGGCCCGGCGCTCGGTGAACTCGCACGCCCCGAACGCATTCCGCTGTCGCCGGCACAGGAACGCATGTGGTTCCTCAATCGGTTCGATCCGGATGCGCTCACCGAGAACATCCCCCTCGTCGTCCGGATGCGCGGGACGCTCGATCCCGACGCACTGACCACCGCCCTCGCCGGGGTACTCGAGCGGCACGAGGCGTTGCGAACCCATTACCCGGATTCCGACTCGGGACCGCACCAGGTGATCGTGCCGACCACCGACATGCCCCTGTCCCTGGAACGTCGCACCGTGTCGGCCGAGGAGCTGCCCGCCGCCATTGCGTCGATCACCCGCACCCGCTTCGACGTGACCGCCGCACCACCGGTCCGGGCGGCGTTGGTACGCATCGCATCCGACGACGCCCCGGTCGAGGACCACGTCGTCGTGTTCACCGCCCACCACATCTGTCTCGACGGCACGTCGGTGGTGATCCTCGCCGAGGAACTGTCGCGGCGCTACGCCGCGGCATGCGCGGGCCGGCCGGTCGACATCGAGCCGCTGCCCGTGCATTACGCCGACTTCGCGGTGTGGCAGCGTGCCCGCCTCGCGGATGGCACCGGCACCTCGGGCGCGCTGCTCGACGCCTGGCGCGACCGCCTCGCCGACGCCCCGGCCGTCATCGATCTGCCGCGCGATCACCCGCGTCCGCAGGCCCCCACCCATCGCGGTGCGCGGATCGACTTCACCATCGACGCCGAGTTGCACTCCCGGATGGCGGCTTTCGCCGAACAGCACGGAGCGACGGTCTTCATGGTGGCCCACACCGCACTTGCGGTCCTGCTCGGCCGGGTGGGTGACAACCGTGACGTGGTGATCGGTACCCCCGTCGCCGGACGTGGTGACCCACGCCTCGACCGGATGGTGGGCATGTTCGTCAACATGCTCGCCCTGCGCACCGTGATCGACGCGGGGACGACCGGCGAATCGGCACTGGCCGCCACCCGCAGCGCCGCGCTGCACGGCTTCGCGCACTCGGAGGTTCCGTTCGACCGCATCGTCGAGGCGCTCGACCTGCCGCGCACGACCGCCCATCACCCGGTGTTCCAGGTGGCCTTCTCGTTCCAGAACATCGGAGGGCTGCAGCTGTCGATGCCCGGCCTGGCTGTCGAGGCGATCGACGACGACCAGCACATCGCGGAATTCGATCTGCATCTGTCCCTTGCCGATTCGTGGGATGCGGACGGCACACCGGCCGGGATCACCGGCCAGTTGGTCTATGCGACCGACGTGTTCGAGGCCGCCACCGCGGAGACGCTGGCGCAGCGCTTCTGCCGGGTCATCACGGCACTACTCGCCTCACCCGGGACACCGGTCGGTGATCTCGACGTCCTCACCCCGACGGAACGGACCGTGCTCACCGCCACCGCACCGTCACCGCCCACGCTCTCGCCGAACCTGGCCGCCGGCTTCCACACGCAGGCGGCGCGGACCCCCGACGCCGACGCGGTGATCTGCGCGGACCGGACCCTCAGCTATGCGGAGATGGCGCGACGGGTGCTGCGACTCGCAACAGTGCTGTCTCGCAGCGGAATCGGTGTCGAAGACCGGGTGGCCGTCACCGCACCCCGCGGCCTGGCCCAGCTGACCGCGCTGTACGCGGTGGCGACGGTCGCCGCGGCGTATGTGCCGGTCGACACCACCGCATCCGCCCGGGCCGAGGTCATCCTCGACACCGCGGCACCGACGCTGGTTCTCGGGATCGGCACCGCGGGACCCGTCGGTGACCTGCCGTATCTCGACCTCGACGGCGTCGATCTCGATGACCCGGTCGGCGGCACCGAAGGCCCCACCGACATCGAGTCCTTCGCTGCCACCGGCCATCCCGATCAGCTCGCCTATGTGCTGTTCACCTCCGGCTCCACCGGAACCCCGAAGGGTGTGGGCGTCTCCGTTGCCGCCGTCGGTGAACAGCTGCGCTGGATGGCCGAGCATCATCCGATGGGGACGGGCGACACCGTCCTGGTGCGTACCGCGGCCGGTTTCGACCTGTCGGTCTGGGAGTACTGGTGGCCATTGCAGACCGGGGCCCGCATCGTGCTGGGCGAGAACGGAATCGAACGCGATGGCCGTGCCCTTCTCGATTCCCTGCATCGCCATGCGGTCACGACGCTGCCGACCGTCCCGTCGGCGTTGTCGACGCTGCTCGACGTGGGTGCGCTGCCCGCGTCCCTGCACACGGTGCTGTGCATCGGCGAGGAGTTGCCCGCCGACCTCGCCACACGCGTGCGGCAGTTCCTCGGTGACACCGTCTCCTCGACCACCGGCCTGTACAACCTCTACGGCCCGACCGAGGCCGCGGTCAGTGTCACCGGATACCGCGTCACCACCGACGAGCACCGGCGGGTGGCCATCGGCGCACCCCAACCGTCGGTCACCATCCGCATCCTCGACGAGCGTCTGCGGCCGGTGGCACCCGGCACGGCCGGCGAACTGTATCTCGGCGGCGTTCAACTGGCCCGCGGCTATCACGGCGAATCGGCACGAACCGCAACCGCATTCGTTGCCGATCCATTCGGCCCGGCCCACGGCTCGGGCGCCCGGATGTACCGGACCGGCGACCGGGTCCGACTTCGTCACGACGGCAACCTGGAGTACCTCGGCCGCACCGACCGGCAGCTGAAGATCCACGGATTCCGCATCGAACCCGGCGAGGTCGAGGCCGCATTGCGCGGCTGCACCGGTGTCGTCGACGCGGTGGTGACCGCCCTTCCCGGACCCGACGGCAATGCTCGTCTGGTCGGCTTCGTCACCGGAGAATCGCTGTCACTCAACGCGGTCCGGCGCGACGCCTCGCGACTGCTTCCCGCCTACCTGCGTCCGGAACTCCACACCATCGACGCGGTGCCCTACACCTCCAACGGCAAGGTGGATCGCGCCCGACTCCCCCACCCCGAACCGGCCGAACGGTCCTACGTCGCACCCCGGACCGACCTGCAACACCGGGTGGCCGATGCCATCGCCGAGGTGACCGGAGCGGACCGAGTCGGTCTGTCCGACAACTTCTTCGCCGTCGGCGGCACCTCCCTGTCGGCGACCCGGGTGGCGGTGGCGCTGGAATCCGCACTCGGCGTGCCGGTTCCGGTGCGACTGTTGTTCGACAGTATCGATGTCGAGGACCTCGCCGACGCCATCACGGCCGGCACACCGGAGGAGTCCGCGGAAGGGCCCGCACTGGTCCGGACCGACGACCGGTCACCGGTGCCGTTGGCGCCCGCGCAACGCCGGATCTGGGAGGCCGTGCGGGCCGGCACCGGTCACGACTGGAATGTGCCGATCGCCCTGCGGTTCACCGGCCCCCTCAACGTCGAGGCGCTGCGCGGGGCGGTGCTCGACATCGTCGACCATCACGAGGCCCTGCGAACCTGTCACCGCGACAACGGGAACGGCCCCGAACTGCATGTGCTGCCGACGTCGGGGGTCACCGGCATCGTCGACGACGGTGTGGTACCCAGGGACGTTGCCGAGGCCGATCTCCCCGGTGTCACCGCCGAATTGGCCTGGTCTCCACTGGATGTGATGTCCACGGCGCCGATCCGGGTGCAGCTGCTGCGCCTCACCCCGCAGACCCACGTGCTGGTGTTGGTGATACATCACCTGAGTGCCGACGGTCCGTCGATGGCGACATTGGCGCGCGACATGCTCATCGCGTTCACCGCACGCAGCGGCGGCGACGTGCCCGAGTTACCCTCGGCGGCCGTGCGATTCACTGACTACGCGCGGTGGCGGTCGGAGGCGCTCGGCCGACCCGGCGCCCGCACGCCCGAGTACGCGCGTCAACTCACCCACTGGTCGCATGTGTTCGGTGACCAGCTGCCGTCGCCGGAGACGACATCGTCGCGCCACAACACACCCTCGGAATGGGATTCGCGTGGCGCGACGGCGCAGTTCGGGATCGACGCCGATCTGCACGCGGCGCTGGAGCGATGTGCCCGCTCGGCGCGCGTTGGGCTGTTCTCGGTCCTGCAGGCGGCATTCGCGGTGATCCTCGCCGAACGCACCGGCTCCGCCGACGTGCACGTCGCCACCGCGAACGCCAATCGGCCACATCCGGCGCTGGACGGGGTGGTCGGTAACTTCGCCGAGGACCTCCCGATGCGTCTGACCGTCGACGACGCCATGCCGATGGTCGACCTGATGCGGGAGGTCGCCCGGCAACTCGCGGACGGGCTGGCGCATCCTGACATCTCGGTGCCCGATCTGATCGACGAGTGGGACCTGCGACGCGACCCCGCCGGACCGTCCGGCGATCCGCTCTTCGCCGCGACCCTCATCCTGCAGCAGGCCGAGCTCGGGCAGACCGACACGGCCGCCATCGATCTCGGTGGCATCCTGGTCGCGCGTGAACCAGTGGACAACAGGGTCGCCAAACACGATCTGGAGTTCACCCTGGTGGAACTCCGCGACGGTGACCGACCGGCAGGCATCACCGGCACGTTGCTGTATCCGCTTGCCCGCCACGATGACGCCACCGCGGCGGCGGTCGTCGACGGTCTGCTCACCATTCTGCGGACGCTGGCCGCATCCGGCGCCGACGACCTGCGCGTCGGCATCCTGCGGGAGTTGCTGCGATGAGCGTGTCGGTCGTCATCGCCTGTTATCAGGGGTTGCCGGACCTCGACGTCCAGTTGTGGGCCTTGGCGCGTCAGGATTACACCGGGGACTTCGAGGTGATCATCAGCGACAACGAGGGCAGCGCCGCGTTACGTCGGCACGTCGACACCCATCCCCTGCGGGAGCGGCTGTCGCTGCGGTGGGTCGACTCGTCCGACGTCGCCGGCACGTCGCACGCCCGCAACGTCGGAACACGCTGCGCCGTATACGACTTCATCGCCCACTGCGATCAGGACGATGCGGTGCACTCCTCGTGGCTGCGCACCCTCTCCGATGTGGGCCGCAATGCCGACCTCGTCGGCGGGCCGCTGGAACGCGACACCCTCAACGATCCGGTGGTGGCGGCCTGGCGCGCCCTGCCCGACCCGTCGGAGCCGGTCGTGCTCGGCCGTCATCTGCCGATGACCTTCGGCTGCAACCTGGGCGTGCGGCGCGCGGTGTTCGACGCGGTCGGCGGCTGGGACGAAACCTACCCGACGGCCGGCAGCGAATCGAATTCTGTTGGCGTATCCAGGAAGCCGGATTCCGATTCGGCTTCGCCCCCGACGCGATGGTGGCCTACCGGTACCGCACCGACATCGTCGACACCTGGCATCAGGTGATCGACTACGGTCGCGAGGAGGCCCGGGTGGCCAAACAGTACGGCGCCCCCGGCCGGCAATGGTGGTGGCTGCCGATCCACGCCGGTGTCGTCATCGCCTTGTGTCCGCTGTGGCCCTGGGCGTGGTCACGCCGCCGCCGGGGCGAATGGGCATGGGTCACCGGCAATCTCGTCGGCCGCGTGCTGGGCAGCATCCGCTATCGGATCTTCTATCCCTAACACCGGGAGCCAGAGAAACCGCGCACAGTATGGTCCGGAGCGTCGCCCGCCCGCGATCGTTTCACCGCCGGATTTCGCGCGACGGCCCGTCTCGGGTGCCCCGGGCGAATACCCTGGGCGAATGGATCCTCTGGTGACGGCCGTCGTGATCGACGATCATCCGTTCTTCCGCGACGGCGTGGCCCGCGGGCTGACGCAGAGCGGACGCATCCGCGTGCTGGGGGAGGCGTCCGACGGTGAGACCGGGCTCGCCCTGATCAAACGGGAACTGCCCGACGTGGCCGTCGTCGACTATCAGATGCCCGGCAAGTCCGGCGCCGACGTCGCGCATGCGGTCACCCGGGACGGACTCGCCACCAAGGTGTTGCTGCTGTCGGCGGTCACCGACTCACCCATCGTGTTCCGGGCGCTCGAACAGGGCGCCTCGGGATATCTCGCCAAGGACGCCGACCGCGACGAGATCGTCGGCGCCGTCACGCGAGTGGCCAAGGGCGAGACGGTGGTTCCCCCGGAATTGGCCGCCGGTCTGGTGGGCGAGATCCGGTCCCGGGCGACGTCGGACGCCCCGATCCTCAGCGAGCGTGAACGCCAAGTGCTCGACGGCTTCGCGCGCGGCCTGTCCATCCCGCAACTCGCCGCCGAGCTGTACATCGGCGCGTCGACGGTCAAGACCCACACCCAGCGTCTCTACGAGAAACTCGGCGTCTCCGACCGCGCGGCCGCGGTCGCCGAAGGCATGCGACGCGGGCTCCTCGAGTGACACCGGCCGACGGACCGGCCGACGGACTGGCCGACGCGGCACCACTCCTGGGCCTCGCCGAACTCGCCGACGAACGCCGCATCTCCCGCATCCTGCTGGACAACGCCCTGCACGGGATCCGCATCCAGGTGGCGTTACGTCTGCTGCTCGCGGTCTTCGTCCTGCTCACCGTCACCGTCGACGCCCCCGCCGAGCATGCGGTGGCATGCATCGCCATCGCCGCCGCGTATGCGGTGTGGGCGGTGGTGGGTGTCGTCCTCGCACCGCGCGGCGGTCTGGACGTCATCCGCTGGTCGTGGACGGCGTTGTTCGTCGACCTCGCGGTACTGGTCGCGGTCACCCTGATCGCCGGCGCATCCGATGAGACCAGTTGGACCGCCGACATTCTCGTCGCCGGATTCTTCGTGGTGCCGATGATCGCGGCGGTCGGATTGCGGCCGGGGGTCTGTGCGGCAGTGATGATCCCGACGGTCGTGGTGTTCTTCGTCGCGAGTGCGCTGGCCAAGGACCCCAACGGCCGGCCGTGGTCATACATCCTGCTGAGCACCCTGGCCCTGGCGACCCTCGCCGTCGGCGCCGTGGCGCTCTCGCGTCTGCAACGCTCCCGGGTGGTGACGATCGGTTCGCTCGCCGCGGCCCGCGCACGTCTTCTCGACGACGTGATCCAGATCGAGCAACGCGAACGCCGCGACCTGGCCGAACACCTGCACGACGGCGCGCTCCAGTATGTCCTCGGGGCACGCCAGGAGCTCGCCACCCTCCGCGACGCTCCCGCCGATCCGGAGACGATCGCCCGTATCGACGAGGCGCTACGCGAGTCGGGAAAACTGCTGCGATCCACCCTCGGGGAGCTCCACCCGGCCGTCCTGGAGCAGTCCGGGCTCGCGGTCGCACTGACCGACCTGGCCCGCGCGATCGAGCACCGCTCCGGCATGCACATCGCCGTCGACACCGCCGGATGGCCCGCCGGCACCAGCACACCTGCCGACTCGGTGCTGTTCTCCACCGCCCGTGAACTGCTCACCAACGTCGTCAAACATGCGCGCGCGAGCTCGGTGGAGGTGACCGCCGAACTCGACGACGGCCGGGCACGGCTCGTCGTCCTCGACGACGGCATCGGCATCGACGACGCCGCGGCCGCCCGGCGGATCTCCGACGGCCACATCGGATTGGCGTCCCGTCGAACACGTCTGGAGGGTCAGGGCGGCAGCCTGGAGATCATCCGGCGTCCCGGCGGCGGCACCGTCGCGATCGCCGTCCTCCCGATGACCCCGGCCGGCTGAGCCGCCGGGGGACGAGCCGGTCCCCCGATCGGTGGAGGGACCCTTCCACCATCACATCCCCCGGTCGGCCGAATCCCGGAGCGGACGATCCACGGCAGAGTTGTCGGTGTCAGCAGGACACGGGCCACACCACCGAGGCCCACACCGAAAACATCTACGGGACACCGTGATTCACGATCAGGAGACACTCATGACCAGCACCGCCCACCTCAGCACCGCCCGCCTCGCCGCCGCCGGAGTCGGCCTCGCCTGCCTCACCGCCGGCGCCCTCGCACTCACGGCCCCGGCCGCGCACGCCGGCACCCTGCCCGTCACCCACCCCGGCGAGCCGACCATCGCGATGACGATCACCAACCACACCGATAAGACCGAACACCTCCTCAACGACGGCACCAGCCCCAACGGCATCTGGGTCAACGCTCCCCGCCAGACCCTCGCCCCGGGTGCCACCGAGATCGTCACCGCCGTCGCACCACACGGCACCACCCTCGACATGCACGTCGCCTACCGCGTCGGACTCGCCGGACCCACCGCGACCTACGAGGTCAGCAACAACCAGCACAACACGAACATCGCCAACACCGGGATGACCGGTCCGTTCGCGAAGAACTACTGGATCAACCACACCTTCTCCAGCCACTACCCCAACACCAACATCGGTTTCGATCTCTGGTGAGGACATCACCGACGGCTCCGCTCACGCGGGCGTTCCGCATCCACGCGGCACGCCCGCGTTCGCGCGCTCTGTGCAATGACCGCGCGACTGAGCAGGTACCACGCCGAGCAGAAGCACCCGCGCCGAGCAGGCGCCGCGTCCACCAGAACCACCCGCGCCGAGCGGGGTGGCATGATCGACCGGTGAGCACCATCGTCTTCGTCCACGCCCACCCCGACGACGAGGGAACCGGCACCGCGGGCAGCATGATCCGCGCCTCCCGGGAGGGGCACCGGGTGGTCGTCGTGTACTGCACCGACGGCGATCCGGGCGATGTGCCCGACGATCTCGCGCCCGGCGAGACGGTGGCGAGCCGACGACGCGGCGAGGCCGAGGCATCGGCGGCCATCACCGGCACCGAACGGATCGTGTGGCTGGGATACGCCGACTCCGGGATGACCGGGTGGGCGCAGAACGAGGCCGACGGGGTGTTCTCCCGCGCCGATCTCTCCGAGGCGGCGCGTCGGCTGGCCGACATCCTCGACGAGGAGAGCGCCGACGTCGTCGTCGGTTATGACTGGCACGGCGGCTACGGCCATCCCGATCACATCATGCTGCACAAGGCGACTCGCGCCGCGGCCGATCTCGCCGCGACGACGCCCCGCTATCTCGAGGTCACCATGAACCGCGACCTGATGCGGGAGTTGTTCGTCCTCGCGACCGCGGCGGGCATGGACGGGTTCGACCCGGACACCGCGGGCGACGACGGCAACCCGATCGGAACGCCTGAGGCAGAACTGCATTGGGCCGTCGACCTCGGTGACGACGTGATCGCCAAACGCGAGGCGCTGGCGTGTCACGCCAGTCAGACCGACGTCAGACAACTCCTGGAGATACCGGTCGAGATGTTCCCGTTCGCCTTCGGTACCGAGCACTACCTGGAACCGGGCCGACCGACCGGCATGGTCCGCGCCTGGTGGCTCGACGAGACGGCCACCGACGCCGACACCGACGCGCCGACCGGGTGACCGGCCGGCGCGTCGCAGGTGGATTCAGACGCCGACCGCAGCCCCGGTCAACGGCGGATTCTGCTCGAGGACGACATTCTCGTCCTCGGTGAATGCCCGTGCCCGGGAAAGGAATCGGACGCCCTCGGGTGATTCGAGACTGAATCCGGCGCCGCGTCCCTTGACCACGTCGAGGATGAGCTGGGTGTGCTTCCAGAGTTCGAACTGGTCGCCGTTGATCCAGACCCGCACCGCCGGAAGCGGTTCCGGGAGCGTGATCTCGCCGACCAACACATCACGTTGTCCCACACGGTATTCCCCGACCGGATAACACATCGGGGCCGAGCCGTCACAGCATCCACCACTTTGGTGGATCATGAGTCCGCCGTGCAGCTCCGACAATTTCGTCAGGAGCTGCACGGCGGCGTCTGTGGCGACCACCCGATCAGGCACTTGCTGTTCGGTGGTCATCGATTACCTCACTTCTCAGAAGAATCCCTTGGCATTCTGAGCGTAACCAACCAAGAGGTTCTTGGTCTGCTGGTAGTGCTCCAGCATCATCAGGTGGGTTTCGCGGCCGATACCGGACTGCTTGTACCCGCCGAAGGCGGCGTGTGCCGGGTAATCGTGGTAGGTGTTCGTCCACACGCGACCGGCCTGGATCTCGCGGCCCGCGCGGTAGGCGGTGGCACCGTCACGGCTCCACACACCGGCACCGAGGCCGTAGAGGGTGTCGTTGGCGATGTGGATGGCGTCGGCGTAGTCCTTGAAGGTCGTCACGGCCAGCACCGGGCCGAAGATCTCCTCCTGGAAGATGCGCATCTTGTTGTGGCCGTCGAAGACGGTCGGCTTGATGTAGTAACCGTCGGACAGATCGCCACCGAGGTCGGCGGCCTCGCCACCGATGAGCACCTTGGCACCCTCTTCCTGACCGATGGCCAGGTACGACTGGATCTTCTCGTACTGGTCGTTGGACGCCTGCGCACCCATCATGGTCTCGGTGTCGAGCGGGTTGCCCTGCTTGATCTTGCTGACGCGCTCGACGGCCTTGGCGATGAAGTCGTCGTAGATGTTCTCCTGGATCAGCGCGCGGCTCGGGCAGGTGCAGACCTCACCCTGGTTGAGGGCGAACATCGAGAAGCCCTCGAGGGCGCGATCGAGGAAGCCGTCGTCGGCGCTCATCACATCGTTGAAGAAGATGTTCGGGCTCTTGCCACCGAGTTCCAGGGTGACCGGGATCAGGTTCTCCGAGGCGTACTGCATGATCAGGCGGCCGGTGGTGGTCTCACCGGTGAAGGCGATCTTGCGGATGCGGTTGCTCGAGGCGAGCGGCTTGCCGGCCTCGACGCCGAAGCCGTTGACGATGTTGATGACACCGGCGGGCAGCAGGTCGGCGATGAGGCTCATCAGGTAGAGGATCGACGCCGGGGTCTGCTCGGCGGGCTTGAGGACGACGGCGTTGCCTGCGGCCAGCGCCGGGGCCAGCTTCCACACGGCCATCAGGATCGGGAAGTTCCACGGGATGATCTGGCCGACGACGCCGAGCGGCTCGTGGAAGTGGTAGGCGACGGTGTCCTCGTCGACCTCGGAGATCGAGCCCTCCTGGGCGCGCAGGGCGCCGGCGAAGTAGCGGAAGTGATCGATGGCCAGCGGGATGTCGGCGGCCAGGGTCTCACGGACGGCCTTGCCGTTGTCCCAGGTCTCGGCGACGGCGATCTTCTCGAGGTTCTCCTCGAGGCGGTCGGCGATGCGCAGCAGCACCAGCGAACGCTCGGCCACCGACACCTTGCCCCACTGCGGGGCGGCCTTGTGGGCGGCGTCGAGCGCGAGGTCGATGTCCTCGGCGGTGGAGCGGGCGACCTCGCAGAAGACCTTGCCGTCGACCGGTGAGGGATTCTCGAAGTACTGACCCTTGACCGGCGGGGTCCACTGGCCGCCGATCCAGTTGTCGTAGCGCGACTCAAAGCTCATCACCGATCCATCGGTTCCCGGCTTCGCGTAAACAGTCATGTGTCTCCAGCTCCTCAGTGCCAGTGTCGGGGTGTCACACGGCCGCTTGCCGCGGTGTGTGTGATCTGTTGCACACAGTAGGAGGCCTGTGGTTGCAGCCACGTTGCAGCGGCGTTCGCAACGTTGCATACCCTCATTTCCGCTGTTCACAGCCACCGCCGGAGGGCAATCCCGGGGTGTGGTCGCCGGCGTCGGCGACGACGTTGCAACGTTGCGGCACGAAGAATCGATCGGACGGGGCCGCGGGCCGGGCATGGCATGCGCGGCGGGTGGCGAACGGGGGACGACGACGTCCCCTGAGGAACTGAAATCCCTCTACCGAAGAGATGAACTTTCCGGTCCGGACAACTACTCCATCGCCGTGAGCTGCAACGATGGCAGCAATCACCCCAGAGCTGTTCGCGATGGCGCATGTTCTTGCGTCAGATGAAAGATGTCCGTGTACGAGAACATCCGCGTCAGGTATCCCGAGAGGTTTCCGCCATGAGCACCCCCCGCTCGTCGACCGATCGATCCGCGTCGCCGCTCGTCGGCGTACTGCTCGTTCTCGCATGCGTGGTGGCGGCGACGCTGATGGCCGTCATGCTGATCACCGCGGTCGACACGGAGATGACCCCCGACCGGCCGATCGTCCCGACGATGAATGCCGATCCGCAGCAGCCGGGTGACCCGGCGGCGACTCAGACCCCGTGACGACTCAGGCCCCGTAGCGCCGATCCAGCAGCCGGATCCGGCCGCCGACCACCGCGCGATCCGGGTGTCCCACCGGAAGCCGGTGCTCGAGCCGACGCCACGCGACCAGATCATCGCGACCATGCGTCGACGACGTCCACGTCCGCAGCGCACCCACCTCGCCCTCGGCGATCACCCGCGAACGCACGTCCTCGCGGATCTCCTCGAAGATCTCGGTGATGCCGGGGGCGGTCGATTCGACGAGCAGTCCGCCGCGGCCGAGGGCCTCGACGACGGCGCTCAGATCCCCACCGTCGGCGATCCGCCGGCGGATGTCACCGATGTCGGAGGTCATGTCGACGGTCAGACGGTACGGCCGCGACGACACCACATCGGTGCCCAGGTCACGCCGCAGCCGGGAGATCTCCGCGCGCACCGTCACCGGGTCGATCCCGTCACCGGCCAGCTGTATGGCCAGTTGTTCGGTGTTGAGCCCCTCCGGGTAGGCCTGCAGCAGGATCAGGATCTCGGCATGGCGTCGTGACAGGGTGCGCTCACCGGCGGCGTCGCCGTCCCGTCGCCATCGGTAGGTGTTGTCGCCGAGGACGGTCAGCCGCGCGCCCCCGCTCTCGGCCGGTGCGGCAAAGGTCGCCGGGTCGGCCAGGTTCACCGCACGCGACTGCAGTTCACGCTCCACCGCGGCGACGACGGAACGCACCGCCGCCAGCGCGAACGGTGCGGCCACCTCCCGGCCGCCGGTCACGTCGATGACGCCGATCACGTGCCCGGTCAGCGGGTCGTGCACCGGGGCCGCCGCACAGCTGTAGTCCTGCACCGCATCGGAGAAGTGTTCCGGCCCGATCACCTGCACACCCTTGTCGACGGCCAGGGCCAGACCGGGCGCGTTGGTCCCCACCACGTCCTCGCTCCACACCGAACCCTCGACGAAGTTGATCGTGGCGGCCCGGTCGCGGGCCTCGGTGCTGCCCTCCACCCACAGCAAGCGGCCGACCTGGTCGGTCAACGCCACCACGACGCCGGAATCGGCGATGTCGTCGAGCATCAGGTTCTGCACGAGCGGACGCACCGAGGTGATCGGATGGTCCTGGCGGTAGCGGGAGAACTCAGCCATCGTCATGGTGGCGCTGTCGTCGTCCTCGGGGAGAGGATCGACCGGATCGATGCCGCGATCACGGGACCGCGACCAGGATTCACGCACCACCGAACGCACCGCGTCCGTGGGCGGCGTGATCCCCGACAGAAAATCCTCGTAGGCACGCCGGATACGCGACGTCCCGAGTTCCGTCATAGTTCTTCTCTCGCTAGCACCTCTGTCGCCCCGATTATGCCAACTTCACTGTGAGGTGGGCTACACACCACGGTTTCGGCCGCCGATAAGTCACGGCAACCACCCGTTCCGGCGCGGATATCGGGCCCGGAGATGACTGTAAAGATAGGTGCTGACCAGCAATGCGGCAGCACATCCGACCGCGGGCCAGAGAAAACCGTTGTTCATCGACGACGATCCCATGGCCGCGACGGCCCAGCCGATCACCAGCACGATGGTCGCGATGGTGGCCAGCAGACGCACGACGAGCACGAAGGTCGTGATGATCCACCAGAGCGTGACACGGGCGGACTCCGCGGCGGGTGCCATGGCAGCAGCGTACCGAGGTCGAGGTACGCAGCCCCCTCTCTCGGGGAACCCGCGGCCCGCCCCGGCCCGGGTTCGAGGCTGCCCGATATGCCCTCTTGTCGAGCACAATGGAGGTATGCGCACCCTCCTGAACATCATCTGGCTGCTCTTCTGCGGTATCTGGATGGCCCTCGGCTACGTCGTCGCCGGCATCATCTGCTGCATCCTCATCATCACGATCCCCTTCGGAATCGCGTCCTTCCGCATCGCCAACTACGCCCTGTGGCCGTTCGGCCGCACCGTGGTCCGCAAGCCGACCGCCGGCGCGGCGTCGACGATCGGCAACATCATCTGGATCGTGTTCGCCGGACTGTGGCTGGCCATCGGCCACATCACCAGCGGTATCGCCATGTGCCTGACCATCATCGGCATCCCACTGGGCCTCGCCAGCTTCAAGATGGTGCCCGTCTCACTGCTGCCGCTCGGCGCCGAGATCGTCCCCGCCGACCAGGCGACACCCGGCTACATCGCACCACCCCCGCCGCCGGTCCGATACTGACCCGGGCGGTTGCCCGCCGAACCCTCCCACTCGACAGCACCGACCGCCAGGCACCGACCGCCCATCACGACCCATCCGAACGCGCTCCGGGTCCGAACATCGGGCATGACCTCCTTCGGTTCCGACGGGTCCCCGACGCCCCGCGTCCCACACCACCGGCCACGCGTCGCCGTGGTGGGCAGCGGCGTCGCCGGACTCACCGCCGCCTACCGACTGTCCGCGCACGCCTCGGTCACCCTGTTCGAGGCCGATGACCGGCTCGGCGGGCACGCCCACACCCATCTCGTCGACGTCCCGGCCACCGACGGGAGCCCGGCCACCACCCTGGCCGTCGACTCCGGATTCATCGTCCACAACGACCGCACCTACCCCACGCTGCAGGCGATGTTCGCCGAACTCGGTGTGCCGACCCAGGACACCGACATGTCGATGTCGGTGCACTCGGAGCTCACCGGCCTCGAATATGCGGGCGCATTGGGCGTATCGGGCCTGTTCCCCACCATGCGGACCCTCACCCGCGGCCGCTACCTGCGAATGCTCGGCGAGGTGGTCCGCTTTCATCGGGCGGCCCGCAAACTCCTCGACGATTCCGCTGCCGACGATTCCGCTGCCGACGGTTCGGCGGACGTGGCGCTCGCGGATTTCGTACGCCGCGAACGCTTCTCCGACTACTTCGTCGAGAACTTCCTGCTGCCGCTGGTCGCCGCGGTGTGGTCGTGTGATGCGCAGACCGCGGCGGAGTACCCGGCACGCTACCTGTTCACCTTCCTCGACCACCACGGCATGCTGACGGTGTTCGGCTCACCCACCTGGCGCACCGTCGTCGGCGGATCGGTCACCTACGTGAACGCGATCGCCGACCGGGTCGTCGCCCGTGGCGGACAGATCCGGCTCAACACCCCGGTGCGACGCATCGACGACCTCGCCGCGTCGATCGCCATCGCCACCGACGACGGCGAGTTGGAGATGTTCGACGCCGCCGTCGTCGCCACACATCCGCATCAGGCCCTGCGCGCTCTCGCCGCTCCCACACAGGACCAGCACAGCGTCCTCTCGGCGATCACCTACGACCCCAAACCGGCCGTGCTGCACACCGACATCTCGCTGCTTCCGCGCGCCCGGCGTGCGTGGGCGTCCTGGAACTACCAGATCCGCCCAGACTCGGTCAGCCCAGACTCGAGCAACCGAGACTCGAGCAACCCGGGCTCGAGCAACGCCGACTCGATCAGCGCTGCCCCGAACCCCACCCCGGACACCGTCGAACGCGCCGCGACCACCGTCCACGGCGACGCGCTCGATGGGTCCGGGGTGGCCGTCACCTACGATCTGACCCGGCTGATGCGGTTGCCGACCACCGCGCCGCGCATGCTGGTGACCCTCGGCCGCACCGATCTCGTCGACCCGGCGTCGGTGATCGCGGAGATGACGTACGAGCATCCGGTGTACACCACCGAATCGGTTGCCGCGCAGCGTCGTCTGGCGCAGATCAACACCGACCGGCTCGTGTTCGCCGGCGCCTACCACGGGTGGGGTTTCCACGAGGACGGTGCCGCATCCGGCGCGGGCGCCGCCGAACTCCTCATCGCCACGCTCGGCGAGAATGACCGTCGGGAAGCGAATCATCGCATGCTGCAACAGGACCCGACGTGAACGCCTATGCGGCCGCGCACGGGGCCCGGATCGTGGAAACCCGGATCACCCACACCCGCCGATCACCCCTGCACCATTCCTTCACCTATCGATCCTCGTCCTGGCTCATCGACGTCGACCGGCCACCCCGGTTCGACGGCCCCGGGGCATGGTTCGCCGAGTTCCGTCCGGCCGACCACTTTCCCGAACCGGTCGCCGACGGAGAATCGTTGCGCGAGAGGCTCAATGGTCATCTGTCCGGCGCCGGGGTCACCCCCGCCGACGGATCGGTGCTCGCACTGTTGTCGCCGCGGGTGGCGGGCTACGTGTTCAACCCGTTGAGCGTGTTCTGGTGTCACCGCGGCGACGGCAGCCTCGCGTATGTGGTGGCCGAGGTGCACAACACCTACGGCGAACGGCACTGCTACGTCGTCACACCCGACGACCACGGACGAGCCATGGTGGACAAGGAGTTCTATGTCTCACCGTTCCACGACGTGTCGGGCCACTACCGACTGCGGCTCCCCGAGCCCGATCCGTCCGGCCGGGTCGCCGTCTCGATCACGCTCGACCGCCCCGGCGCCGAGCCCTTCGTCGCCTCGTTGACCGGCCACGCCGTCCCGGTGACGCGGCGGACATTCCTTGCCGCACAACTGCGCACACCGTTGTCCCCGCTGGTGGTCTCGGCGCGGATCCGGTGGCAGGGCATCCGGCTCTGGGCGCGACGCCTGCCGATCAGGCCACGACCCGACCATGACCACACTTCGACCATCGCATCGACCGTGACGGAAGGACGCCGATGAGCACGCACATCCCGAACACCGATCACACCCACACTCACGATCTGACCCCCGAGGACGCCCACCGCTGGCCCGATGTGGCAGCGGTTCCGACCGGACGGGCGGCCCGCCTGCGCGGGCTGGCCGCGGGCCGGTTGTTCCGTTACGCCGCAGCCGATCTCGATGTCCGGATCGAGTATCCGGATGGCAGCCGCAACGGACGGTCCGCCCGTTCGGTGCAGCCCCGCATGATCCTGCGCCGACCCGACGATTTCGCGCGCCGGGTGGGCAGCGGCGGACTCATCGGTTTCGGTGAATCATTCATGGCCGGCGACTGGAGCACCGACGACCTCGTCGGCGTACTGACCCCCTTCGCGTCGCGGGTCGCGCGCCTGGTGCCGCGCCCACTGCAGGCCCTGCGGCCGCTGGTGCTGCCGAAACACCCTGCCGAGGAAGAGAACACGACGGCCAACACTCGGTCCAACATCGCCCGGCACTATGACCTGTCCAACGAGTTGTTCGCCACCTTCCTCGACGAGACGATGACGTACTCGAGTGCCCTGTTCGCCGATCCTGCAACCACCGATATCGACGATCTGCCCGCACCGGATTGGGCCGATCTGGCCGACGCCCAACGCCGCAAGGTGGACCGTCTCCTCGATCTCGCCGGCGTGGGAGAGGGCACCCGGCTCCTCGAGATCGGCACCGGCTGGGGCGAATTGTGCCTGCGCGCCGCCGCCCGCGGCGCCACCGTACGTTCGGTGACGCTGTCCTCCGAGCAACGCGATCTCGCGCTGCGTCGCGTCGCCGACGCCGGACTGGCCGACCGGGTACAGATCGATCTGCTCGACTACCGCCTCGTCGAGGGCACCTACGACGCGGTCGTGTCGGTGGAGATGATCGAAGCGGTCGGCGAAAAGTATTGGCCGACATATTTTTCCACCATCGACCGGCTGCTCGCACCGGGCGGGCGGGTGGCCATCCAGGCGATCACCATGCCACACGACCGCATGCGCGCCTCACGCCACACCTACACATGGGTGCACAAGTACATCTTCCCGGGCGGACAACTGACCTCCCTGAAGGCGTTGCGGTCGGTGACCGCCCAGCACACGTCGTTGCGGCTGACCGACACCATGGCGATGGGCACGCACTACGCGGAGACATTGCGGCTGTGGCGGGAACGCTTCACCGCCCGGCGACGTGAGGTCGCCGAACTCGGCTTCGACGCCACCTTCATGCGGATGTGGCAGTTCTATCTCGCCTACTCCGAGGCCGGTTTTCGGGCCGGGTATCTCGATGTGCATCAGCTGGTCTTCGCCCGGCCGGACCGGGGTGAACCGCGGTGACCGGCTGGGCGGGCTTCGGGATTCTCACCGCCTGTGCGCTGCTGCTCGTGGTGGTCCTGCAGGCGGTGACCTTCGCCATCGGCCATCGGATCGGGCGGTTCAACGTCGTCGACGTCACGTGGGGCCTCGGTTTCGTCGGGGTGGCCTGGCTGTCGCTGATCCTCGGTGGCGGCGACCCGGTCCGCCGATGGTTGCTGGCCGTCGGCGTGAGCGTATGGGGTCTGCGCCTGGCCTGGCACATGGTGGGCAAGTCCAAGGGCAAGGGGGAGGATCCCCGGTACCAGGAGATGCTGGAACGCTCCGGCGGCAACGGGCTGTGGGTGGTCGCCCGCAAGATCTTCGCCACCCAGGGTGCGGCGCAATGGTTTGTCTCCCTACCCATTCAGGTGTCGGCCGTCGCAGGTCCCACACCCGCCCCGGCCTGGATCGTGGCGGCGCTGGGCATCGTGGTCTTCCTCGTCGGACTGGGCTTCGAGGCGGTCGGCGACGCCCAGCTGCGGGCCTTCAAGGCCGATCCCGCCAACAAGGGCGCGATCATGGATCGCGGTCTGTGGGCGTGGACCCGTCACCCCAACTACTTCGGCGACGCATCGGTGTGGTGGGGCATCTGGCTGGTCGCCGCGAGTTCGGGTGCCATGACCACCGGAGCGACGGTGATCGGATGCCCGGGTGTGCTCACCGTGTTGTCACCGGTGGTGATGACCTACTTCCTGGTGTACGCGACCGGCGCCCGGCTCCTGGAGAAGTCGATGAGCCGCCGGCCCGGCTATCCCGAGTATCAAGCCCGCACGTCGTACTTCCTTCCCCGCCCACCGAGATCGCGGGGCGACGCATCCACCACGGCGACCCGGCCACGGCCATGATCTTCGGGGTACCGGCCACCGCGCCCGGACTGTGGGCGCCGAGCGGACCGGATTCGTTGAGGCGGCGACGGACACCCACTAGGGTGAGCCTCGATGAGCACAGACGCGAACGGCACCGGCGCGCGCTGCACCGGAGTCAACGGCCCCGGGGCACGGATGTGACCGCCCGCGACACCGACGGTGTGGCCGTGCTGTCGGATCTGCTGGCGCGCATCGCCGACGGTGACACCGCCGCCTTCGCCGAGTTCTACGACCTCACCGCGCGGCGGGTCTACGGCATGGTGCGGCGGGTGCTCCGGGATGCGGGATACAGCGAGGAGACCACGCAGGAGGTCTATCTGCAGGTGTGGCGTTCCGCGCACACCTTCGATCCCGCCGCCGGGTCGGCATTGAGCTGGCTGATCACCCTGGCCCATCGGCGGGCGGTCGACCGGGTCCGGTCGGAGACCGCCGCCACCCGACGCGACACCGACTACTCCGCGGCGGACTTCGTGCGGTCCTTCGACGTCGTCAGCGACGAGGTCGAAGGCCGGGAGGCGCGTGAACGCGTGCAGGGTTGCCTGGACGGCCTAACCGACCGCCAGCGGGAATCCGTGGCCCTGGCCTATTACAACGGTCTGACCTACCGCGAGGTGGCGGAGCTTCTTTCTGTGGCCCTGCCGACCATCAAGAGTCGTATCCGCGACGGCTTGACGCGTCTCCGCAACTGCTTGGGGGACAACGATGTCTGACGACGAACTCCTCGATCTGGCGCCGCTACTCGGCCTCGACGCGCTTTCGCCCGCCGAGGTCGACTCGGTACATCGACGCCGCGCGCGCGCCGATGCCGCCACCCGCGCCGAATTCGACCGTCGTGTCCGCGACACCAGGGAGGCGATGGCCTCGGTCAGTTCGGTCACCGAGACCGCCCCGCCCGCGGCGTTGCGCGAGCAGATCCTGGCCGCGACGCGGGCCGAGATGACCGTCGTGCGTCGCCCTGCCGAACCGGTCGCGGCCGAGGACACCGCGGACGTGCCGGCGTCCGAGGCGCGGGTGTACCCACTGACCCGGCGCCGCTGGGCATATGCGGCCGCCGCCGCTGCGGTGGCCGTCGCGGTCGGTGGGCTCGGATGGGCGATCGGCTCGGGCCTGTCCTCGGATACCACCCCGCAAACACCCACGGCCGAAAAGGTCTTCACCTCCGAGGACGTCCGCACCTCCTCGGGAGCGGTCGCCGGGGGACGGGCAACACTCACGTTCTCCGAATCCGCAGACGCCGGAGTTCTCGTGATGAACGATGTTCCACCGCCCCAGCCGGGTACGGTGTACCAGATGTGGCTGTTGAGTCCGGACGGTGCCACGTCGGCGGGCACCATGACGCAGGCCGACGTCGCGCCGTCGACCACCGCCGTGATCCCACACCTCGGCGACGCCACCTCGCTGGCCTTCACCGTGTCCCCACCCGGCGGCTCCACCGCGCCCGGCGACATCGTCGCCCAGTTGCCGCTGGGCTGAGGCGTGCCCGGCGCGCAGGTGTTCCCACTGGTCGAGTCGGCCCGGAACGCTGGCTGCCGCGTCGATCTCCGTCGAAACGGAGGACCGAGTCGAGACCCGGCGAGGTCGGGCCGGTACGCCACCCCACGTCCCGCCGATCACGGCCCCACGCTTGACAGGTCACCGCCCATTCCGCACACTTGTTGCAATAGATGCAGCTGGTTGCACAATACGCAACAGCCCATCGGGGGCAGCCCCGCATCCCGCACGACAGCACGACGCAGCGTCGCGTCATCTCTCTCCATCGCCAGTTATCCCCATCCCCAGTCCCGTTCCGCGCCGGGCCCACCGCCGGCGCAGAGATCAGGTGCCCTGTGACCGCATTCGGCTCGACGCCCCTTCCCACCGCCTTCGACTCACCGCTGCTGCCCGACGCCCACCTCCACATCGCCGGCCGATGGCGACACGCCGCCGACGCCGGCACCCGCGACGTCATCAATCCGGCCACCGGATCGGTGTTCACCCGTGTCGACGAGGCGACCCCCGCCGACGCCACCGCCGCGATCGCTTCCGCCCGAGCCACTTTCGACGACGGGGCGTGGCCGAACACACCGGTCACCGAACGAGCGGCCCTGTTGCGTCGCATTGCCGACCTGCTCGTAATCAACAAGGCCGAGATGGCCCGCATCGAAACCCTCGACACCGGGAAGACGCTGGTGGAGAGCGAGATCGACATGGACGACGTCGAGTCCGTGCTCCGCTACTACGCCGCACTCATCGAAACCGAATCCGACCGCGTCGTCGATGTCGGCGTCCCCGGCGTCATCAGCCGCGTCGTGCGCGAACCCATCGGCGTCTGCGTGATGATCGCACCCTGGAATTACCCACTGCTGCAGATCTCCTGGAAGATCGCACCCGCGCTGGCCGCCGGTGCCACCATGGTTGCCAAACCCAGTGAGGTGACCCCGCTGAGCACCATCGCCTTCGTGGAACTGTGTTCGCGCGCCGGGGTCCCACCCGGGGTGCTCAACCTCGTTCAGGGCGCGGGCTCCACGCTCGGCGACGCCCTCACCGACACCGACGACGTCGACTTCATCTCCTTCACCGGTGGACTGGCCACCGGCCGCATCATCTCCGAGGTCGCCGCCCGCCACGTCACCAAGGTGGCCGTCGAACTCGGCGGCAAGAATCCGCATATCGTCTTCCCCGACGCCGACTGGGAATCCTCCGTCGATCAGGTGCTGACCGGGGTGTTCCTGCACTCTGGCCAGGTGTGCTCGTCGGGCACCCGACTCATCGTCCACGCCTCGATCGCCGACGACTTCGTCGACGCACTCGTCGCCGGCGCCGAGCAGATCGTCATAGGTGACGGTCTCGACCCGGCCAGCAAGACCGGCCCGCTCGTGTCGGCCGCACAGCTGGCCAAGATGGAAGAGTTCGTCGAATCCGCGAAAGCCGAAGGTGCCGTGCTCCGTACCGGCGGCGGGCGACCCGACCGCGACGGGCTCGACCCGGCCGGATACTACTTCGCGCCCACCATCTTCGATCACTGCAACCGGACGATGCGCATCGTCCGCAACGAGACCTTCGGACCGATCCTCACCGTCGAGCGATTCGACACCGAGGAGCAGGCCCTGGCACTCGGCAACGACACCGACTACGGCCTGGCAGCCGGGGTGCGCACCTCCGATGCAGCGCTCGGCGAACGCATGGTGCGGGGTCTGCGCCATGGCACGGTGTGGCTCAACGACTTCGGCTACTACACCCCCGCCGCAGAATGGGGCGGCTTCGGCAAATCCGGCAACGGACGTGAACTCGGACCCACCGGGCTCGCGGAATATCAAGAAACCAAACACATCTGGCACAACACCGCGCCGGCGCCGTCGCGGTGGTTCACTTCGACCGAGGACGGCGTCCAATGAGCACCTCCCCAACCACCCCCGGTTCCAGCGGCCTCGAGGACTTCGGCTACAAGGAATCCCTCGACCGCAGCATCGGCAAGTTCGCCAGCTTCGCCGCCGGCGTCAGCTACATCTCCATCCTGACCGGCACCTTCCAGCTGTTCTACTTCGGTTTCGGCACCGCCGGCCCCGCCTACCTATGGTCGTGGCCGATGGTCTTCGTCGGACAGTTATGTGTCGCTTTGTGTTTCATGGAACTTGCGGCCAAGTACCCGGTCGCCGGCTCGGTCTACAACTGGGCCAAACGTCTCGGCAGCCAAGGAGTCGGCTGGAGTTCGGGATGGCTGATGTTCACCGCGTCGGTCGTCACCCTCGCCGCCGTCGTCCTGGCCCTGCAACTCAACCTGCCGCGACTGTGGAGCGGCTTCCAGATCTACGGCAGCGGAGACGATCCCACCGACTACGCGGTGAACGCCGTCATCCTCGGCGCCATCATGATCGGCATCACCACCGCCATCAACGCGTGGAGCGTGCGGTTGATGTCGTTGATCAACAGCGTCGGCGTGTTCGTCGAGTTGATCGCCGCGGTCCTCATCGCGATCATCCTCGCCTTCAACATCACCCGCGGACCACAGGTCTTCTTCTCCACCAACGGATACGGGGCCGGTGAGAGTGGCGGCTATCTCGGCGCATTCCTGGTCGCGTCCCTCGCGTCGGGCTATGTGATGTACGGCTTCGACACCGCCAGCTCGCTCGGCGAGGAGACCGTCGAACCCCGCCGCACCGCACCCAAGGCGATCCTGCGGGCCATTCTCGCCTCCTTCGTCATCGGCGGCGCCATCCTGGTGTTCGCCATCATGAGCGCCCCCGACCTCGACGATGCGAAACTCGGTGAACCCGAGGGCGGTCTGCAGTACATCGTCGAGCAGGTCATGTGGGGCCCGGCGGGCAAGGTGTTCCTGTGCGCCATCGTCGTCGCGGTCATCGTCTGCTCACTGGCCGTACACACCGCCGCCATCCGGCTGATGTTCGCGATGGCCCGCGACAACGCACTACCCTTCGGTGAGCGCCTGGCCACCGTCAACCCCAAACGACAGACGCCGGTGGTGCCGGCCATCGTCATCGGCATCGTCGCGATCGCGATCCTGGTGATCAACATCGGTCAGGCACAGATCTTCACGGTGCTCACCTCGATCGCGATCATCATGATCTACCTGGCCTACCTGCTGGTGACCGGACCGTTGCTGCTCAAGCGATTCCGCGGTGAGTGGCCGCCGGCCGACCTCGCCGAGGGCGGCTACTTCACCATGGGCCGCTGGGGCATGCTCGTCAACATCGTCGCCGTCGTCTGGGGGATCGGCATGGCGATCAACCTGGCCTGGCCGCGGTCGGAGGTGTACGGCACACCCTGGTACAACACCTGGGGTGCCTTCGTCTACATCGGCATCATCTTCGGCGCCGGCTTCCTGTGGTACCTGACCATCGGACACCGCAGTGTGGGTGTGCTGCAATCGCATTCGAGCACACCGGGCGATCCCCCGCTCCCCGACACCCTGGTCCCCGATACCCCGGCCACCGACACGCCTCCGACCACCGACCCCACTTCGACCGAGAAAGCGTGACCCACCGCCATGCCAACGTTCGACTATGTGATCGCCGGCGGCGGCACCGCCGGTTGTGTTCTGGCAGCGCGACTGTCGGAGAACCCGGACACCACGGTGTGTCTCATCGAGGCCGGACCGTCCGACGTGGACGACCCGAACATCCTGGTGCTCAAGGAGTGGATGCACCTGCTGGACTCCGGATATGACTGGGACTACCCGGTGGAACCGCAGGCCAGCGGCAACAGTCTCTTGCGGCACGCCCGCGCCAAGGTCCTCGGCGGCTGTTCATCGCACAACTCGTGCATCGCGTTCTGGCCACTGGCCCAAGGACTTCGGGATTGGGAGGCGATGGGAGCCACCGGCTGGGGACCCGAGGGTGTGCTGCCCTTCGTGTCGCGGGTGGAGAACAATGTTGCCGACGGCGACTACCAGGGGTATCCCCACGGCCACGCCGGACCGGTCCGGTTGCGCGATGTGCCACCGGCCGATCCGTGCGGGCAGGCGGTTCTCGACGCGGCTGCCGCCGTGGGCTTGCCGACCGTCGCATTCAACCGTGGCGACTGGCATCTCAACGGCGCCGGATGGTTGCAGATCAATGCCAACGAGGCCGGCGAACGTATGTCATCGTCGCACGCCTACCTGCATCCGATTCTCGGCCGACGCGAGAACCTGACCGTCCTCACCGACAGCTGGATCTCGGAGATCCTCATCGACGACGAGTTACGCGCCACCGGCGTCCGATTCCTGCGGCCGGATCTGACCGGCTACGACGAGGTCACCGCCGCCCGCGAGGTGATCGTCACCGCCGGCGCCATCGACACCCCGAAGCTGTTGATGCTCAGCGGCATCGGACCGGCCGACCATCTACGGGAGATGGGAGTGGCGGTCCGGGTGGACTCACCGGGGGTCGGTGAGAATCTCGACGATCATGTCGAAGGCCTGGTGTTCTGGGAGGCGAACCGACCGATGGTCACCGACTCCACCCAATGGTGGGAAATCGGCCTGTTCGCCACCACCGTCGACGGACTGGATCATTCGGACCTGATGATGCACTACGGCAGTGTCCCGTTCGACATGAACACACTTCGGTGGGGCTACCCGACCACCGAGAACGGCTTCTGTCTGACCCCCAATGTGACACAGGGACTTTCCCGCGGGACGGTGCGGTTGCGGTCACGCGACTTCCGGGACCGGCCCAGGGTCGACCCACGCTACTTCACCGATCCGGACGGTCACGACGAGCAGGTGATGCTCGCCGGGGTGAAACTCGCGCGCCGCATCGCCGACCAGCAACCCCTGAAGGACTGGGTGGCCCGTGAACTCGCCCCCGGTCCCGACGCCGTCACCGACGACGACCTCATCGACTACATTCACAAGACCCACAACACCGTCTACCACCCTGCCGGAACCGCCCGGATGGGTGCCGTCGACGACCCGCTCGCCGTCCTCGATCCGACGCTGAAGGTCAAAGGTGTTCGGGGACTGCGGGTCGTGGACGCCTCCGCGATGCCGAAGCTGCCGGTGGTCAACCCGAATATCACCGTCATGACCATGGCGGAGAAGTGTGCCGACCTGATCGCCTCCGGGACGTGAGGTGATGGCCGATGCCGGCGACGTCGACATCGCGGCGTTCCTGGCCGATCGGTCGCCGTTTCAGGAATTGACCGAATCCGAGGTGGCGCGGATCGCCGCGCACGCACGGGTGGTGGCGGTGGCGGCCGGTGAGGTCGTCGCGGAGTACGGCGACCACGCCGCCGACGCGATGTGGATGGTGGTGACCGGCCGGGTGGATCTGTCTGCGCCGGAAGGTGATCCGGTCGGATCGTTCGAGACCGTCGGCGCCGGTGACCTGTTCGGGTACATCCCGCTGATCATCGGTCCCGGGGTCCGGTTCATCGCCCGCGCCGCCGGCCCCGCGACGCTGATCCGGCTGCCCGCCGATCAGGTGCGCGACATCTTCGAGAAGCGGGCCGGAGTGGCGTTCGTCGCCGAATCCGCGTGGCAGACCATCTCCGGTCACTCGGTCACCGGTCGTCCACCGCGCAAACCGGTGTGGTCGGCCGCCACCCGAGTGGGCGAACTCGTCGTGGCGCCCCCGGTTGTCGTCGATGCGGACACCGCGGTGGCGGATGCGGTGCGGGCGATGTCGGACGCCGGACAGTCGTGTGTGCTGATCCACATGATTGATGGTTCCCTCGGTATCGTCACCGAAAGCGATGTGGCGCACCGGGTTGTGGGTGCCGGGTTGGGTGGCGACGTGCCGGTGTCCGCGGTGATGACGGTACCGGCCCGCGCCGTCGACGCCGATCGGTATGCGTTGACCACCTGGCTGGAGATGCTGGAGGCCGGTGTCCGCCACATGCCGGTACTCTCCACCCGCGGCCGTGCCATCGGCGTCCTCACCGAGACCGATCTGCTGGTGGCCGCGAGTCGGGGCGGCTCGGCGCAACGGGCCATCGCCGAGGCCACCGACATCTCCGCCCTGCGCACCGCCACCGCGGCTCTGCCGCGTCTGGCCGACGAGCTGTTCGGTTCCGGCCTGGACGCCGAATCCACCTGCGGTGTCCTGTCTCTGGTGGTGGACACGACCGCACGACGCGCGGTGGAGCTCGCCGCGCAGAAGGTTCCCGGCGCCCACCTCACCGGCGGCGATTTCTCATGGATCTCGCTGGGCAGCGTCGCACGTCGTGAGGCGATGCCCTCCTCCGACGTGGACTCGGCGCTGAGCTGGTCGGTCGACAACGACGGTGACGCCGACACCTACCGTGCACTGGCACGGGACACCCACGCCATTCTCGACGCCTGCGGCCTTCCGGGCGACAGCAACGGCGCCCTTGCCTACACGACCCGATTCTCGCGCTCGGCCGACGACTGGCGGCGCGCGGCGCGGCAGTGGCTCGACACACCTCTCGACGATCACGGACTGATCATGTCGTCGCTGCTCATCGACGGTCGGGTCATCATCGGGCCGGCGTCACTGCACACCGCACCGGCCGTCTATGCAGCCATGCGCGCGGAGCATCCCGAAGCGCTGCGCCTACAACTCCTCGACGCGTTGTCCCGACGGCCCCGCATCCGCGGTCTGCGTGACATCCTGTCGCGGCGAGGCGGCACCGTCGATCTCAAAAAGCACGTCGTGACACCCATCGTGAATCTGGCCCGGTGGGCCGGCCTCACCGCCGGAATCACCTGCGCCCCCACTCCGGCCCGGCTGCACAGTGCCGTGGACGTGGGCACCCTCAGCGCCGCCGACGCCACCATCCTGCACGACGTCTTCGCCCTCACCCAGCGTCTGCGCCTGCGCCATCAGATCGAGCAGATCCGTGCCGGCCACTCCCCCACCGACGTCATCGTGATGAGCGATCTGAGCCCTCTCGATCGCAGCATGCTCGCCGAGGGGGTCCGGGAGGTGGTCGGCATTCAACGACGGGTGCGTACGCACGAAAGCCTGACCAATGGTTGATGTTTTCCCTACCGCAGCAGTCCGCGCACCGTATCGATGTCGTCGGCCTCGGCCGCCGTCTTGTCCGGCCGATAGCGCAGAACGCGTGCGAACCGCAACGCCACACCGCCCGGGTATCGCGAACTGCGTTGTACCCCATCGAGTTCGATTTCCACGACGATCTCCGGCCGCAGGTACACGGTGCGCGAATCCCGGTGCGCCTCATGTCTGGGGAACTCCTCGGTCTGCCACCGCAGCAACGCGTCGGTGAGTCCCTTGAAGGTCTTGCCGACCATCACCGGGTCGCCACCGTCCGGATCACGGGCTCCCAGATGCAGATTGGACAGGTACCCGGCGCGTCGCCCCGATCCCCATTCGGCGCCGAGTACGACGAGGTCCATCGTGTGTACGGGTTTGACCTTCTGCCAGGACTTTCCGCGTCGGCCGGCGGCGTACGGTCCGGTCAGCGATTTCACCATCACCCCCTCGTGGCCCGCCGCCAGTGCCGCGTCCAGGACCGCCTTGGCCTCGTCCGGCGTCGGACGTCGCTGTGAGGTGATACGGAGCTGGGCCGCAACCGAATCCAGGGCGTCGAGTCGATGGGCGAGTGGCTCGTCGATCAGGTCATCGCCGTCGAGGTGCAGGCAATCGAAGAAGAACGGACGCAGCAGTCGGGGTTCGTCGGCGACGTCCGGATCGGTGTGGACCATCGATCCGAATCGGCTCATTGTCTCCTGGAACGGTCGCGGCCGACCGTCGTCGTGCAGGGTCAGTGTCTCTCCGTCGAGGATGACTGTGGTCAGGGGCAGTTCACGCACCACCGCAACGAGATCCGGCACTCGTGACGTCACGTCGTTGAGGGTGCGGGTGAACACCGCGACGTCGTCGCCGTCCCGGTGAACCTGGATGCGCGCCCCGTCCAGCTTGTGGTCGACGACGAGATCCGGCCCGAGGTCGGCCAGTGCGGCATCCAGGCTGTCTGCGGGGGTTGCCAGCATCGGCGACACCGCACGGCCGACCTGCAGGCCGACGTCGCCGAGCGCCTGCGCACCGCCGTCGATGGCCAGCGTGGCCGTGTCGGGGAGTGATCCGGTGAGCATGTGGGCGCGTCGGACCAGTGCCGCCGGCTGACCGGACACCGCGATGATCGCCTCGACCATCACGCCGGTCAACGCACCCTGGCGCAGTTCGCCAGTCAGTAGCCGGAAGAGAAATCCCTGCTCGTCGTCGGTGGCGCGACCGAACAGTCCGCGCAGCAGTTCCGCGCGTGCGGCCACCGATCCGGTGCCGGTGGTCGCGGCCAATCGGGTGAGGGCGGCGTCGACTTCCTCGACCGTCAGGATCGACGCCGCCACCGGCGGCACCTGCAGATCGCGCAGGGTCCGCCAACCGATCCCCAGACGTCCCTGGGGTATGTCGCCCGACAGCCATGCGACCACCAGCGGGACCTCGGGTCCCGCCGCCGACAACAACTCTCGCAATGCGGCGGACTTGGCGTTGCGTGATCGGGTCGCGCCCACCGTCGCCGAGGTGGCCACCACATCGGCGAACCTCACGCCGGTTCCTCGGGGTGATCACTGTCCAGGTGCGGCAGTACACCGTCGGGTGGTGCGGCGTCCGGGAACTTGGCCACGTAGGCGCGCAACGCCGCCCCGACAGTCGAGAAGACGTGGTCGGGGTTGAGGACGGCGAGGATGCCCTCCGCCTGCAGCGTCTCCTGCAACTCGGGATCGACGCCGGCGAGGACGAAATGTGCCCCGTCGGAGTGGATGTACCGGATCAGGTCCTCCAGGACGGTGGATGCCGAGTAGTCGACGTCGGTCATCACCGTCGTGTCGAGCACCAGCCACCGAACGGGTTCCGGCGCGCCTTTCACCAGTGCCATCACGTCGTCGGCGAATCGTCCGGCGTTGGCGTAGAACAGGTCCGCGTCGTACCGGAAGACGATGAGGCCGGGCAGCGACTGGCGGCCGGGTTCGGCGGTCTCGTAGCGTCGGCTGCCGCGCGCCCCGACCCCGATGACGAAACGCTGCGGACTGTACTGACGTCGAACGAGTTCGAGCAGCGACACCGCCATGGCCGCCACGATACCGACCTGAACACCGAAGACGATAACGATCACCGCGGTCAGGATCGCGATGCCGAACTCGATACGGCGGACATGCCAGACCCGTCGGAACCGGTGCACGTCGATCAACCGGAGCGCGATGAGAAACACGATCGCCGACAGCACGGCGTGCGGTAGGTCGGCGAGTGCACCGTCGAAGAACACCACCACAGCCAAGGTGATGGCGGCCATGGTCAGGTTCGCCACCTGGGTGCGGCCATGCTGCTCGTCGAGCAGTTGGGTCTTGGTGGGACTTCCGTTGACGACGAACGTCCCACTGAATCCCGCGATCAGATTGGCACCCGAGAGCCCGAGGATGTCCCGGTTGATGTCGGCGTTCTGACCGTGACGTTGCGCGAAACTTCGCGCGGTGGCCGCGCTTTGGGTGAGGACGACGAGCGCGCACCCCAGGGCCACCGTCGTCGCCGTGACCACGTCGCCCAGCCCCATCCCGTGGGGCCACCCGAAGCTCGGCAATCCCGCATGCACCGTGCCCATCACCGGGATGTGTTCCGACCACCCGAACACGGCCACCGCCACGATGGAACAGATGACGACCACAACCGCCACCGGAAAGCGCGGCACGAGTCGCACACCACCGATGAGGAGCGCGAGGGTGATGCCCGCGAATGCCGCAGCACCCCAGTTGATGTCACCGAGATGGCGAACAATGTTCCACCAGCGCTGCCAGATTCGGTCGCCGTACCCCTCGAATCCCAGCATCCCGGGGATCTGACCGGTCATGACCGTGATCCCGGTTCCGGCGAGGAATCCGATGAGCACCGCGGTCGACAGGAAGTCGCCGAGGAAGCCGAGCCTCAGCAACCGCGCGATGGCGAGCAGGGCCCCGGTCACGATGGCGATCAGACACGCCCACTGCAGCCACGCCGTCGAGTTCGGCACGAGGCCCACCACACCGATTCCCGCGATACCGGACGCCAGCAGGGCGGCGGTCGCCGAGTCCGCACCGACCACCAGGAGCCGCGACGATCCGACGAAGGCGAACACGACCGCCGGCAGGATGATCGTATAGAGCCCCGCCACCACCGGTACCTGCGCAATCGAGCTGTAGCCCATGCACTCCGGAATGGCGATCGCCGCGAGGGTGATCCCCGCCAGGATGTCGGCGCGGAGCCACTGTCGCCGATACCCGGCAAACGCAGGCGGCGCCAGCCGCGACAGGACAGTCCTTCCGCTCATTGTCACAGGCTATCCCCAACGAGTCCCTTCTCAGCGCAAACAGCGCCACCACCTCACCGCCCGGTTGACAGCGCTCTCGGCACCGTTGACAGCGCCCGCCACCTCACTGACAGCGCCCTGTTCTACGTTGACAGCGCTCGCCGCACCGTTGACAGCGCCCGCCACCTCACTGACAGCGCTCTGCACCTCATTGACAGCGCTTTGGATTCCGTTGACATAACTTCGATTTCGCTCGCGTCGACCTCTTCCCGCCGGTCGAGCCGACCCATCCCCCGCCGGTCGAGCCGACCCGGAGCGCCAGCGGAGGGTCGTGTCGAGACCACGCAACACGACGCTGGAACACCCACCACCACAACATCTCCCGACAGAACCGCAGCGCATACCACACCCCACCGACAAGAAGATTCCGCCACGAACAAGTTATCCACAGGCGAAACGTTATGCACAGCAACAGGATTCACGAAATCTGCCCTTGCGCCGACCGCCAACCGGGCGTACTGTGGTGGACATGACATCGGGGGAACTTGACACCACCATCGACTTCTTATCCGAACTCGACTACACCAACAGCAGCCTCACCCGCGACGACGCAAAGAGCGCACTGCACGCCATCCTGCTCATCCGCAACCTCGTCGATCACCACGCCAGCATCCTTGTCGGACTCTGTGATCACCTCAAGGTCGCAGAGAACGAAGGCCGCAAACTGCAAGAGCTCCTGCACGAGTTTGGTGTCGCGCCCGCGTCCGCATCTCGCATGATCCGTCTGGGCACCACCGCCGACATCGAGCGAGTGCACCGCCACACCTCACTGGGCACACTGTCCGCCGAACACGCCGACGCCATTGTCCGAGGAGTGACGCACATCGAGAAACGTTCCGGCGAGCCTGTCGCCGCTGAAGAACGCGACGCACACAGCATCGCCCTCCTCGGCCACGCCACCGCCGGATTCACCCCCGCCGAAATCCGTGACTACGCAAAAAGCCGAGGAAATCAGCAGGCCGACGACACCGACGGTCTACCCGCCGCTGAGGACCGTTCCATCAACACCCTGGACTTCCACGATTCCGATGACGGACGCCTCACCGTCACCGGCGACCTCCATGCCGTACTCGGGGAGAAACTGAGGACCGCGATCGAAGTACTGTCAGCGCCACGACCCCAACCCGACGGATCCCGCGATCCGCGCACCGCAGGTCAGATGCGAGCCGACGCTTTGGAGATCATCCTCGACACCGCCGCCCGCGCTGCCGCAGGCGAACACAGCGACGACGGACCACGCATGCCCACCGAACTGGTCAACCTCACCATCCCCACCGGCACACCATCATTGGCGTCGCTGCAGTTCATGGGATCGGTCACCGAAGCCACCGCCCGAAAACTCTGCTGCGACGCCACCGTCGGCGTCATGATCGTCAGCACAGACGAAGTACCACTGTCACTCGGACGCACCATCCGACTGTTCAACCGGGCCCAACGACGAGCCCTGGCGCACCGCGACAAAGGGTGCATCAAGTGTGGAGCGCCGCCCTCACGAACCCAGGCGCACCACATCGTCCACTGGATCGACGGCGGCGAAACCTGTTTGGAGAACGGCGCTTTGCTCTGCACGGCATGTCATGACGACGTCCACCATAACGGATGGGACGTCGTCATGGGAGCCGACCACCACCCCTGGTTGATCCCACCGGAAACGGTTGACCCGCAACGACGATGGTTGCGGTCCTATCACCGCAGGACCATGACGTTGGATGGATTGCCGGGTGCGGCATGATAATTCGGGTTCCAGCGTCGGCGAAAGAGGTCTCGACACGGACTTCGTTTCGACGGAGCTCAACGCGGCGGCTAGCGCTCCGTCCGGCTCGACCGGCGGATGGGGACACGACCGGCGGGGTAGGCCGCGGGGCAAGGGATCGACCGGCGAGATAGGGGCTCGCATCGAGCAGCTGGATAAGGGAACTACCAGCGCCCGATCAAGCCCACAGATAGATAACAGACCAACCAACCCGCACCCGGCTCTGGCCGGGACCGCATCTGTTCCTTGACAACTCCACAGTGAACTCTTTACGGCACCAACAGGTGTCGCATGTTCGACGGCTGCCTCATCGGCGGTGCGGAACGTGCGGCACCTAGCATTCGACCACACTCAACGGCACGTGGATGGCCAATCCGCCCGTGGCGGTTTCCTTGTACTTGGCATGCATGTCGTGACCGGTGGCGCGCATGGTGGCGATCACCTGGTCCAGGCTGACGTGATGACTGCCGTTTCCGCGCAACGCCATTCGCGCCGCACTGATCGCCTTTCCGGCGGAGATCGCATTGCGTTCGATGCACGGGATCTGCACCAAACCACCGATCGGATCGCAGGTCAGGCCGAGGCTGTGTTCCATCGCGATCTCGGCCGCGTTCTCCACCTGGGCGGGCGTGCCACCGAGCACTTCGGCGAGCCCGGCGGCGGCCATGGCGGCCGCCGACCCGACCTCCCCCTGACAGCCCACGTCGGCTCCGGATATCGAGGCCCGCTCCTTGATCAGCCCACCGATCGCCCCGGCCGTCAGCAGAAATCGAACGGTCACATCGTCACGATCGCCTCGTCCGGCCTTCGTGTAGTTGCGCGCATAGTGCAGGACCGCCGGAATGATCCCGGCCGCACCGTTCGTCGGCGCGGTGACCACCCGCCCACCGGCCGCATTCTCCTCGTTCACGGCAAGCGCCACCAGGTTCACCCAGTCCTCGGCGAACTCGGCCGATCTGCATGGATCGTCGGCGACGAGCCGATCGTGCCAGTGCCGCGCACGTCGTGCCACACGAAGTCCGCCGGGCAACGTTCCGTGCGTGCGCATTCCACGTTCGACGCAGTCGTCCATCACCGCAGCGATATCCAGGAGGCCCGCGTACACATCGTCGGCGGAACGGTCCCGTGCCTCGTTGGCCCAGACCACCTCGCTGATGGCCAGGTGCTCCCGGGTGCAGATGTCCAACAGTTCCTCGGCACTGCGGTACGCGTACTCCGGTTCGCCGGCGCCGGCGCCGATGTCCGAATCGCTCTCGGCGAGAACGAATCCACCCCCGACCGAGTAGAACACCTCCCGAGCCAACACATCGCCATCCGCACCGAGTGCCCGCAACTCCATGGCGTTGGGATGGCGTGGCAGGCATCGGTCACCGTGAAGTCCGATGTCCGCCACGGTGAACGGCAGGTCGACCGACCCCGCGACCAGCACGCGACCCGTCGCGGCGATGCGGGCCAGCGCGTGATCCTTGACCTCGGAGGTGATCGACTCGGGTCGGTGACCCTCCAACCCCAGAAGCACCGCGGTGAACGTCCCGTGGCCCGCGCCGGTCGCGGCCAACGACCCGAACAGGTCCACCTCGACATCGGCCAACTCGAGGAGCAGGCCACGCTCGGCGACCTCGGCAACAAACCGCGCCGCCGCCCGCATCGGACCCACCGTGTGCGAACTCGACGGTCCTATCCCCACCGAGTACAGATCGAAAACACTGACACACATGGACGTCACATCTCCAAACAGGGCGGATGGCGGTGGTAGGGAACTCCGACGACGCAACTCCTGCTTCGTCGGGGACCTGAACGGGACGGATAACAACGTGGGTGGTTGCTCCGTCGGCTGCGCGCGTGGCGACAGCTCCCGCGCACTCGATGGCATATGACCTCGCCTGATGCGAGGTGTCGTTGTCGTCGGGAACTCCGTCGTCGCTGCGTCGGCTCCCACCAAAAAGGTGACACACCGCGGTTGACATCGCAAGCCCCAACCCCCACACTTGTTGCATATCGTGCGCAGCGTTGCGCACTACGCAACATAGATTCTCCGCTCGAGAGTCACTCCACACATCCGGTCGCCGACGATCCGGTTGTGGCCACATCACACATCACCACATGCGAAATACGCTGGCCAAGAGAGGCTTTCCACGCCGATGACCGCACACTTCATCGCCGGCTCCGCCGACCGGGCAACACCCGCCGACTCTCTCGACCCCGACACCCGTGACCTGATCGTCGGACGTGTCGCCGACGAGAGTCTGCCCGCCGCGTTCTACACCTCACCGGAGTTCTTCGACCGCGACATCGACGAGATCTTCTCCAAACAATGGATCTTCGTCGCCGCCGAGGCAGAGATCGCCGAACCCGGCGACTACGTCACCATCAACTTCGGCCGCCGCTCGGTGATCGTGACCCGGGACGACAACGACGTGGTCCGCGCCCACCACAACGTCTGTCGCCACCGCGGTGCGCGCCTGCTCACCGACCCCAACGGCTCCACCGGAACCATCGTCTGCGCCTACCACTCGTGGACCTACGGCATGGACGGGCGGCTGATGTTCGCCGACGCCCAGGCCCCCGAGTTCGACAAGACCTGCTTCTCCCTCCGATCCGTGGCGGTCCGCGTCATCGCCGGCCTCGTCTTCATCTGCCTCGCCGAGCAACCGCCCACCGACATCGACGACGTCGCAGCCATCGTCGAGCCCTACCTCGCCCCCCACCGGATCGCCGAGGCCAAGGTCGCCGAGCAGACCGACCTCATCGAGAACGGCAACTGGAAACTCGCCATGGAGAACAACCGCGAGTGCTACCACTGCGGCGGCCACCCCGAACTGCTCAACGTCTTCTTCCCCGTCTGGGGATACAGCGACACCGACGCCGTCCCCGACCGCCTCGGACCGGTCACCGAACGCTACCGCCAGGCCACCGCCGAGATGATCCAGACATGGGACCGACTCGGACTTCCCTACCCGAGAATCCAGCAACTCGACACGCGCCCAACCGGTTTCCACATCGAACGCGAAGCGATGGACCTCGCCGGCGAATCGTTCACCCTCGACGGCACCATCGCCTGCACCCGCCCCCTCACCGACGATCTCCCGGACCGCCGGCTCGGCCGACTCTCGATGCACCTGCAGCCCAACATGTGGTTACACATCACCAGCGACCACGCACTGCTGTTCTCGGTGATCCCCGTGGCACCCGACCACACCCTCGTCCGCACCACCTGGCTGGTCCACGCTGACGCCGTCGAAGGCGTCGACTACGACCTCGACCACCTCACCAGCGTCTGGGAGATCACCAACCAGCAGGACGCCGACCTCGTCGCCCTCGCCCACCAGGGCATCGCCGACCCCGCCTACGTACCCGGCCCCTACGGACCGTCGGAGTTCCAGGTCGAAGCCTTCATCAACTGGTACATCACCACCCTGCGCACCAATCTCGGACTCCCCCAACCGGTTACCGGCATCGCGGAGAGCGCCTGATGCGTGAGCACCTGCTGATCTGCATCGACCGCGTCCCCCTGACCCGAGACATGGCCACCTTCACCTTCCGCACGGTCGAACCCCACACCTTCGTGTTCAACCCCGGCCAATTCCTGACCATCGCCGTCACCATCGACGGCCGGACCGTCCAACGCTGCTACAGCATCTCCTCACCCCCCACCCGACCCGACACCCTGTCCATCTCCGTCAAACGCAAAGCCGGCGGGCACGTGTCGAACTGGTTGCACGACAACATGACCCCCGGAATGACCATGACCGCCAGCGGCCCCGTCGGCCGGTTCAGCTACATGGGCAAAGGCGCACAACGCTACCTGTTCATCTCCGCGGGCAGCGGCATCACCCCCGTCATGTCGATGGTGCGCGCCGCCACCGACCCCACCACCGATCACCCCTACCGCTCCGGCGACGAAACCGACATCGTCTTCATCCACAGCGCCCGCACCCTCGACGACATCCCGTTCCGCGCCGAACTCGAAGAACTGTCCATCGCCCACCCCGGCCTCGACGTCGCCTTCGCCCTCACCCGCCTCTCCAACGACGACACCACCGCCGCCTGGTCCGGGCACCGCGGCCGACTCGACGCCGACACCCTCCTGCGGATGTGCCCCGACCTCGCCGCCCGCGAGGTCTTCCTCTGCGGCCCTGGGCAATTCCGCAGCGGCGTACGCTCCGCACTCGTCGCCTCCGGGGCGAGTCTCGCCCACATCCACGAGGAGAGTTTCGGCTTCGTCCTCCCCACCCCCGGCGCCGACGACGCCGACGGAGTCACCGTCGACTTCACCCGACGCGCCCGCCGCGTCACCGTCACCGCCGGAAGCACCATCCTGGCCGCCGCGGCCGCCGCAGGCGTCACCCTTCCCTCCTCCTGCGGCGTCGGCCTCTGCGGCTCCTGCAAGGTCACCAAGGTCTCCGGCGACGTCGTCATGAACCACCAGGGCGGCATCCGCCGACGCGAAATCGAACAGGGGAAGATCCTGCTCTGCTGCTCCGAACCCATCTCCCCCGTCGTGATCGACTACTGAGGACCACACCATGAACACCCAGCAGACCCAGCAGACCCGGCCCGCTCGCTCCGCTCCCGGCGCCGCACCCATCCGGCCCGCTCGCTCCGCTCCCGGCGCCGCACCCACCCGGCCCGCTCGCTCCGCTCCCGGCGCCGACCTCCCCGAGCACCCCGACTTCCTCTGGCGCAACCCCGATCCCCGACCCAGCTACGACGTCGTCATCGTCGGTGGCGGCGGACACGGCCTGGCCACCGCCCACTACCTGGCCCGCAATCACGGCATCACCAATGTCGCCGTGCTGGAACGTGGTTGGCTGGCCGGCGGCAACATGGCCCGCAACACCACCCTCATCCGGTCCAACTACCTGTGGGACGAGAGCGCCGGGATCTACGAGCACTCCCTGAAACTGTGGGAGGGACTCGAGAACGAACTCGGCTACCCGATCCTGTTCAGCCAGCGCGGCGTACTCAACCTCGCCCACACCGAACAGGACGTCCGCGACTCCATCCGTCGCGTCGAGGCCAACCGGCTCAACGGAATCGACGCCGAATGGCTCGATCCCAAACAGGTCGCCGAGGTCTGCCCCATCGTCAACACCGCCGACAGCATCCGCTACCCGGTGATGGGTGCCACCTTCCAGCCCCGCGGCGGGATCGCCAAACACGACTGGGTCGCCTGGGGTTTCGCCCGCAGCGCCAGTGACGCCGGCATCGACATCATCCAGAACTGCGAGGTCACCGGCTTCGAAACCACCGACGGCACCGTCACCGCCGTCAACACCACCCGCGGACGCATCGGCGCGGGCACCGTCGCACTCTGCGCCGCCGGCCACACCTCCACCCTCACCGACCAACTCGGCTTCGGCCTCCCCCTGCAAAGTCACCCGCTGCAGGCCCTTGTCTCCGAACTCCTCGAGCCCATCCACCCGACGGTCGTCATGTCGAATGCGGTGCACGTCTACGTGTCCCAGGCCCACAAGGGTGAGCTGGTGATGGGCGCAGGCGTCGACTCCTACAACGGTTACGGCCAGCGCGGCGCCTTCCACATCATCGAACGGCAGATGGCCGCGGCCGTGGAACTCTTCCCGATCTTCGCCCGCGCCCGACTGCTCCGCACCTGGGGCGGCATCGTCGACGTCACCCCCGACGCCTCCCCCATCCTCGGCGCCACCCCGTACGACAACCTGTTCGTCAACTGTGGCTGGGGCACCGGAGGTTTCAAGGCCACACCGGCGGTCGGCTGGTGCCTGGCCCACACCATCGCCACCGGCACGCCGCATCCGATCAACGCCCCGTTCACCATCGAACGGTTCACCACCGGCGAACTCATCGACGAACACGGCGCCGCAGCGGTCGCCCACTAGCCAACTCCCTCAGCCCATCCCAGCCCGGAGAACCTCATGCAAATGATCCCCTGCCCCCACTGCGGGCCGCGTGAAGAGACCGAATTCCACTACGGTGCCGCCGCCGGTATCGCCTACCCGGCACAGCCGGAGTCCCTCGACGACACCGACTGGGGTGCCTACCTCTTCTACCGCCCCAACCCGAAAGGTGCACTCGCCGAACGCTGGTGCCACAGTGCCGGATGCCGCCAATGGTTCACCATCACCCGCGACACCGTGACCTACGCCTTCACCAGCAGCCCCACCGCATCAGCCACCAGCCCCGAGGCCCACTCATGACCCGCTCACTCACCGGCATGCGCACCCCCACCGGCGGGCGCATCGACCGCACCCGGCCGATCGACTTCGTCTTCGACGGCGTCACCTACTCCGGATACGCCGGCGACACCCTCGCCTCCGCGTTGCTCGCCAACGGTATTCACACCATCACCAGCAGCGTCAACCTCGGACGCGTCCGCGGCGTCACCGGTTCCTGGTCCGAGGACGCCACCGCACAGGTCGGCATCGACGCCCCGTACAGCGAACCGATGGTGCCCGCCACCACCGTCGAACTGTGCCCCGGACTGGTGGCGCACGGTGTCCCCGGATGGGGCAAGCTCTCCGCCGACATCGACACCGCCCGTTACGATTCCCTGCACCACCATCCGGACGTGCTCGTCGTCGGCGCGGGTGCCGCCGGTCTGATGGCGGCACTCATGGCCGGCCGCGCCGGAGCACGCGTCATGCTCGTCGACGAACGCCCCGAGGCCGGCGGCGTGACCCCCGCCGCACCGTGGGTGGCCGACGCTCTCGCCGAACTCGATGCACTACCCACCGTCACCCGCCTGCAGCGCACCACCGCCTTCGGCGCCTACGACGACGGTTTCATCCTCGCGGTCGAGCGCCGCACCGACCACCTGCAGCGTGCCGACGACGCCCCGCAGATATCCCGCCAACGCATCCACCGCATCCGGGCCCGCCGCATCGTCGTCGCTGCCGGTGCCCATGAACGTCCGATCGTGTTCGCCGACAACGATCTTCCCGGCGTCATGCTCGCCGGCGCCGCCGCCGACTATCTGCACCGCCACGGCGTGCTGGTCGGACACCGCGCCGTCGTGTTCACCGCGGGCGACGCCGCCTACGCGGACGCCTTCGCACTGGCCGAGGCGGGCGCCACCATCGCCGCCATCGTCGACGTCCGGGCCCAGGTGTCCGATGATCTGCACGACACCGCTTCCCGCCTCGGCATCACCATCCGCACCGGCGACGCCGTGACCTCCGCGCTGGGTACCGACCATGTCAGCGGTGTCGAACTCCGCGACGGCACCCGCCTCGACTGCGACACCGTGTTGGTCTCCGGCGGCTGGAATCCGGCCGCTCACCTGTGGAGTCAGCTGCGCGGAACCATCGCCTTCGACGACGCCGCGGCCGCCTTCCTGCCGACGGGCTCGGTGCCCGGCGTCGAGATCGCGGGTGCTGCAGCCGGTTTGCTCACGATCGGGTCGTGCCTCACCGACGGTCGTCGCGCCGGCCTCGCCGCCCTACGCTCGCTTCGGATTCCGCTTCCGGAGTTGCGGGTCGTTCCCCGTACCGTCGACCGCACCCCCGCGGCCACGGCCACCTACTGGCGTGTCCCCGAGGCCGACCCCACGATCTCGTTCGTCGATCTGCAACGCGACGCCACCGTCGCCGACGTCGAACGCGCCGTCGGGGCCGGGATGGCCTCGGTCGAACATGTCAAGCGCTACACCACCATTGGTACCGCCCACGATCAGGGGAAGACCTCCGGCATCGTGGCCTCCGGCATCGTCGCCGAACTCCTCGGCATCGACGTCTCCGACGCCCGCACCACCACGTTCCGCCCGCCCTACACGCCGGTGTCCTTCGCCCCGCTGGCCGGCCGCGACCGCGGTGACCTCTACGATCCGATCCGGCGCACGCCGCTGCACGAGTGGCATGTGGACCGCGGCGCGGTCTTCGAGGACGTCGGAGCGTGGAAGCGGCCCCGCTTCTATCCGCGCGGGGGCGAGGACATGGACACCGCCGTGCTGCGTGAATGTGCCGCCGTCCGTTCCGGTGTCGGCATCCTCGACGGTTCCACCCTCGGCGTCATCGACGTCGCCGGCCCCGACGCACCCGCCTTCCTCGACATGCTCTACACCAACCTGATGAGCAGCCTGAAGGTCGGCAAGATCCGCTACGGCGTGATGTGCGGACCCGACGGCATGGTGAAGGACGACGGCACCGTGATGCGGATCGCCGAGGACCGCTACACCGTCTACACCACGACCGGCAACGCCGCGGCCATCCTGGACTGGATGGAGGAGTGGCATCAGACCGAATGGCCGCATCTGCAGGTGTTCACCACCTCGCTGACCGATCATGTCGCGACCTTCCCCGTCGTCGGGCCACGTTCCCGCGACGTCGTCGGCGCGGTCTTCGACGACCTCGACGTCACCAACGAGGCCTTCGCCTTCATGGACTGGCGCGACACCACATACCGGGGCGTCCCGGTACGGATCGGCCGGGTCAGCTTCTCCGGTGAACTCGCCTACGAGGTCAACGTCGCCGCCGAGTACGCCGAGGTGCTCTGGCGTGCCCTGATCGACGCAGGCGAACCGCACGGCATCACCCCGTACGGCACCGAGACCATGCACGTGCTGCGCGCGGAGAAGGGCTATCCGATCATCGGGCAGGACACCGACGGCACGGTCACTCCCCACGATCTGGGTATGGGGTGGGTGGTGTCGAAGAAGAAGCCCGACTTCATCGGCAAACGCTCCTTCTCCCGGCCGTCCAATCAGGACCCATTGCGCAAGCACCTGATCGGACTGCTCCCCGTGGACGGACAGACGAAGCTCCCCGAGGGATCGCAGATCATCGCGCACTGCGCCGACCGCCTCCTGCCGCCACCGCCGGTACCCATGCTCGGCCACGTCACCTCCGGTTACCTCAGCGCCGAGCTTGGCCGGCCGTTCGCCCTCGCCCTCGTCAAGGGAGGTCGCGACGTGATCGGCACCCGCCTCGACGTTCCCGTCGGGGACCGCCTGATCGAGGTCGAGGTCACCTCACCAGTTTTCGTCGATCCCGAAGGAGCCCGACGCGATGGCTGACGCCACTTCTGCACCCCTGCAACCGGTTTCGCCACTCACACGGTGGCGCGACAGATTCTCCGCCCTTGC
This sequence comes from Gordonia sp. VNK1, assembly GCF_040049135.1. Taxonomy (NCBI): domain Bacteria; kingdom Bacillati; phylum Actinomycetota; class Actinomycetes; order Mycobacteriales; family Gordoniaceae; genus Gordonia; species Gordonia sp. VNK1. The sequence goes on along the minus strand of NZ_JBDZDJ010000013.1, from coordinate 26,878 downwards.
CCCGGCCATCCTCCTCGCGGAATCGCCGGTCGCGCAGGTCATCGTGCGGACCACCGACGTCACCGCGATCGCCCAGCTCGACCTTCCCGCCGCATGCCAGGTACGTCGCGCCGACGACGAGAGCGCGATCTGGCTCGGACCGGACGAATGGTTGCTGTGTCGTCCCGGCGTCACCGGCCACGACTACCTCGCCGAGGTCGCGTCGAGGCTCACCGACGCCACCGGCGTGTACCTGATGGACGCCACCGGCCAGCGCACCCGGCTCCTCCTGGGCGGCCCGTTCGCCACCACCATCCTCGCCCACGGCTGCGCCATCGATCTGCATCCGCAGTCCTTCGGACCGGACGAGGCCGCGCAGACGCTCCTCGCGCAGGCCGGAATCATTCTGCACCGCAACGGCACCGGCGACGAGGAGACCGATCCGCAGTTCGCGGTGTTCGTCCGCTCGTCGTTCGCCGACTACCTCGCGCACTGGCTCGTCGACGCGTCGGTGGAGTACGTGACCAGCCCGGAAAGCGCACGCTCATGACCACCACCTTCACCCTCACCCTGCGTTGCCCGTCGCGCAGCGGCATCATGCACGCCGTCTCGTCGTTCCTCTACAGTCACGGGTGCGAAGTCCTCGATCACCGGCAGTACGACGACCCGGTCACCCACACCCTGTTCGTCCGAACGGAATTCGCCTCCGCCCGGGAGTCCAGCGCGGCGGACATGACCCGCGCCTTCGATCACCTCGCCGCCGGCATCGACGCCGAGTTCGAGATCAACGACCAGTCACCGCAACGTATCCTGGTGATGGTCTCCAAGCTCGGTCACTGCCTCAACGACCTCATCTTCCGGTGGCGGGCCGGCACCCTCGGCGGTGACCTCGTCGCCGTGGTCTCCAATCACACCGACCTCGAACCGATGGCCACCTCGGCCGGCCTTCCGTTCCATCATGTGCCGGTCACCCCGGACACCAAGGCGCAGGCCGAGTCCCGGCTCCTGGAACTCACCGACACCCACGACGCCGACCTGGTGGTACTCGCCCGCTACATGCAGATCCTCTCCGACGAGACCTGCACCGCCCTGCGTGGCCGCGCCATCAACATCCACCACTCCTTCCTCCCAGGGTTCAAGGGCGCCAAGCCGTATCACCAGGCACATCAGCGCGGCGTCAAATACGTCGGCGCCACAGCGCATTACGTGACGCCCGACCTCGACGAGGGACCCATCATCGAGCAGGAGGTGATCCGCATCGATCACACCCACGATCCCCGGCGCCTCGCCACCGTCGGCAGCGACGCCGAAGCCCTGGCGCTGTCCCGGGCGGTGCGCTGGCACAGCGAGAACCGGGTCCTCATGAACGGCACCAGCACGGTGGTGTTCAGTTGAACGGCATGAATGGGGCGTGGCGGGTTCCAGCCTCACCTCACCGGGTCTCGACACGGCTCGTCGCTAGCGCTCCTCACCGGCTCGACCGGCGGAAGGGGGTCTCGACACGGCTCGTCGCTTGCGCTCCTCACCGGCTCGACCGGCGGTTGGGGCGAGCGGCGAGTCGTTTCGACGGAGCTCAACGCGGCGGAGACCACCGCAACACGACCACCCCACCCCACCAGAAAGCCCTCCCATGAGCACACCGAAAGTCGTGATCGTCGGCGCCGGCATCGTCGGTACCTCCCTCGCCGACGAACTCACCGCGCGCGGCTGGACCGACGTCACCGTCCTCGACCGCGGCCCCCTCTTCGCCACCGGCGGATCGACCTCGCACGCACCGGGTCTCGTCTTCGCCACCAACCCGTCGAAGACGATGACCGAACTCGCCTCCTACACCTGCGAGAAGTTCTCCGCGCTCGAACACCCCGACGGGTGGTGTTTCAACCACGTCGGCGGACTCGAGGTCGCCACCACCGACGTCCGGTGGGGCGACCTGCACCGCAAGGCGGGTTGGGCCGCCTCCCGCGGCGTCGACCACGAACTGCTCACGCCCGAGCAGTGCGCCGCGAAGTACCCGCTCCTCGACCCCGACCTGATCGTCGGCGGCCTGTTCACCCCGCGTGACGGCCTGGCCAAGGCGATGCGCGCCGTCGAGGCCCAGGCCACCCGCGCCGCAAGCCGCGGTGCCCGCTTCGTCGGGCATCAGGAGGTCATCGACGTCGTCGAGGAGAACGGCGAGGTGCGGGGCGTGCGTACCGCCACCGGCGTCGTCGGCGCCGACATCGTGGTGTGCTGCACCGGATTCTGGGGCAAGGAGTTCGGGCGGCGTGTCGGTTTGACGATCCCGCTGGTACCGATGGCCCACCAGTACGCCTACACCACACCGCTGGAATCCCGTGCGGGCGTCAACTCCGCACTCGCCGAGGCGTCCCTGCCCATCCTGCGTCACCAGGATCACGACCTCTACTACCGCGAACACGGCGACCGCCTCGGCATCGGCTACTACGGTCATCGTCCGATGCCGTCGGATGTGACTGCCCTCGACTACGATTCGACGATCTCCCTCGACGAGATGCCGTCGAAGCTGATGTTCACCCCCGACGACTTCGCCGAGGCGTGGGAGCAGACCACCCGCCTCATCCCGGAACTGGCCACCGGCAAGGTCGACGAGGGTTTCAACGGCATCTTCTCCTTCACACCCGACGGGCACTCGGTGGTCGGTGAGCACCGCGACCTGTCCGGATTCTGGGTCGCCGAAGCCGTGTGGGTCACCCACTCCGCAGGCATCGCCCGCACCCTGGCCGAGACGCTGGTCGACGGCACCCCCTCGGTCGACACCCACGAGTTCGACCTGTACCGCTTCGAAACGGCCGCCCTCACCGACGATTTCATCCTCACCACCAGCTCCCAGTCCTTCGTCGAGGTCTACGACGTCATCCACCCGCACGACCAGCGCAAGGCACCCCGGCAGGTCCGCACCAGCCCGTTCTACGATCGCCAGGCCGCGCTCGGCGCCGAGTTCTGGGAGGCCGGCCTGTGGGAGCGTCCGGCCTGGTTCGAGTCGAACCGGCATGTGCTGGACGCGCTCGTCGCCGACGGAGTGACGATCCCGCAACGGGATTCGTGGTCGGCGCGGCACTGGTCGCCGATCTCGGTCGCCGAGGCACTGCACACCCGCAGTCACGTCGCCCTGTACGACATGACACCGCTGACGCGCTACGAACTCGCCGGGCCCGGTGCGCTGGAACTGTTGCAGCGGCTGACCACCAACAACCTCGCGAAGTCGGTCGGATCGGCCACCTACACCCTGATGCTCGACGAGAATGGCGGTGTGCGTTCGGATCTCACCGTCGCGCGCCTCGCCGAGGACGTGTTCCAGATCGGCGCCAACGGCCCCATCGACTTCGACTGGATCAGCCGGCACCTCCCCGCCGACGGCACCGTCACCCTGCGCGACATCACCGGCGCCACCTGCTGTCTGGGTCTGTGGGGACCACTCGCCCGCGACGTCCTGGCACCACACACCCCCACCGACCTCACCAATGACGGACTGAAGTACTTCCGCTGCGTGGCCACGACCATCGGATCGATCCCGGTGACGCTGATGCGCGTGTCCTACGTCGGCGAATTGGGTTGGGAGATCTACACCGACGCCGAGTACGGACGCGGCCTGTGGGATCTGCTGATGACCGCCGGCGCCGACCAGCAGATCATCCCGGCCGGCCGTATCGCGTTCAACGCGCTGCGCATCGAGAAGGGTTACCGGTCGGCGGGCACCGACATGACCACCGAGCACACCCCCGACGCCGCCGGTCTGGGCTTCGCGGTGCGGATGACCAAGGACGACTTCATCGGCAAAGAAGCACTCGCCGAACGGCAATCGTCGGTTACCCTGCGTACCATCGCGTTCACCGACCCCGCCGCCGTGGTCCTCGGCAAGGAACCGGTCAGCGTCGACGGCACCGTCCGCGGCTACGTCACCAGCGCGGGCTGGTCACCCACCGTCGGCGCATGCCTGGCCTACGCGTGGCTGCCCACCGACACCGCCGACGGCACCACCGTCCGGGTCGCCTACCTACAGCACACCTACGAGGCCGTCGTCACCGCCGACCCGGTCGTCGATCCCCAGATGAATCGAATCCGGAAGTAGGACAACCCATGACGAAACCCGTCGGCACCGACCAACCGATCACCGGGCGATTCCGGTCGATCACCCGACCACAACTGGACCCGACCGTCTTCGGTGTCACCGCCGCCCTCGTCGTCGGATTCCTCATCTGGGGTCTGCTCGCACCGGACAACCTGGCGTCGGTCGGCGCCACCGTGCTGGCCTGGATCACCGCCAACCTGGGGTGGCTATTCGTCCTCGCCGCAACCGGTTTCGTGATCTTCGCGGTCTGGTTGGCCGTCAGCAGGTACGGCCGCATCCCGCTCGGGAAGGACGGCGAGAAACCCGAGTACCGCACCATCAGCTGGATCGCGATGATGTTCAGCGCCGGAATGGGCATCGGCCTGATGTTCTTCGGCGCCTACGAACCGCTGTTCCACTACGTCGAGGCGCCACCCAACACCGACGTCAACGACATCGGCGTGGCGATGGCGACCACGATGTTCCACTGGGGATTTCACCCGTGGGCGATGTACGCCGTCGTCGGCCTGGCCATCGCCTACAGCACCTACCGCCTCGGCCGCACCCAACTGATGAGCGCGGTGTTCGCCCCGCTGCTCGGCGGTTCCACCAACGGGCCGGTCGGCAAACTCATCGACATCCTGGCGATCTTCGCGACCCTGTTCGGCACCGTCGCGTCGTTGGGACTCGGTGCCCTGCAGATCGGCTCGGGCCTGAGCAAGATCGGCTGGGTCGACGAGCCGTCGACGATGCTGCTGGTGGCGATCATCGCCATCCTCACCGCCTGCTTCGTCGCCTCGGCCGTCTCCGGCATCTCCAAAGGCATTCAGTGGCTGTCGAATACGAACATGGTCCTCGCGGTGATCCTGGCCGTCTTCGTCTTCGTCGTCGGCCCGACCGTCTTCATCCTCAACGTGCTGCCCACCACCCTGGGCGCCTACGCCAACGACATCACCGCGTTCTCGGCACGATCGTCGGCCACCGTGGACGCCGACGGTGCGGCCTGGTTGTCGAGCTGGACGATCTTCTACTGGGCGTGGTGGGTGTCATGGACCCCGTTCGTCGGGATGTTCCTGGCGAAGATCTCCAAGGGCCGCACCATCCGCGAGTTCGTCGTCGGCGTGATGGTGGTGCCGACGGCGGTCTCTCTGGTGTGGTTCGCGATCTTCGGTGGCACCGCCATCCGTGAACAGATGACCGGCGTCCTGGGATTCAACGCCGCCACCGCCGCCAGCGAGGACACCCTCTTCGACGTGCTGTCGCACCTGCCGTGGACCGGGATCGCCTCGGCGTTGGTGATGATCCTCGTCGCGATCTTCTTCGTCTCCGGCGCCGACTCCGCGTCTCTGGTGATGGGGACACTGAGCGAACGCGGGGCGCACGAGCCGACCCGCGCGGTCACCATCTTCTGGGGCACGGTGACCGGCGCGGTGGCCGCCCTGCTGCTGGCGATCAGCGGCGACGACGGCCTCAACGGCATCAAACAGATGGCGATCATCGCGGCGTTGCCGTTCCTCATCGTGATGATCGGGATGTGTGTGTCGCTCTACCTCGACCTGCGGCGCGACCCGCTGATCGTGGCCCGGACCCAACTCACCGAGCAGGTCGACGAGCACGTCCGCCGGCAGGCCGAGTCGATCGCCACCGGCGAGATGGACGTGGTGACCGTCGTCGACGACGAGGTCGTCGCCGTGGCGGAGACCGTGACGTCCGCGGAGACCCCATGACGCTGGCCCACCCACCACGCACCCGCAACGGCGCGGGCGCGTTCCCGGGGGTGCCGCCGCGGTCGTCTACAGTGGGCACCATCATGGCCACGCAGGAGAACAGGACCGGCGACGAGGCCGCCCCCGCCCCGTCCGGAGCCACCCCGTCCGGAGCCGTCCAATCCGTCGACCGTGCGCTGGCCGTTCTGGAACTCATCGGTGCGATGGGGTCGGCGGGCATCACCGAACTCGCCGCCGAACTCGGGGTCCACAAGTCGACGGTGTCACGCATCGTGGGATCCCTGGAGTCCCGCGGCTTCGTCGAACCCGAACCCGGTAGCCGCAAGTACCGCATCGGTTTCACCGTGGTACGCCTGGCCAGTTCGACCAACGCCTCACTCGATCTGTCCAAGCAGGGGCAGGAGATCTGCGAGAAGCTGGCCGGCGAGTTCGGCGAGACCACCAACCTCGCCGTCCTCGGCGGCAATCAGGCGGTCAACATCGTTGAGGCACAGGGCACCTCGAGTGTCGCCCTGCAGACGTGGGTGGGTCAGACCTCGCCGGCGCATGCCACGTCGTCGGGCAAGGTGCTACTGAGTGCCCTGTCCGACAACGAGATCCGCGAACTGTTCGCCGGCGGCCTCACCCGCTACACCGATCACACGATCACCGACATCGAGGCACTCCTGACCGATCTGGCGCAGGTCCGCGAGCGCGGGTGGGCCATCGCCGACGAGGAACTCGAGGTCGGCCTGGTCGCGATCGCCGCGCCGATCCGTGATCAGACCGGTGCGGTGATCTCGGCGTTGAGCGTGTCCGGGCCGCGGTACCGTGTCGACCCCGACCATGCCGCGGACATCGCCGCCCAGGTCACCGCCGCGGCGTCAGAACTGAACTCGCGCTTCGGTTTTCGGGGTTGACACCAACCTCGCGGCAGTTCGCCACACCATTAACCGGAATCGATGACAGACGGCGGACCCGACCACCCCTCGCCCGTCCTCAGTCATTCGGCACAGTAGACCGGACCGAAAATCCCAGGTCAGCGAATGTCGGTACTCGGTGCCATGACTGAGGACGGGCGAGCAGATCGTCAGTTCGCGACCGACGGCACCTGCTGCACCGACGAACCCGGCACTCGATCACCGGCATTGCGGAACAGCACCGATTCCAGCGCCAACCGACCGGAACCGAGGAAGACGAGCAGCAGCAGCGACCAGCAGAACAGCGCCGCCGAGTCGCCGTCGTTCTGAATCGGGAGCATCCCGTCGCCGAGATGCTTCCAGAAGTAGGCCACGGCCATCGACCCGGAACCGATGAATGCGGCGATCCGTGTTCCGACGCCCAGCATGATCGCCAACCCGCCGACGAGTTGAATCGCCGCCGCCCACCAGGACGGCCACGCCCCGAACGCGGCGGTGGAACCGCCGTAGGGCGCGACCGGCCAGGCGAACAGCGTCGACGTGCCGTGGCAGAAGAACAGGAAGCCGACGACGATCCGGAAGATCCCGATCGCGCAGGGCGCAGCCTTATCAAGTGAGGTAAGCATTGCCTAACTATTGCAATGCTTGCGGGATCAACCAATAGCTGTGAGGTAACTGTGAGCCACCTCACGGGGAGCGGATCGACCGCCGTCAGCTCCCCCGCTTGATCCATTCCTCCAGGTGCGGAGCCTCCTCCGCGATCGTGGTGCCGTCTCCGTGCCCGGTGTAGACCTTGGTTTCGGGATCGAGGACGAAGATCTTGTCGCGGATCGATTCGATGATCGTCGGGAAGCTCGAGAACGACCGACCCGTCGCCCCGGGTCCACCCTGGAACAGGGTGTCACCGCTGAACAGCACACCGGCCTCGGGGACGTAAATCACCGACGACCCCGGCGAATGCCCGGGCGTGTTGATCACCGTCAACGTCGTCCCCGCGACCTCGATCTGCTGCCCGTCGGACAGGTCCTCGTGCTCGACGTCGGGATGGGTGTCGTTCCACAGCATGTCGTCACCGGGATGCAGCAGGATCGGCGCGCCGGTCTCCTTGGACAGTTCCGGTGCCACGGTCACGTGGTCGTTGTGGCCGTGGGTGAGTACGATCGCCTTGACCGTGCGGTCGCCGACCGCCGCCAGGATCGGCGCAGCCGAATGCGCGGCGTCGATGATGACGACCTCGTCGTCGTTGCCGACGAGCCAGATGTTGTTGTCGACATCCCAGGTTCCGCCGTCGAGCGAGAAGGTCCCCGACGTGACGACATTGTCGATACGCAGATCGCTCACTGCTTGACCTCGACCACCGAGCGCAGCACCTTGCCGGCCTCCATCGCCGAGAACGCGGCCTCGACGTCGCCGAGTCCGACCCGTTCGGTGACGAACTTCTCCAGCGGCAGCCGACCCTGCTCGTAGAGGTCGATGAGCATCGGGAAGTCACGCTCGGGCAGGCAGTCGCCGTACCACGACGACTTCAGCGAGCCGCCGCGGGAGAAGAAGTCGACCAGCGGCATCTCCAGGGTCATCTCCGGGGTCGGCACCCCGACCAGGACCACGGTTCCGGCCAGATCCCGCAGGTAGAACGCCTGCTTCCAGGTCTCCGGGCGGCCCACCGCGTCGACGACCACGTCAACGCCGAAGCCATCGGTGAGGTCCTGCACGGCGGTGACGACATCGTCGACCTCGGCGCCGTTGACCGTGTGAGTGGCACCGAGATCCTTGGCCCACTCCAACTTCGAGGCGTCCCGGTCGATGGCGATGATCGTGGTGGCACCGGCAAGTCGTGCGCCGGCGATCGCCGCGTCACCGACACCACCACAGCCGATGACGGCCACCGAGTCGCCGCGGCCGACGTTGCCGGTGTTCATCGCGGCGCCGAGGCCGGCCATCACACCGCAGCCGAGGAGCCCGGCAACGGCCGGGTCGGTGTCGGGGTTGACCTTGGTGCACTGACCTTCGTGGATGAGGGTCTTCTCGATGAAGGCCCCGATGCCCAGGGCGGGGGTGAGTTCGGTGCCGTCGGTCAGCGTCATCGCCTTGCTGGCGTTGTGGGTGTTGAAGCAGTACCACGGGCGTCCACGCTTGCAGGCCCGACATTCGCCGCAGACGGCTCGCCAGTTGAGGACGACGAAGTCGCCGACCTCGACGTGGGTGACGTCGGAACCGATCGCCTCCACGACGCCGGCCGCCTCATGGCCGAGGAGGAAGGGGTACTCGTCGTTGATGCCGCCCTGCTTGTAGGCGAGGTCGGTGTGGCAGACGCCGCAGGCCGCGATCTTGACGATCACATCGTGCGCACCCGGGTCGGGAACCACCACGTCCACCAGTTCGGTCGGCGCATTCTTGCTGCGCGAAATGACTCCCTTGACCGTCTGCGACATATCCGCTTCTCAATCCTCTCGATGACAGAAACCGTTGACACCTGCGACATGCACGTGCCTTAACCCAGTGTTGTCGGCGTCGGGAACACATGCATCCATCCGAATGGATGGTTCTACCTAGACGAAAGTACAGCCCGCCCCGACCGTGTTCCTTCGGCCCGCTGTCATGGCCCGCTGTTATTCGGCGACGATGCCTGCACTCGCCGCGAGCAGGCCCGCCTCCCCACGGTTGGACACCTTGAGCTTCTGCAGGATCGCCGTGACGTGGAACTTCACCGTGCTCTCCGACACCCCGAGCGCCGCGGCGATCGCCTTGTTGCGGCGGCCGAGTGCGAGGTGCCCGAGCACCTCCACCTCACGCGGGTTCAGTGCCGAGAGCCGATCCTCGTCGGGCCGGGCGGCCGACGCCGCGAGCGGAATCCGCGCCGACACCCGCGTCCCCCACCCGGGGATCGACTCCACCTCGAGCTCCCCGTTGAGCGCCTGCAGCCGACCGGCCAGCTGCCGGGCGAGCAACTCACCGTCGAGCTCACCCGGTCCCTGATCACGGATGTCGACGACGAGGTCATCGCCACTGCTGTCCCATTCGATGCGCACCCGTGCCAGCCCCGGTTGGGCGGCGACGGCCACCGCCGCCGCGCGCACGATGGCCCGCGCACCGTGTGCGATCTCCCCGGGCAGCGGACTGCCGTCGACCGACGGGCCGACGTAGTCGACGTCGGCGGCGAGATGACGCAAGGCCGGTTCGAGTTCGGCCTGCAGCCGGCGAAACGCCGTGGTCACCGCTTCGGTGGCGAGCTTGCGGTCGGTGTCACCGACCGCGCGCAGGGTGATCAGCGCCGACGATGCCGTCTCCGCGGCCGTCGACCGCGCGGTCCGATCGTCGAGGTCGCGGGAACGCAGGGTGCCCAGCACGGACGCCAGGGTGTCCTCGTGTGCCTCGGTGAGCTGCGCGATCGTCCGGGCGCGCTCACTGGACGCGGCCCGGGACTCCGCAAGGTAATCGGGACTGGCCTGGGCGACCTGCTGACGGATCGACACCGCGACGATCGCGAACCAGGCCGCCAGCAACTCCTTCGACGTCCCCGTCCCCGATCTGCTCCGTTTGGGGACCAGCACCAACAGGGTGTCGCTCGCGTCGCGAACGGCACGGATCGGCCGGGACGCTCCACCGAGGACGGCGTCGAGTTCACTCACCTCGCCGACGCCGACGGTGTTCTTGATCTGATCGAGTTCGTCGATGGTGGCGCGCTCGACGATGTCCGGGGTCCCGGCCACCTTGCGCGGTCGTCCGGTGCATTCGCGGGTGAAGATGATCAACGCCTCGTGGGCATCCGTCGGCGCGAGGAATCGCGAGAATCGCACCGCGATCTCGGGCAACGGACCGTCGAGGACGGCGCACAATTGCTGCCACTGCCCGATGGGCGGGGCGAGACGCGGTTCGATGCTCACCGGTCCATTGCACCCCGCCGGCGGGCCGGGTGCCAAACGTCGGGCTACCGCGGCATCGCCTCAGCGGGTCACTTCAGTGCGGCGATCAACTGCGCCTTCGTCATCGACGAGTACCCCTTGATGCCCTTGGCCTTGGCCTGCGCACGCAACTCGGCGACGGTGGGACCACTCCGCGACACGCGCTGTGTGGCCTTGGCGGGGGCGGGCTTCGCGGGGGTCTGCTTGGCGGGGGTCTGCTTGGCGGGGGCGGGTTTGGCGGGTGCAGGTTTGGCGGGAGCAGCCTTCGCCGGAGCGGGTTTGACGGGCGCAGGCTTGGCCGGATCGGGTGTCGCCGGGGCGGGCTTCTTCTCACCCGGTGCCGCCACACCCCATGCGGCGGTGGCCTTCTGCGCCGGACTCTTACCGTCCGACGACGGTGGGGTGGACAGTGTCGACGACGCCGGTGGGGTGGACGGCGCCGCTGTCGGCGGAGTCGCGGGGGTCGACTTCGGTTGCGCTGCAGGCTTCGTGGCAGGCTTTGGCTCCGCCGGTTTCTCGGCGGCGAGTTTCTTCTCGGCAGGCTTGGACTCGGCCGGTTTCGACTCGGCGGCCTTCTTCTCGGCCGGCTTCGTTTCGGCCGGTGTCGCGTCCGCCTTCGGCTCAGCAGACGTCAGCCTCGGGCCCTTGTCGGATCCCAGTCCAACGACCTTCAGCAGTTCGGTGCGCAGATTCGCGACGTCACGTTCGGAGCGTTTGATGCGTTTGCGGGCCGCCTTCTCCACTCGTGCCAGTTCGGTGGTCAGTCGACCGATCTCGGACTCCAGCCGCGCAATGGCCTTGTCCTTCTTGCTCTCACCGGTCTTCTTGGGTTCACCGGTCTTCTTGGGTTCATCGGTCTTCTTGGGTTCATCGGTCTTCTTGGGTTCGCCGGCCTTCTTACCCGCATCCTTCTTGCCCACGCCCACATTCCTCCCATACCCGCCTACCTCGGCCGGGTCTCAGGGTAGTACCCTTCGTGCGCACGAGGCAGGTGTCTGCGGCGTTCGGCGTGTTCGCCCGACGCACCCCCCTACCTCGCCGGCCTCGATCTCCACAGGTACACCGCGCAACCGACCATCCGGCGAGCACCAGGAACGGCCAAACATATTGGTGATCCGGGAAATACACGGCGGTGTGCTGCGCGTTGACCGATGCTCCGGGCGGTAACCATCCGCCGATGGTGGCCAACAGGCGCGGAAGCAACGGCCACGACACCGCCCCTCCGGAGGACGGATTGCCCAGCAGCACCATCACCAGCCAGGTCGGGATCATCGCCCACCGACCGAACAAAGAACTGAACATCGTGAACACCATGCCGCAGGTGAACAGCGTCAACGTGAGGATGAACCACGACTCCACGAACGGCAGGTCCAGCGCTCCGAGAAGCCAGTCGGCGACCGCGGCCATCCCGAATCCACCGAGTATCGAGTACGCCGCGGTGAATCCGATTCTCTCCCAAGGTCGTAACGACCTGGCGTGCACTCCGAGTTGTACGGCGCCGACGAATCCGACGATCACCGACGCGAGCGTCATGTAGAAGATGTTGAGCCCGTGCGGATCTCCGTGCTGCAGCGGCTTGATGTCGGTGACGGTGACGGTGAATCCGGCCTTCTCCAGAACCGGCGGCATCGACTCCTCCAGCAGGGTGGCCACCGTCTGACCGGAGGCGCCGCTCACGTCGAGAGCGAGATGCGTCGACCCCGACCGCGTCTCGATGATCGCGAACACCTTCTGGTCATCGATCAGCTCCAGAGCCTCCGACCGCTCGTCCACATGCCGCACCTGGAGCGAACTTTCTAGTGCGACTTCGAGTTCGGGCTCCAGCGCCGCAGCGGTCGACGGCGCCAGGGTGCCGACGACGACGATCGGGATGTTCTCCGGTTTGGGGTTGGCCGTCGCGTACGTGTAGGACGCGACGAACAGTGTTGCCGCGCAACCCAGGATCAGCACCAGCACGGTCGCCGGCAGAAACCGGGAGCCACGGAATTCGTCCCATGCCCGACGCACTCGGGTGTCAGTCATCGTCAGCCGAGTCGGCGCGCGATTCGAGGCCGTGACTCACGGCGCGCCCGATGACGTCCTCGTACAGATCGGCGTTGTCCGGTGCGGTGGACAGGGTGAACACCAGCGCTTGCGGTGTGCTCACGAATTCGGCGTGGGCGGCGCCGTCACCCATCTCGAGCGTGCCGGTGCCGGTGGACGCCTCCCACCGGGTGACCGACCGCCGACTCAGATGCGAGGCGAGTTGGTTGTCGTAGCGGGCCGCGCGATCGGTGGCCACCGTCGCGATGCTGGTGATGGTGTTCAACGTGAATTCCTCTCTCACCGTGCGGCGGTCGGCACCTGCGCCGACATCCACGGGTACACCGTCCGGGCGTTGCCTTCGCCGATCGCGCGTCGTCGTCGGCTGTGGCAGTGGCGGTCTCGATGCCGCGGCGGGTGTCACGTTACTCGTAGGGATGACATCGAGGAGCGGATCGACGGTGCGACGTGACGGCGCTCTCCCCACCACTGACGGCGCTCACCTGAGCGCTGTCAACGTCATGGCAAGCGCCGTCAACGGAGAACGGGATACCTCGATCGGACCGCCTTGCCGACCACTCGGCGTAGCGTGGTGCCAGAAGGAGGCACCATGGCCGCAGACAACAAGCCCGCCGACGATCCCGGACCGTCGGTCAAGGACGACGAACTGTACGAGAAGCTCCGCGATGAGGGGAACTCCAAGGAGAAGTCCGCCCGCATCGCGAATGCCGCAGCCGCCCAGGGCCGTTCGAAGGTGGGCGCGCGTGGCGGACACTCCGGCTCCTACGAGGACTGGACCGTCGACGAGCTGCGCTCGCGCGCAAAGGAACTCGACCTGACCGGGTACTCGTCGATGAAGAAGGACGAACTCATCGAGGCGCTGCGAGAGCACTGACCTCGACGTCGCCCGCGGCACCGACCAATTCGTCACCGCACCGTTCCCACCCCCACAGGGTCGCGCACGCCAGGGGCACCGGAAACCATCGGCCGCTGAACGCGTGCACGCCACGCAGTTCGGCGGCCAACGCCCGGGTGTTGATCCGCACCCGACCGCCGTCGTCGACGCGGCCGAATGCTCTACGCCGCAGTCCCATTCGGGTATCGGACGATCCCGCCGCACCGCCCCCCACCCGCAGACAGGTGTAGTCGTGGGGATCGTGCAGCGTCAGTCCTTCGGCGTCGACGACGATGATCATCGGTGTCCCCGGTGGGTGCCGAACACCCGGCGGTGATAGGTCAGCGGTTCGGCGACCGCGTGATCCGCGCCGATCACCTCACCGAAGATCACCGTGTGATCGCCACCGACAGCGAAATCCGTTGCGGTGCAGGCAACCCAGCCCGAGATTCCGTCGAGGGCAGGCAGGTCGTCACGTCGCCGCCAGCCGACACCGTTGAACTTGTCACGGCCCTTGCGAGCAAACGCCAGCGCCACATCCGATTGAGCCGACGCCAGCACGTTGACCCCGAATCGTTCCGATTCCCGGATCAGTGCCAGCAGTTCGGAATCACCGTCGAGCGCGACCGCCACCATCGGCGGCCCCATCGACAGCGACATGAACGCACTGACCGTGGTGCCGTGCGGCCGGTCACCGTCGAAGGTCGTGATGACGGTGACCGGCGTGCACACATGAGCCATCGCCTCACGGAAACCCAGCGCGACCGAATCAGGTTGCGTAAGTTGCGGACTCATCCACTCAATTCCTCTGACTCCGAGTCTGCCGCGTCAGCCCTTGGCCGACACTTCCTGCTCATACTTGCGGGTCATGTGGTCGACGGCCTCCATCTGTTTCTTCGCATGACCCTCGCGCACCGACCGCGCCAGCGCAGCGGCATCGAGGGTGGGCTGGGCCTGCTCCTGGAAGTGCGGGAACACCTCGTCGGCGAACAGTTCCGCCGACCTCCTGGTGTCCTCGGGATTGGCCCAGTCATGACCCATCTGCAGCATGCAGCCGAAGCCGCCGGATTGATCCCACAGCCGCTGCACCTGCGCCCGCGCCTGCTCTGGTGTGCCGATGACGCCGATGCCGGCCTCGTTGATGAAGTCGATCATCTCCGTCAGCCGACTGCCCGACACCGCCATCTGCGGGAATGCGGCCACATGCTGGAAGTAGTCGAACCATTCCTCGATGCCGTACTCCACCTGCTTGCGGGCCTGCGCCTCGGTTTCGGCGATGTGGAACGGCCCGGCCAGACGCCACTGCGACCGGTCGACGCTGGTGCCGTGGGTCTGCGCCCGCTCCTCCATCACATTCCAGTGGTGGGCGAGCGCGTCGAACCCGTCGGCCGACAGGGTGGCGCCGATGGAGATCAGCCCCAGTCCGTAGCGACCGGCCAGACGCGGCCCCGTCGGCGAGGCGACCGCGGCGAGGGCGATCTCGATGCCGCCCGGCGAATACGGCGCGAGCTGCAGCTTCGCGTCGAACAACTCATGAGTGCGGGTCTTGGCGCTCACCGTCTCACCCCGCATCAACCGGACGACGATGTCGAGGTTCTCCGACAGCAGTTCACGCGTGTCGGTCGGGTCGAGACCGATCATCGCCGAGTCCGTCGGCAACGAGCCCGGCCCGATCCCGAACACCGTACGGCCCCGCGTGAGGTGATCGAGTTGCATGATCCGATCGGCCGCCCACAGCGGATTGTGATAGGACAGCGACGTCACGCCGGTCCCGAAGGTGATCCGCGGCGCCCGCTGGGCGGCGGCGGCGATCATGATCTCCGGCGACGCGATGATCTCGCTGCCCGCGGAGTGATGCTCGCCGTACCAGACCTCGTCGTAGCCGAGTTTGTCCAGGTGGACGGCCATCTCCAGATCACGCTCGAGAGCCGCGGTCGGATTGCGTCCGGGAACGTGGAACGGGGCCATGAAGTAGCCGAAGCGAAGTCTGCTCATCGTGTGTTTCTCCTGGTCATGCGGTAATGCGAGGGTGTCGTACCGGAGTCCGGTGCGCGCTGAGATCACCGTAGACGCGCTGTGACCGACACCACAGTGCACCAAAGTGGACACTCCTCCTTGCACCTGAATCCCGCGTCGAGTTTCATGGGTTCGGGGCACCTGTGGCATGGATCACAGGAGGCGCACCTGATGCACGACGTCGACACCCGCGAGTCACTGCCGAGCGCGGAGTACGAGCGGATCTTCGCGGTGCTCGACATGTGCGAACAGGCGGCCACCCTCGAGCACTTCAAACACACCCTGATGGACGCGCTGCACACGCAGTACGGGTTCCCCAACACCACATTCCTGGCGGGGCCGACATTTCGCAGCGCGTTCGCCGACTCGGACCCGGTCACCACGGGCAGGATCACGCCGATCATCGACGAGTACCAGACGGGCTGGTATCGCACCGACATGTTCGCATCGGCCGAATCCTTTGCCGCCCTGCAGGGTCCGCGCGCCATCTCGCACCGTCAACTGCGGCGCTTGCCATCGACTGCGGTCGAGTACCTCGAGGGCTTCCTCTACCGACGACGCCTGCACAGCGCCGCCGTCCTGCACCTGGGACTCGCCGCCGATTGCCATGGACTGATCGGCATCTTCGACTCCGAGGGCAAGGACCTGCCGCCGACTCGTGTACACGCACTGGGGTTGTTGGCGGGGCAGTTGTCGGCACAGGCCAAGTCGATGCCCGGGAACCCGGTGCCCGACTGGCGCACCCACCTCACCCCACGCCAGCAGGAGATCGGCGCTCTGGTCTCCGACGGTCTCACCAATGAGGAGATCGCCGCCGTGCTGCGCCTGGAGGTCGACACCGTCAAGAAGTACGTCAGCCGGATCTTCGCTCTGACCCACGTCCGCAATCGGGCCGAGTTCGTCAAGCTGGTCTACACAACACCGGCCTGACCTCGCATAACGCCGACGCGGCTGATCCTCGTCGGCGCGGCGCCCTCACGTTCACGCGGTCTGTGCAATGACCGCTCCTGGCGCGGGCACCGCGCGGACACGAAACACCCGCGCCGACACCGTGTTTGATGGCCTCAGGGCGGGGTCACGGCAACAGCCCGGACCGGCGCGCCACGACGACCGCTTCCAACCGGCTCGCCGCACCCAGTTTCCGCATCGCATCCTTCATGTAGCCCTTGGCGGTCTGCACGCCGATTCCCAACGACTCGGCGATCCGCGCATTGGGGTACCCCAGTGCGGCCAACGCCACCACGTCCTGCTCCCGCGCGGTCAATTCGACGGCGTCGGTGTCGGGACCGGCGTCGAGTAAGCCGTCGGTGATGCGGGCGATCGCGTCGGCGATGTCGGCGTCGTCGACCGACCTCGCGAGTTCCCGTAACTGCGTGTACGCCTGCGTCATCCGGATGCGGAGGGCATCGGCGTCGGGGTCGGCGGCCGCGGTCTCCACCGAGGTCCGCGACGCCACGATCTGTTGTTCCAGGGTGCGGGCCTCCAGGGCCAACGCATCCAGCGCCCGGCCACCGATCGGGTCGTCGGTGTGCAGTGCCCCGTAGATCACCGCGACGGGTTCGCGGTCGACGATGACCGGCGCCGCCGCCATCGCACGCAGACCCTCGGTTTCGATGACGGCGTTGTAGCGGTGCGTGATCCGCGGGGTCCGCAGGTAGTCGTCGACGACGAGCGGCCGGTTGGTGGCCACGACCTTGCCGCCCAGCCCGTGCCCGATGTCGACGGCCACGCCGTTGAGGGCACCGACGGTCGGCCCGACGAACTGGCTCAGCCGCAGCGCCCGACCCCTCTGCACGATGCCGCCGAAGGCGAGCGAAACCCCACTGACCCGACGCAGACGACGCAACGCATCGGTGACCGGCGCAGCCAACGACTCGGGCATACGTCACCTCCTGTGCTGTCTGCCGACCCTCTCCGGGATTGACGCCCTGTGCCCGCGCGGCCAGACCACGGCCGGCAAGTGTGACTCAGCTTACTCGGGCCCACCACCACCATTTCGCCCGCCGGACACCGATATGAACGCGGCGTGAGAGGTCTCCCGTGTCGATATACGACGCGAGTGCCCTCTGACACCGCGTTTGTATCGCCGCTCGGCCGGACCATGCGATATAGACGGGACGGCCGGGCCGGACGGAAGCAATAATCTCCTCCGATGCCCTGAGCCATCCCGGTTATATCGCCACTCGGATCAGTGCACGGCCGGCGAGACGAAATCCGTTGGGGCCACATGCCTCACGTCAGCCACCAACCAGCCGCCGGACCGACTCGGGAACCCGATGTCCGGTGGCGGTGATCGGATCGTCGAAGACGGTGCGTGTCGGCACCACACCGGTCCAGTTCTCGGTCTCGACGCCGGGACCACCGATGCGCGCCTTCGCGATCCACTGCCCGTCGACGATCGGGATGCGCAGGGCGATGGTTGCCGCCCGTTCCTTGCGGGTGATCTCCGGGGCCTCGGCGACGCGCCCGGGAATCAGCTTGTCCGACAGCACTTTCAGCGCCGCGACCTCGTCGTCGGCGCGCTCGGGGATGCCGCGGATGACCGCCGACCGATAGTTCGCGGAGTGATCGAACAGCGCATCGGCGACGACGATGCCGTCGAGGATGAACACGGTGAACGTGGACGGAACGCCTTCGGCGACATGACGCAGGGCGCCGGCGGCGATGGATCCGTGCAGCAGGAGCGCGTCGCCGTCGCGGGCGAACAGCATCGGCACCGACCACGGCCAGCCATCGATCACCGTCGACAAGGTGCCGACCAGCGTGGAGTCGAGGACCTCGTCGAGCAGCGCCCGATCACCGCCGCGATGCGGTTTGCGGCGCAGACCGCCGAGCGCCGCGGGTTCGTCGGCGTGGCGGTCCGCAGCTGATGTCGGGTCGGAGGTCATGCACGCATCGTCGCCCTGCAGCCAGGACGCCGCAACCGAATTCCCACCAGAACCGCCGGACTATCGCGGACCGAAGTTGTCCGCAATCACCCTTACAGTCGACAGCGTCAGTTCACTTCACCCCACACCAGAAGGACTCACCATGGCCGGCACCTACACCCCCGTCACCCTGTCCGTCGATGTCACCGGCGAGAAGGAGGAACTGCTCACGCTCCTCGACGACCAACGTCAGGTCTTCCTCGTGACACTCCGCGACCTCGACGACGCCCAGGCACGGACGCGCACCACCGTCAGCGAACTCACCCTCGGCGGACTGCTCAAACACCTGACGCTGGTCGAGCGCGGTGCCACCGAGACGATGACGGTCCGCGACGAGGAGGCCACCTTCGACATGTCACTGATGGAGCACGCCTACGAACTCACCGACGACGAGACCCTCGACGACTGGCTCACCGCCTACCGCGAGGCGGCGGCCGCCTACGACCGCGCCGTGGCCGGGCTCGATCTGGACGACCAGATCCCCCAGGAGACCGCGCCGTGGCAGCCCGAACGCGAATGGTGGTCGGCGCGCAAGATGGTGCTGCACATGCTGCGGGAGACCGCCCATCACAGCGGCCACGCCGACATCATCCGCGAGGCACTCGACGGCCAGACGACGATGTCGGCGTTGTTCGACTTCGGCGACGCGTTCTGAGAAGGGACTCCGGCGCAAGGGCCGGTGCGTATACATCGCACCGGCCAATCCCGGCGTTACTTTCCTGTAGTCCGATCGGGTGGAATTGTCGGACGGTCAGCCGAATACCCCTATTCTTGGTTGCCCCTGCTGAGAGCGGCTCCCGATACTGATGGCTCGGGGATCACCACAACGCCGTTCATTCGTGTTCATCCCACCGTGAACGCGAGCCGACGCAGGAGACCAGATGTCGTATTACCCGCCCGGGCCACCCACATACCCGCCGTCAGTGCCGTTCGGGGCCGTGCCGCCGGAACCGCAACCTCGCAATCGCCGCAACCTCACGATCATCCTGGCGGCCATCGTGGCGGTGCTCGCCTTGGTGTTCTCCGGCGTCGTCTTCTACGTCTACAAGCACAACAAGGACGGCTTCGAGCTTCCGTTCCTGTCCTTGACGTCGGCGGACGCACCGGGCGACCAGCCGTTCATGGCGCAGCCGAACCTGACCAACCGGCCGATCGACAACGGCCTACGGCTCTCGGCGAACACCGGCGCGCAGGATCAGGGCACCCGGACGGTCAGCGGCACCACGCCGGGTCTGTACATGGGCGGCTCCACCACCTGTGATCCGGCGGCGCTGGGCAACTATCTCGCGCAGAACCCGAGCCAGGCGTCGGCGTGGGCGAGCGTCTACGGCATCAGCCCGTCGGCGATCCCCTACTACCTCGACACGTTGACCCCGGTCGTGCTGACCGCGGACACCTGGGTGACCAACTACAGCTACGCCGGTGGTTCGGCGGTGCCGTTCCAGGATGTGCTGCAGGCGGGCACCTCGGTGCTGGTCGACAGTTCCGGTGTGCCGCGGGTGCGCTGCCAGTGCGGTAACCCGCTCGCACCGCCGGCGTCGGTGCCGATCGGTGGGTACCGCGTGCGTGACACCGCGTGGCCCGGCTACCAGGTCAACTACATCACCCGCGTCGCCTACAACACGCAGAACGTCACGGTCATCAACAACACGACGACCATCGTGACCCAGGCCCCGACGCAGGCATCGGCTCCCGCCGGAACGTCGCCGTTGCTGACCCTGCTCAACCCGGACACTCGCCAGCTCGTCGAGCGGACCGTCGGCGGACTGCTGGATCTGTCGGGTCAGCCGCCGCTGGCCGAGCCGCTGCCCACCCCGGCCGCGCTCAACGTGCCGTTGCAGGTGAACAACGACGAGGGCGCCCGCGCTCAGGGTCTGGCCGGCGCAAACGAAACCGCCGCCGCGCCGCGCGCACTGTCGATGGCCGAGAGCAACGGCAACGTCCCGTCGGTCGAGAGTGAGACCACCGACGAGAACGGTTCGACCAACGCCGCGGGCGAGACCACCACTCCCGGTGAGTCCTCGGAGTCGTCGAGCTCGTCGTCGACGGAGTCGAGTTCGTCGAGTTCGAGCAGCAGTTCGTCCTCGTCGGCAGCGCCGTCGCCGACCAGCTTCAGCGGCAGTGGTGACTCGATCGGCTACTTCACCTTCGAGGAGGATGGTTCGACGGTCAGTTGCTCGGCACCGTCGGAGGAGACGACCGGTTCGGTCAGCCTCAGCTGTAACGACGGGGTGTCCCGGACGGTCTATCAAAGTTCGCTGTCGCAGTCGTCGGTCAGCTCGGCCACCGATTCGACCGGCGTGTGGCATGTGTCCCTGTCGGGCGGTTCGACGTCATCGGCGGCGGTCATCTCGGCCTCGTGGCAGACGCTCATCACGCTGACCACCACGACCGAGACCACCGAGGAGACGACGACGTACGAGACGCCGGAGACCACCACGGAGACGACCACCGAGGAGGAAACCACCACGGAGGAGACGACCACCGAGGAGTTGCCGGAGACCTCGCCGGCGGGCTGACCCCGGGCAAGACCGAAAAACAGCAACGTCCCCGTGAGCCACGCTCGCGGGGACGTTCTGCTGCTATCGGCGGGCGGTGGTCCCGACCTGCACCAGCCGGGCGTGATCGTCGACGACGAGGACGTCGGCCGCCAGGCCCGGTCGGAGATCACCGACACCATCGAAGCCGAGGGTGCGTGCCGGTGTGCGCGAACACATCTCGACCGCGGCGATGAGTGCTTCTGCGGCTACGACGTCGCCTCCGGACAGGCCCTGGGCGGCGCGGCGGAACAGTAGGGCCATGGTCGCGGTGCTGCCCGCGATCGCCCCGGTGTCACGGACCCGCGCGACACCGTCGACGACGTCGACGTCGAGAACGCCGAGCCGGTAGGACCCGTCGGACATGCCGGCCGCGGCCATCGCGTCGGTCACCAGCGCCACGCGGCCCACGCCGGCGACCCGTTCGACGTAGGTGGCGAGGTCGCGGTGGATGTGGACACCGTCGCCGACGAGTTCGACGGTCACCCGCTCGTCGGACAGCAGGGCCAGCACCGGTCCGGGTTCCCTGTGGCGCAGGGGCCGCATCGCATTGAACAGGTGGGTACCGACCCGCGCGCCGGCGTCGATGGCCGCACGGGTGCGGTCATAGGTGGCCTCGGTGTGACCGAGGGCCACCACCACACCGGCGTCGGCGAACTGCCGGACGGCGTCGATGCCACCGTCGAGTTCCGGTGCCAGCGTGACCATTCGGATAGTTCCCCCGCCGACACGCAGGATGTTCGCGATCTCGGCGGGATCCGGGTCGCGCAGGGTGGCCGGGTCGTGGGCACCGCACCGCGCGTGCGACAGCCAGGGCCCCTCGAGGTGGATGCCGGCCACCACGCCCGCCTCGACCAGTGGGCGCAGCCGCCGGACGTGCGTGATGAGGTCGTCAGGGGAGGCACTGACCAGACTCGCCAATGTTGTTGTGGTTCCCCTTGATCGGTGGAAGTCGACGGCGGTGTGAACGTCGACGGCCACTCCGTCAGTGTAGCTTCCACCGCCGCCACCGTGGACGTGCATGTCGACGAAGCCGGGGACGAGCGTGGCCTCTGGAAAACCACGATCGGCTGGGCGCGGCGGGAGTCCCTCCCCGACCTCGGCGATGCGTCCGTCCTCGACGGCCAGCCACCCCGGTTCCAGGGCGCGGCCGCCGCTGATAATCCTTGCCGCCGTAACGATCTCGCGGGAAGCCATATCGCGGGAAGTCATCTCGAAGGAAGTCACAGTGTCTCCGTCACCTTGCGCAGACCGCGCGGGGTGTCGGGGTCGCCGCCCCGCGCGATGGCCAGGTGCAGGGCCAGTTGCTGGAACGGAATGATCTCCAGCAGCGGCGAGAGTTCCTCGGGAGCGCCGACGGGAAGTTCGACGCCGCCGGTCAACTCGGACACGTATTCCGTCGCGCCCACACCGAAGACATCGGCGTTACGTTCGGCGAGGCGGTCCAGGACCTGGACCATCGCCGCGCCCCCGGCGCCGTGCGGCACCACGGCGAGCACCGGGACCTGCGGGTCGACGGTGGCCAGCGGTCCGTGCAGGAGGTCGGCGCCGGAGAAGGCCGGCGCCGACAGGTACGAGGTCTCCATCAGCTTCAGTGCGGCTTCCCGCGCGGTCGGATAGGAGTAGCCGCGGCCGGTGGTCACGAGCCGTTGGGCGAACCGATAGCGTTGCGCCACAGCACGAATGCGCAGCTCACCGCCCAGTACCGTGGCCGCCAGATCGGGCAGGGCGCGCGCATCGGCCCCGTCGCGGCCGGCCATCCCTTCCGACAGCAGGTACAGCGCCAGGAGTTCGGCGGTGTAGGACTTCGTTGCGGCAACGGACTTCTCGGCTCCGGCGTGGACCCGGAGGTCGAGTTCGGCGGCATCGGCCAGCGGTGAGGAGTCGGCGTTCGTGATGGCGAGGGTCATCGCTCCCTGTTCGCGGGCCACCTGCACCGACTGCACGAGATCCGGCGATCCCCCGGATTGGCTGACGGCGATGTAGAGGACGTCGCGCAGATCGGGGCGGGCGCCGTAGACCGTCATCGTCGACGGGGAGACCAGTCCGGCGGGCAGTCCGTGCCGGATCTCGATGAGGTACTTGGCGTAGAGGGCGGCGTGATCGCTGGTGCCGCGTGCCACGAACTGGACGAAGCGGGGCTTCTTCTCGGCGATATACCGTGCGACGGACAGTATTTCGGTGGTTCCGTCGCGGAGCAGTCGTTGCCAGGCGTCGGGTTGTTCGGCGATCTCGGCGGCCATCAGGTGGCCGGGCTGGTCGGTGACGGGTGTTCGGGTGAGGGTGTTCATGAGTGTTCTCCTTCGGTGTGGGCCGACGTCCGATGCGAGACGTAGGTCGCCGGACCGGGCGGCCGGTCGGTCAGTGGCTGTCGAGAAGTGCGGCGGCGAGGCGTGCGGCGCCGTGCACCGGGTCGACGCGCAGCACCCGGATGTCGGTGATGTCGCGGGGTGTGACGAGGTCGCGGATGCGGCACTGGAGTTCGGGTTGGTGGACGACCTGCCCGCCGGCCAGGACCACCGGACCGGTGGAGCCGAGACGGTCGGCGACCTGGCCGATCAGCTCGGCCAGGGCCGCGGCCGCGGCGTCGATGATGTCGTTGCTGCGCGAATCCCCTTGGGTGGCAAGCTCGAAGACGACGTGTGCACGACGCGCCCAGTACTGGCGGTCGGCGCGGGTGTAGAAGAGGTCGTGCAGGCCGGCGACGCCGTCGACCTCGCATTCAGCGGCCAGGCGCGTCGACAGCGGGGCCGGTGATCGTCCGGTGTCGTTGTCGCGCAGGGCTCGTCGCACCACTTCGCGGGCCACCCAGTAGCCGCTGCCCTCGTCGCCGAGGAGGTGGCCCCACCCGCCGGCGCGGGCGTCGGCCTCACCGGTGCGGCCCCAGGCCACCGATCCGGTGCCGGAGATCAGGGCGATCCCCTCGTCGAGGCCGGCCGCCGCCAGGATCAAATGGGTGTCATGCACGACGCCGATGGCGGCGCCGGGGATACGTTCGGCGAGAAGCTCTTCCAGCCGTGCGACGCTGGCCGGGGTGTCGACGCCCGCGGAGCCGGCCATGGCCGCGTGGACGCCGGCGGCGCCGCCGAGTGCCTCGATGGCGTCGTCGAGTTGCCGTCCCGCCTCGGCCACGCCCATCGACGAGACGTTGGCGCTGCCGACGATGGTCTCGGCGACCACCTCACCGTCCTCGGTGCGTATCGCCTGGGTCTTGGAGCCGCCGATGTCGAAGGCGAGGGTCACGACCGCTCCACCCGCTGCCGGGATGGTGGTGGCCTTGGTGGTTTCGGTGGATGGTGCGGTCTTCATCGTGACACCTTTGTCCGAGGCGTGTTCTCGACGACGGTCGTGTCCGGCCAGCGCCCGCCGTTTTGCCAATAGTGTTGGATGTCTTCGAGTTTACGGCCCTTGGTCTCCGGGGCCAGGAAGTAGACGAAGACCATGCCGATGAGCGCGAATCCGCCGAAGACGGCGAAGGTTCCGGCGCCGCCGATCGCGTTGATGAGCGAGAGCGTGAATGCCGCGACGATGGCGTTGGCCACCAGGTCGGAGGTGAGCATCGCCGACGATCCCTGCGAGCGCAGCCGGGCCGGGAACGCCTCGCCGGCGTAGACCCAGACCAAAGCGCCGAAGCCGAAGGAGAATCCCATGGTGAACACGACGAGTCCGGTGAATCCGAGGATGTGCGCGGGGGTACCGGCGCCGTGCATCGGGCCGTAGGTGACGATGAGCATGCCGGTGGCGATCACCATCGCGCCGATGCCGCCGAGCAGGATGGGGCGTCGTCCGGCTCGGTCGACGGACAACAGCGAGATGATCACCGCGGCCAGGCCGGCCACCTGCACCAGTGCGGGCAGCATGAGGGTGCCGAAGTCGCCGGTGAAACCCATGTCCTCGAACAACTTCGGGCTGTAGTAGACCACCGCGTTGATGCCGGTGATCTGGATCAGGAAACCGAGGCCGACGACGAAGACGGTGGCGCGCAACCACGGGCGGCGGAACATCTCGGTGATGCGGCCACCGGACTCCTCGGTCAGCGCGCGCTGCATCTCGCCGATCTCGGTGTCGACGTCGGCGTCGGGGTCGATGGCCCGCAGCGTCGCCCGGGCCTCGTCGACCCGGCCCTTGGAGATATACCAGCGTGGGGTGTCGGGCATCGTGATCAGCATCAGCATGACCAGCAGGGCCGGGATGGCCGCGAGACCGAGCATCCAGCGCCACGCGCCGTGACCGGCCAGGAAGTAGCCGATGACGTAGCCGCCGATGATGCCGAGGATGGTCGCCACCTGATAGGCGACCAGCATCGCGCCGCGGGTGCGTGGGGGTGCGGATTCGGCGACGAAGACCGGTACCACCACGATGGACACGCCGACGGTCACCCCGAGCAGCAACCTCGCTCCGAGGAGGGTCGCATTGGTCGGCGCGAAAGCGCTGAACAGGGCGAACAGGCAGTAGGTGGCGCCGACCGCGACCATCGACCGCTTGCGGCCGATGCGGTTGGCGAGCCAACCGGCGAGGATGGCGCCGACGATCTCGCCGATGACGACGGCGGTGGCCAGTGCCTGTTTGCCCGCGTCGCCGAGTCCGAAGTCGGCGGCGATGAACTTGAGTGCGGCGCCGATGTTGCTGCTGTCGTAGCCGTAGATGATGCCGATGCTGGCGGCCGCGATCCCGACGAGCAGGCCCGACGACCTCGCGTGTACCGGGGGTGTGAGTGTTGCCATGTCGAGTGCCTCTCGAGCGGAGAATATTATTGGTGTAGACCAATCCAGGGGGTGCAGTCAGATTGGCATATACCAATATGGTCCGTCAATGGGTACGCTCAGATTCATGTCGACGTCCTCCGTCCGGACGGCATCCGCTTCCGGTGACCGTGCCCCGCAGCCACGCTATTTCCAGGTCAAGCTTGCGCTCGAGAAGCGCATCGCCGAGTTGGAACCGGGGATGTCGCTACCGCCCGAACGCAAACTCGCCACGGAGTTGGGAACCTCGCGCACGACATTGCGCCGAGCGCTGGCCGAACTCACCGCCGAGGGCATCCTGAGCAGCACCCAGGGCAGCGGAAACTACGTCGCCCCATCGAAACTGGTGCATGTGCGGCAACTGACCTCGTTCAGCGACGACCTCGGCGCCGCCGGTCTGACCGTGCACTCGGAGATCATCGATGCCGATCAGCCGTCCGCCGACGCCGATCTCGCCACCCACCTCGACATCGACAAAGGCGCCCCCGTCGAACGCCTGGTCCGCCTACGTATCGTCAACGACGAACCCCTGGCACTCGAAACCGCCTGCCTACCAATACCTTTGGACGGACTCGTCGACGCCGTCACCACCAGCGGTTCGCTCTATGCGACACTCCACCGGTTCGGCATCGAGATCTGCGACGTCGAGGACAGCGTGCAAACCGCGCTGGCCACCCCCGATCAGGGACGACATCTCAAGGTCGCGACCGGAACCCCACTGCTGCTGATCGAACGCACCTCGCGCGACGCCGACGGCCGCATCGTCGAGTGGACCCGTTCGTTCTACCGCGGCGACCGCGTCAGATTCGTCGCCCGCGGGACCCTCTGACCCGAGGGGCGGGGGCAACCGCTCGAACTCATTCCTCGCCAGTCGAGCCGCAGCGAGCCCCCCAGGGCGAGCCGCGAGTCGTTTCGACGGAGCTCAACGCAAGGAGACCACCGCAACCAGCGCCGGAACCCGCCCACAAGTCCCAGCCCACCCCACCAGGCCTCGCCACGGCCCTCCGTTTCGACGGAGCTCAACGCGGCGGCCATCGCTCCGAACCGGCTAATGGGGGGAACTACTGGGTCTGGTTGACGTGAGTTGGCAGACTTGGTGGTGGTAGCTGCTACTGGGTGAGCACTCTTACCGGCTGGGCCTCGAGAGAGAGTTCTGGGTCGAGACC
>NZ_JBDZDJ010000012.1:0-169865 GCF_040049135.1 Gordonia sp. VNK1 | reverse complement strand
GCGACGGTCCTTGTCGACCTTGGCTTTGCGGTCGACGACGGCGCGGGGTTCGAGTTGGTAGGCGAGTTCTTTGGCCTTGGCTTCGAGTTCTTTGTCGCCGACGCCGTCCAATGCTGCGGTGTCACTGCAGAGTTCGCGGTCGATGGTTTCGCGGGATTCGCGGGTGAGGTAGGCGGTTTCGCGGACGAGGATGGTGGCCCGCCATTCGGTGAGGTGTCCGGCTGCGAGGGCGGCGAGGGTGTGTGGCATCTCGTGGGTCAGGGCGCGGGCGAAGCCGAGGTGGCTGGAGCCTTTGCGTCCGGAGGCCTTGCGGGCCAAGCCGATTTCGGCGCCGAGACCTTTGCCGCGTCGGCGTTGCGGGACGCGGCGGGCTTCTTCGTCGGCGGCGCGGAGTTCGTCGAGGCGGGCGGTTTCACGGACCTGCGCGGCGGTGGCCGCGGATTTCAGTTCCTCGAGGACGGTGAGGCGGTCGATGGCGTCGGCTTCGGTTGCCGCCGAGGTCATCTCGACGAGTGAGGTGAGGGCTCGACGGATATCGTCGGTCGTCTCGAACATCCCACCCCCGCTTGATCTCGAATATGCGTTCCATGGTACACGCGTGTGAGGATGTGCGCCATAGGAAAATCGTTGACAGACAACATTTTTCCGTCGAGCGAGCCGCAGTTACGTTGACAGCGCTCGGTTTTCCGTTGACAGCGCTCGGTTTTCCGTTGACAGCGCCCGCAATTCCGTTGACAGCGCTCGGTTTCCATTGATCGCGAGTGCGCCCACCGGTCCCAGCGGATCTCACCGGGTCTCGACCTACGGGAACCCCACCCACCGCGGAGCGATCGCGGTCAGAAACCGCTCGGCGGTGTCGGGCCGGACTTCTTGCGGGAGGACCGGACGAGCATGACGCCGCCGTAGATCGCCAGGGCGATCAGGGCGACCCAGAACAGGCCCTTGAGGATCGGCCCGATCATCGCCAGGGCGATCAGGGCGACCGCGATGATACCGAGGACCTTCCAGAAGGTCAGTCCGGATCCGGAGGTGGTCTTGTGTGATTCGGTTGATGTGTTCATGACTCCACGATGACGCGTCGGAAGGGAAATTTCACTGGTCAGAGCATGCTTTGGGGGAAAGATCAGGGGACTCCCCCATGCCGGTGGGCGCCGCACTCAGCCGATGTGCGGGGCCGCGCTCGGCGCGGTGTAGCTACATCCGAGTGCCGTCGGACTCGGGAAGGCGCGGCGATCGCGGAACCAGGCGACGCAGATGCCGGCGACGGTTCGCCGAGATCGACTGAGCAGGTAGCCGTGAGTGCAGTCGCGGAAGCGATCTTCGTAATTCCACCGGTCGAGCATCGCGTTCGGCACCGCGTATGCGGCCACCGCCGGGATGTCCATCACCGCCGTCGACAACCGCACCATCATCGTCCGTTCACGCAGCACCAGGATCTGGGCGCAGGGCACGTCGAGGTCATCATCGTCGGCATCCCCGTTCCCGTCATGATCGGACGGACCGAGATCGAGCACCGCACCGGCGGGCATACCGGCCAGGGAATCGACCAGCCAGTCGTACATCGCCGACCATGCCGCGACCGGCCGGACACCCTCGGGATCAGAGCTGTGTGCGGCATCGGGGCCGTGTGCATCGAACATGTGAACCTCCTGGAGAAGATCGGATGTCCACAGTGAAGCACCGGCCACCGACAAGTTCGTCGAACGCGAGTGCGAAGCGTCGACGAGGCCTTCCCTACCGGGCGTCGTCCCCGGTCTCACCACGCTCCCGGGCGGAATCCCGCTTCTGCTGCTCATACTCCTCGGCGATGTTCTCGTCGTCGAAGGTGATGAGCGGCTCGCCGCCGAACTCCCGGTAGAGGGCGAAGGCGGCGAGCACCAGTCCCAGCACTCCACAGAGCCAGGTGCTTCCCGGGACGTCACCCACCCCGCGGTTGATCACGTCCACCAGCGCCCACACCACTCCGGTCAGACCGATGACGACCATGACCAGCCAGATCCCGACGCCGCCCTGCGCGCTCGGTGCGCTACCGCCCTGAGGAGTGTTCACCCGGCGATCTTCCCACGATCACCGATGCCCGCGGCCCGATCCGACGCGCGCGTCGCCCGCCGGGCAAGATGGCACCCATGCCGATCCCCGAGTTCATCCGCGACCTGCGCTCCCACGTCGGACATGCGCCGCTCTGGCTGTCCGGTGTCAGTGGGGTGGTCACCGATGACGCGGGACGCGTGCTGCTGACCCGCCGTGCCGACACCGACGAGTGGGCCGTGGTCTCCGGGGTCCTCGAACCCGGCGAGGAGCCCGCCCGGGCGATCGTCCGGGAGATCACCGAGGAGACCGGGGTGAGTGCCGAGGTCATCCGCCTGACCAGCGTCGACGTCACCGACATGATCACCTACCCCAATGGGGATCAGACCCGGTATCTGGACGTGTGCTTCCTCGCCCGTCATGTCTCGGGTGAGCCGCGGGTCGCCGACGACGAGAACACCGCGGTCGCCTGGTTCGCTCCGGACGCCCTCCCCGAACCGCTCGCTCAGACGTCGAGACTGCGCCTGGACAAGGCGCTCGCCGGCGACCCGCAGGCCTGGTTCCACCGCTGAGAAGATCGCCCGTCACCGCACACCCGGCACCGCGGGCGGATCACCCACCGGGCCGAGCGGGGTGGTGTCGGCTGCCACGCCGGTCGGCGCCTTGCCGACCTGGCCGAGGACTCGGGTCTCCCCCGGAAACTGCTCGAAATCGCGGTCGTAGTCGCCGAACTCGTGATGGAGCGGGAGATTGAGGAACGGGCCGAAGGACGTGTGGTCGCCGGCGCCGTCGGTGTGCAGGACTCGCGTCTGACCGTCGGGCAGGTACTGGTAGGTCTCCATCGACGGGTAATCGGTCACGTTGCCCGAGATGCGGGCACCGCCCCCGTCACCCTCACCGGGCGTGATGATCGTCTGACCGTTGACCGACCAGCCGGCCTCCGCCGTCCCCGGCGGCGCAAGCGGATCCGCGGCGTCGTAGTTGACGAGAACGGTTCCGTCGTCCAGTTGCGAGGCCCGGACCCGCGGTGTCCCGGTGCGCACGGTCGTCCCGTCGGCGGTCGCCGACGGATTCTGCCGGGCGATCACCAGTCCGGTCTCGTAGTCGACGACGTAGGTCACCCTCGTGTCCTCCGGATCGAAGGTCGGGTCGAAACCGCGGTTGTCACCGAGGTGATCGTCGATGCCGCCGTGCACCGTCGCAGTCGGGATGAACAGTCCGGTGGCCACCACCCCCTGCCCCGGAACCGGATTGATACGCAACACGCTGATCTGCGGTGGTACCCCGTTGTTCTTCGGGGAGTAACTGTGCGGATCGAGCACCTCGGCGACCCGCCAGTCGTTCTCCGAGGTCGGCGGCCGCCCATAGAGCGACCGGAACGCCGCGATCTGGTTGGCTTGTCGCGCAGCTGGATTGAAATCCGGATTCTCGCCGTCGGCGGTCAGTGCGATCCCGCCGCTCGCGGCGTTGAGCAGCGCCGCCAGATCGTCGTCGAAACGCTCTGCCCGGCTGCAGATCTCGGCGACGCGGCGCGTGATCTCGGTGATGGCATCCTGATGGGCCTGCCGCTCCGCCGGTGACCACCCCGGCACCGACGGCCACAGCAGGTCGGTCACCGCACCACTGACCGGATCGATGACAAATCCTCGCACATCGGCCTGCGCCTGAACACTTCTCGCGTCCCGGACGAGCGCCGTCGCCTCGTTGAAACAATCCCGGGCGGCCGCGGCCACCTTCGCGTTCTCCACACCGTAGCTGTCGATGTCGACGCGCACCCGCCCCGCCGCCGCGCGTGCCGCGTCGGCGGCATCACCCTGCCACGTCGACAGACTGTCCAGTGAGCCGAGGGTGGTGCCCAGCGTCGAGCAGGTCGCCTGCTGCGCGG
Organism: Gordonia sp. VNK1; assembly: GCF_040049135.1. Taxonomy (NCBI): domain Bacteria; kingdom Bacillati; phylum Actinomycetota; class Actinomycetes; order Mycobacteriales; family Gordoniaceae; genus Gordonia; species Gordonia sp. VNK1. Next base: position 165,952 of record NZ_JBDZDJ010000012.1, on the reverse strand, counting down.
AGCAGATCGCGAAGATCGACGAGATCTGCCCCGGGTCGAACCGCAACACATCACCGAAACCGACCATCTACAACCGCAATTCGATGTCGGACGACCCTGATGCATCCGGCCGATAAGGCATCACGCGCAACGATGCGGCACTCGTGTCGTCGGCCGCGAGGAAGGCGGTATCGGCCGCGGTGAGCATGGTGCCGTGGTCACCGACCACGCCGGCCAGCCCCATGCCCCGCCGTCGCCACGATTCGGCGAGAGTCATCAGCGCCTGACCGCTGTTGTCCCACAATCCGGTTGAGATCTCACACAACGATTGATGATGGCCGTCGAACTCGCGCGCGGCGTCGTCGGCGCCCGCGACGAACACCGACGACATCCACCTGAGCTCCGAACCCACGGCCTCGACGCGTCTTTCGGTCATGCGCTGTCCCCCTTCGCGTATCTGGCGGCCTCCCGGCTGCGCCGACCATACGGGGAATGTGTCCCGCTGCCGGCGGTCGTGCACCCGCCTGTGGACAACTGCCTGTGGACAACTCGGGTCAGGCATTTCCGACAATTGTGATCGCAACGGAATAGTCGGCGACCCCGGCCGCCTTGTAGCTGTCATGGCCGACACGAGTGAGACCAACGAGAACACCCTCGATATCGACTCCGCCGCCGTCACCGCGCGGCAGATCGTCGCCACCGCCTACGGCGATCCCGCGGAGGTGATGGAGGTCGTCAAGATCGAGTTACCGGTGCCCGATCCCGGCCAGGTCGTGGTGACCGTGCAGGCCATCGGTGTCAACCCGTTCGACGCGAAGACTGTGAGCGGGGTGATGGGCACCGACGAGTCGAAACTCCCGCTGCACCCGGGCAGCGAACTGACCGGAATCGTCAAGGCACTCGGGCCCGACGTCACCGAGTTCGCCGTCGGCGACGCGGTGATCGGCTACCCGGTGGCCGGCGCCTACGCCGACCACGTGGTCGTCGGCGTCGACCGACTGCACCGGCGACCGGAATCCCTCGACGTCGAACATGCCGCCGGCCTGTTGCTCGTCGGCGTCACGGCCGCCGACACGGTCGCCACCGCGGGCGTCACCGACGGCGACGTCGTTCTCGTCCACGGCGGTGCCGGCGCGGTCGGGTCGATCGCGGTGCAGCTGGCGCTGCGCGCCGGGGCCACCGTGATCGCCACCGCCGCCGAGACCAATCACGACGCTCTGCGCGCACTCGGGGCGATCCCGGTGACCTACGGTGACGGCCTCGCCGACCGCGTGCGCGCCGCCGCACCATCGGCGGTCACCGCCGCCATCGACACCGCAGGCACCGACGAGGCGATCGATGTCTCGCTGAAACTCGGCATCGACGCGTCGCGCATCGTCAGCATCGCCGCATTCGGCCGCACCGACGACGGCATCATCCTGATCAGCGGATCGTCGGACGCGACCAAACGCCACCACGCAGAGGCCATCGAGCCGCTCATCGCCGCGGCCGCCGACGGCTCGCTGATCACCGAGGTCGCGGCCGCCTATCCGCTGGAGCAGGCCGGCCGCGCGCTCACCGACCTGACCGCGCGGCATTCGCGCGGAAAGTTCATCCTGCTGCCCTGACCACCGGCATCATCGACATCACGATCCATCAACCACGTCCACAACAGTGAAAGGTGTTCCATGACAGTCCCTTCCATCACCCTGAACAACGGTGTCCAGATCCCGCAGCTCGGCTTCGGGGTATTCCAGATCGAGCCGCAGGACACCGTCGAGGCCACCCTCTCGGCATTCGAGGTGGGCTATCGCCACATCGACACCGCGCAGATGTACGGCAACGAGAAGGAGGTCGGCGAGGCGTTCGCCAAGTCCGGCCTGCCCCGCGACGAGGTCTTCATCACCTCCAAGCTCAACAACAACAAACACGCCTACGACGACGCCCTCGCCGCGACCGACGAGACCCTGGAGCGGCTCGGCGTCGATCAGGTCGACCTGTTCCTGATCCACTGGCCGCTGCCGGAGGTCGGTGACTTCGTCGAGACCTGGAAGGCGCTGGAGAAGATCTACGCCGACGGCAAGGCCCGGGCGATCGGCGTCTCCAATTTCCAGAAGCACCACCTCGAGCGTCTGTTCGCCGAAACAGAGATCGTGCCGGCGGCCAACCAGATCGAGGTGCATCCGTATCTGACGCAGGACGAGTTGCGCGCCTTCAACACCGATCACGGGATCGCCACCGAGGCGTGGTCGCCGATCGCGCAGGGCGACGTCCTCGACGACCCGGTCCTGGTGAAGATCGCCGAAGAGAAGGGACGATCGACCGCGCAGGTCACCCTGCGGTGGCACATCCAGCGCGGCGACATCGTCTTCCCCAAGTCGGTGACCCGGTCGCGTGTGGAGGAGAACTTCGCGCTGTTCGACTTCGAACTGACCCCGGCCGACGTGGCCGCGATCGACGGCCTCAACAAGAACAAGCGCCGCGGCCCCGACCCGGACACGTTCAACTGGGTGCCCTGATCTGACACCACCGGCCGAACCCACCGCGCCCGTCGCGCAGAATGTGCCCATGCACATCTCGCGACGGGCGCAGCACGTGGCGCCGTTCTACGCGATGGAGTTCGCCAAGAAGGCAGGCGCCGTGGAGGCGGCCGGGCATCGGGTGATCCGGCTCAACATCGGCGAACCCGACTTCGGCCCGACTCCGCAGTTCCTGGCCGCGGCTCGGGAGGCCGCCGACGGCAGGCCGATGACCTACACCGACGCGCTGGGTACCGCGCAGCTCCGCGAGGCCATCGCCGGGTTCTATGCGACGCATTTCGGCGCCGACGTCGATCCGTCGCGGGTGGCGGTCACCACCGGCGCATCGGCGGCGCTGCTGCTGGCCTGCGCCGCCCTCGTCGACCCCGGTGACGGGGTGCTCATCGGCGACCCGTCCTATCCGTGCAATCGGCAGTTCGCCGAGAGCTTCGGCGCCGACGTCACCCTCGTGCCGACGACACCCGACACCCGCTTTCAGCTGACCCCCGACCTCGTCGACGCCGCGTGGCGGCCGTCGACGCGTGGTGTCATCGTGGCGTCACCGTCGAATCCGACGGGCACCTCGGTGCCGCACGACGATCTGGTCGAACTGTGTGCTCGGGTGGCCGCCCGCGACGGCTGGAGCATCGTCGACGAGATCTACCTCGGGCTCGCCGATCCGGGCCCGGACGGCCATCCGCCGCACAGCGTGCTCTCCGAACCCGGAGCGCATACCGCGAACACCGTGGTCATCAACAGTTTCTCGAAGTACTTCGGCATGACGGGCTGGCGACTGGGGTGGGCCATCCTCCCGGACTCCCTGGTCGATGTCACCGAGCGTCTGGCGCAGAACTTCTACGTCAGCCCGCCGACGCCGGCGCAGTACGCGGCCCTCGCCTGCTTCACGCCCGAGTCGCTGGCGGTGTCGGAGGACCGTCGCCGCGAGTTCGTCAACCGCCGGCGCCTGGTGCTCGACGGTCTGGAACGCATCGGGCTGCGGGTTCCGGTGCAGCCCGACGGCGCGTTCTACGTCTACATCGACGTCTCCGACACCGGCCTGACGTCGGCGCAGTTCTGCGACCGGGCACTCGCCGACGCCCACGTTGCACTCACGCCGGGCAAGGATTTCGGCATCGCCACCGCCGACGATCACGTGCGGTTGTCCTACGCGGCGTCCACCGCCGACCTGGAGGAGGCCCTGTCGCGGCTGGACGCGTTCATCGGCCGGCTGTCGCGAACCGTGTGATGACCGGAAAGAAGCAACCGTCGGCCCGGACGATGCTCGTCTGGCAGGTCATCATCGCCGTCGGCGGTCTGGCGGTCGGGGCGCTGTTTCTGACCATGGGGATCGTCGGCGGCTTCGTGCAGGGACCCACGTGCGCCGACCGACCGATGGGGCCGCTGGATCGGTGCGTCTCGATGCCGGGCACCAAGTACACGCATCCGGAACTGCTGGTGCCACCGGCCTTCGACCCCGCACATCCGGGACAGGACGTGCCGGCGGCGGAAGGCCGGACACCCGACGAGGTGATCCGGTCGCAGCGCATCGTCGGGGTGATCCTGATCGTCGTGGGGTCGGCGAGCGTGCTCATCGGGTTGTCGTCAGCGCACCTGGTCACCCGCAAGATCAACGCGCACCGTCGCCGTTCGGACCCCTCCGGCGAGGTGCCGGCACCCACGGGGCACGATGGCTGAGATGAGCCACGATCCGACCCTGCCCGGCGTCATCACCGGGGTGACCAACCGCGACGCCACGATCCGCCTCGATGCGCACGGTCCGCGGACCGTCGGCGAGCCCGAGGAGTTGCGCACCGACGCCATCCTCGCGATGTATTCGGTCACCAAGTCGTTGACGGCGACCGTCGCCGTGCAACTCGCCGACGACGGACTCCTGGATCTCGACGTCCCGGCCGCCGAGTACGAGCCCCGCCTTCGCGACGTCGAGGTGCTCGACGGATTCGAGACCGACGGCACCCTCCGACTCCGTCCGGCCCGAACGCCGCTCACCACCCGGCAGTTGCTCACGCACACATCCGGTTTCGGCTACACCTTCTTCGACGAGGCGACGTCCCGCGCGGCAGAGGCACTGTCGGTTCCCGACGTCGCCGCCGGCAGCGTCGAGTCGCTGGGCACTCCCCTGGTCTTCGATCCGGGGACCCGGTGGTTGTACGGGATCGGCGTGGACTGGGTGGGCCTGGTGATCGAGGCCGTCACCGGACGCCGACTCGGCGAGGTCATGCGGGAACGCCTTCTCGACCCACTGGGCATGCGCGACACCGCTTTTGCGCGTGACGATGCGATGCTCGAGCGGGCCGCGAGCCTGCATGCGCGGCTACCCGACGGCAGCCTCAAACCGCTGCGTCGACCCACCCGGCCGGACGCTCCCGCGGTCGATCTCGGCGGTCAGGGGCTGTATTCGACGGTCGACGACATCCTGCGCTTCCTGCGAATGTGGCTGTCGGACGGCCGATCCGACGACGGCGAGCAGATCTTGCGCCCCGACGCCGTGCGCGCGGCCACGGCCAATCAGCTCGGCGATCTCACCGTGACGGCGCTTCCCGGGATCGATCCCCGACGTACACACGACATGGAGTTCTTCCCCGGACTCCGCAAGGGCTGGTCACTCGTCGCGATGACCAACGAACTCGACGCCCCGACCGGACGCACCGCGGGCAGCCTCGGCTGGGCGGGTCTGGCCAACACCTACTTCTGGATCGACCGCCGGGCGCAGATCGCCGGTGTGTGGGCGACCCAACTGTTCCCGTTCGCCGATCCGGTGGCCCTGCACGCGGCCATGGAATTCGAGACGTCGGTGTACCGCGCGATGAATTCCGGAGCCGGGATCGGTCCAACCTCCTGACCTCACCGCATCACCACATCACCACCGACAGGGAGCACACCAATGGCAACGATCCGCGTCCACGAATTCATCACCGCCGACGGCGTCTTCGAGAACCCGGCCTTCACCATGCCCTACGGATTCACCGAACGGATGGGCGAGGTGATCGGTTCTCTCACCGCGCCGGCCTCGGACATCCTGTTGGGCCGCAACACCTTCGAGATGTTCGGACCGGCCTGGTCGACCCGCACCGTCGAGGACGATCCGGGTGCCGGGTTCTTCAACGACTCCCCCAAGCACGTCGTCTCGTCAACGCTGACCGACGCCGGCTCCTGGCAGAACTCGACGGTGCTCGGCGCCTACGACCCGGCCACCATCGCCGACCTCAAGGACCGCGCCGAGGGCGACATCTACATCAGCGGCAGCGGCCGGCTGGTGCGCGCGATGCTGTCCGACGGCCTCGTCGACGAACTGCACCTGCTCGTCTATCCCGTCATCCTCGGTGCGGGCGCCCGGCTGTTCGACGGCATCGGCGAGGTGGGCTTGCAGCTCCTGGACCAGGAGGCCTTCGACAACGGCGTCGTGCATCTGAGCTACGGACCGGCCTGACACCTTCCCCACCCGCCATTCGGCGGGCAAACTCCACCGATTTCGCGTCGGGTCGGCGGTACCGGGCACGCCACAGCCCTGCCTAGACTGTGATCCATGACACGTCCGCGGCCCGAGTTCGATCCCGAACTGCGCGCCGGTCTCGCCGTCGTCGGCGGCATGTTCCCACCCACCGTCACACCCGAGCTGATCGGTTTCATGCGGCAGTCCTATGCGTCCCGCCCCCTCGACGAGACGATGCGCGGCCGCGAGGTCACCCACACCGAGTATGAGATTCCCGGCTACCGCGGCGACCCGATCACGGTGTCGGTGTTCCGATCACCCCGAGCCGACGGAGAGCGACCTGCCATCGTCTACGCCCACTCCGGTGGCCTGATGTTCGGCGACCGGTTCAACGCGCTCGACGCGACGCTGGACTGGGTGGAGCGTCTCGGCGCCGTCCTGATCACGCCCGACTACCGCCTGGCCCCCGAGTACCGGGATCCGTATGCGCGTGAGGACATGTACGCAGCGCTCGAATGGGCTGCCGGCCAGTCGAATTCGCTCGGAATCGACCTGCGGCGGCTGATGGTCGCCGGCGCGAGCTCCGGCGGTGGGCTGGCCGCCGGCCTGGCCCTGGCCGCACGCGAACGCGACGGCCCGGCGATTCGCGCCCAACTGCTCAGCTATCCGATGCTCGACGACCGCGGAATCGCGCCATCGACAACACAATTCGACGGCGTCGGGGTGTGGGACCGAGTATCCAACGAAACCGGTTGGCGCGCATACCTCGGCGAGGCCTACCGGTCACCCGAGGTCAGCCCGCTCGCCGTCCCGGCCCGCGCCACCGACCTCACCGATCTGCCGCCCGCGTTCATCGACGTCGGCGACTGCGAGATCTTCCGCGACGAGGCCATCGCCTACGCGGGCGCACTGTGGGGCGCGGGGGTCAATACCGAACTCCACGTGTGGCCCGGCGCATTTCACGCCTGCGACATCTTCGCCCCGCACACCGCCCTGGCGAAATCCATGCTGCACACCAGATTCGCCTGGATCGCCCGCATGCTCGCCGACTGATCCGACACCAACCGTCTCCCCCCCATCGGTTTCACGAGAAAGAGGAATCACCATGAGTACACCCACCGTCAGTTTCAAGCGGGTCGCCGACGCCGCGGACGCCGTCGTGGCCGCCGCATCCACCGGCGACGATCGAGTGCCCGGCGTGGTCGCCGGCGTCACCACCGACCGCGAGACGATCCATCTGAGCGCATCGGGTCTGCGAGCACTCGACGAGGACACCCCGATGAGCACCGACTCGGTGTTCGCGATCTTCTCGACCACCAAGGCGATCACCGGGACCGCCGCACTGCAGTTGCTCGAACGCGGCGAACTCGACCTCGACGCCCCCGCCCGCGAGTACGAACCGCGGATCGGCGAGATCCAGGTGATCGAGGGCTTCGACGACGCCGGCCAACCCCGACTGCGCGCCCCGAAATCCGACATCACCACCCGCCAATTGCTCACCCACACAGCAGGATTCGGCTACGACTTCTTCAACGAGACCTACGCCCGGCTGGCCACCGAGCACGGCCAGCCGAGCATCGTGACCTCCAGCATGGCCGCACTGCGGTCGCCGCTGTTGTTCGACCCCGGAACCCAGTGGGAATACGGCTCCAACATCGACTGGACGGGACTGGTCATCGAGGCCATCACCGGCAAACGCCTCGGGGAGGTGATGCGGACCGAGATCCTTGAACCACTCGGGATGACCGACACCGCCTTCACCCGCACCGACGACATGCGTGCACGCACCGCCACCATGCATCACCGCAACGCCGACGGCTCCCTGACACCCGATCACGACTTCGCCCTGCCGGACGATCCGGAGGTGCACATGGGTGGGCACGGCCTGTATTCGACCGTCGGTGATTACCTCACCTTCATCCGGATGTGGCTCAACGACGGCCGCTCGGATTCCGGGGAGCAGATCCTGCGAGCCGAGACGGTGTCACTGGCCGAGCAGAACCATCTCGGCGAACTGAAGGTGAAGATGCTGCCCGGCGTCATCCCGAGCCTGTCCAACGACGCCGAATTCTTCCCCGGCATGCCCAAGTCGTGGGCGCTGACCTTCATGCTCAACGACGAGGTCGCCCCCACCGGCCGTCCGGCCGGCTCCCTGGCCTGGGCCGGTCTGGCGAATCTCTACTACTGGATCGATCGGCGCAACAAGATCGGCGGCTACTGGGCCACCCAGATCTTCCCCTTCGCCGATGCCATCTCGGTGGGCGGATACCTCGACTTCGAGACCGCCGTGTACGGCGCGCTCGAGGGCTGACGCACCCGGCGATCGCGCCGGGAGTCGTCGCACCCCGACGATTTCCCGACGCGGTCGCCCCGAGCGCGAGACACTGGAGCGCGCACCCGGCCGACGCATCATCGTCGGCCCGAGAGACGACAGGACAATCACACCGTGCAGGAACTCCTCGGACGGATCGCGGCGCTGGACCCGTCCGCGAGCCTCGGCCTGCGGGTGATCGCCTGCTTCGACGAACTCGTGGTGGGCAACGTCAACCTGCACGGACTGCTCGCCACCGCCGCCGCACTGGCCGGATGCCCGGCCGGAGTGCGCCGCGGCGATGCGGTGACGCGGGTGTCGGTGCTCGGTGAGGCGCTGAGCGGTGATGCCCCTGATGAGGTGCACGCGCTGGTTGTCGACGGGGGTACCGGCGGTGTGGCCACCCAGGTGTGGCTGGAACGGCACGGCCCCGAACTGGCCAACGACGCCATCATCGTGGAGCGTTTGGCGCTGGCCGTCGGAATCCGATACTCGGGAGCGTCGGGCGGCGCCACCCGCGACGTCGCACGGCTGCTCGATCGCGACGCCGATCTCGATCGCCGACGCGAGGCGGCGGCGCGCCTGCATCTGTCCCCGACCGCGTCCTACCGTGCGCTGGCGACACCGCTGTTCGCCGACTGGTCCAGCCATCCGTCGTGGCCGGCCGATGTGACCGCCACCGCCATCGGCACCATCCACGCCGTGATCGCCCCCGGGGATCTCGACGTGGCGACGGCCCCGTCGACACCGTGCGGCCTGGGCGTCACGACGACGATCGACGGACTGGCCGACTCGTTTCGCACCGCCCTGATCGCCCTGCAGCTGTGCGAGCGACCCACCACCGTCGTCGACGCGGCCGAGTACGGCGGTCTCGTGCACCTGCTCGCCGAGTCACCGTCGGACGCCCGCAACCCCGACGCCGACAGCCTGGAGTCGCTGATGACGCACGCGTGGGCGCGCCCGACCATCGCCGCGCTGCTCGATGCCTCCAGCGTCCGGCAGGCCGCCCGAGCGCTCGACATCCATCACTCGACGATGCAGACGAGGCTCGAAACCGTCAGCGCAGGACTGGGTTTCGACCCGTTGGACGGTATGGGCCGGGCGCGTCTGGGTGTGGCGTTCCTGACCTGGCGGATGCGGCACTCCCGCGCCCTGGAACTCCCGCCGCAGCGCTGAGCAGCACCGCCGGAGAAAATGGGTGTTGTTGGAGAAAATGGGTGGTACAGCACCCAGGTTCGCATACAGGACACAACTTTGCTGACCGACGGAACCGTTGCCATCGCCCCTGCGTCCAATCCCGCATGACCACCTTCCCGCAGGACGCCCACGGGCTCATCCACCGCTCCGCAGTCATCAAGGCCGGACTCACCGACGATGACCTTCGTCGGTCATTGCGACGGCACGAGATCGTCCGCGTCATCCGCGGCGTCTTCGCCGTCGCCGCGATCCGTGACCACACCACATGCCATCGTCTCCAGTCCATCGCCACCGCGACCACCAATTCCCGAAAGCATCCGTTGAGCCACCAGTCCGCGGCGGTCATGCACGGCCTCGAGATGCTCAAGCCCAACTTTCGGCGCGTCCACACCACCGCCCCTGACTCCGGGTATCGCACCGCCACCGCTCACTGCCACGTCGCCACCCTCGATGACGATGACGTCGTCGAGGTGGACGGCATCGCGGTCACCAGCATCGAGCGAACAGCGGTCGACATCGCTTGTGCCACAGCCACCTTCCCGCAAGCCCTGGCCGTCTTCGACTCCGCGCTGCGCCTCGGGGCGAAGCGTGAGGTGATGGCCGAGATGCTGATCGAGAAGCGGCGCGGGGTGGCGGTCGCACGGCGCGCACTCCACTTCGCCGACGGCTCGTCGGAGAATCCCGGCGAGTCGTGGAGCCGGGCACAGATGATCGAGGCCGGACTTCGGCTCCCACGACTCCAGCACACATTCCGTGACGGCGATCAGCACGTCGCCCGCACCGATTTCGACTGGGACGGCCGACTCGTCGGCGAGTTCGACGGCAAGGTCAAGTATCAGAAGCTGCTCAAGCCGGGTGAGGACGTCACCGAGGTCGTCCTGCGCGAGAAGGCCCGCGAGGACAAACTCCGCAGCATGAACATCATGGTCATCCGCTGGACGTGGGCAGACCTCGAGGCCGGCCGCGTCGTCGAACTCATCCGGCAGTGGCTGGTCCAACTGGAGATGGCGGCGGCATAGGCCCGGTCGCCCACCGCCAACAGAACCTGGGTCGTGTGAGAGAACCTGGGTGCTGTACCACCCATTTTCCCCAACAGGACCCACTTTGTGCTGGTCACCCACCCCCAACACACCACCGATCCAGGTCAGTGAATGTGTGGTCAGTCTCACAGTGAGACGGGTGTGATTGCCATCACGAGGTTGTATCAATAGCGCTTCAGCCCGCAGGCCGGCACGTAGCCGGCTCTTCTACAGGAGGCGCACATTGAGCAGGCAGAGCTTGACCAAGGCCCATGCGAAGATCACCGAGCTGTCGTGGGAGCCCACCTTCGCCACCCCGGCAACCCGGTTCGGAACCGATTACACCTTTGAGAAGGCACCGAAGAAGGATCCGCTCAAGCAGATCATGCGGTCGTACTTCCCGATGGAGGAGGAGAAGGACAACCGCGTCTACGGCGCGATGGACGGTGCCATCCGCGGCAACATGTTCCGTCAGGTGCAGGAACGCTGGCTGGAATGGCAGAAGCTGTTCCTGTCGATCATCCCGTTCCCGGAGATCTCGGCCGCCCGCGCGATGCCTATGGCCATCGACGCGGTACCCAACCCCGAGATCCACAACGGTCTCGCGGTGCAGATGATCGACGAGGTCCGGCACTCGACGATCCAGATGAATCTCAAGAAGCTGTACATGAACAACTACGTCGATCCGGCCGGGTTCGACATCACCGAGAAGGCGTTCGCCAACAACTACGCCGGCACCATCGGCCGCCAGTTCGGTGAGGGCTTCATCACCGGCGACGCCATCACCGCCGCCAACATCTACCTGACGGTGGTCGCCGAGACCGCATTCACCAACACACTGTTCGTCGCCATGCCCGACGAGGCCGCCGCCAACGGCGACTACCTGCTGCCGACGGTCTTCCACTCGGTGCAGTCCGACGAATCGCGCCACATCTCCAACGGCTACTCCATCCTGCTGATGGCCCTGGCCGACGAGCGCAATCGTCCACTGCTGGAACGCGATCTGCGTTACGCCTGGTGGAACAACCACTGTGTGGTCGACGCCGCGATCGGCACCTTCATCGAGTACGGCACCAAGGACCGCCGCAAGGACCGCGAGAGCTACGCCGAGATGTGGCGTCGGTGGATCTACGACGACTACTACCGCAGCTACCTGCTCCCGCTGGAGAAGTACGGCCTGACCATCCCCCACGACCTCGTCGAGGAGGCCTGGAACCGGATCGTCAACAAGCACTATGTGCATGAGGTCGCCCGCTTCTTCGCCACCGGCTGGCCGGTCAACTACTGGCGCATCGACGCCATGACCGACACCGACTTCGAGTGGTTCGAGGAGAAGTACCCCGGGTGGTACAACAAGTTCGGCAAGTGGTGGGAGAACTACAACCGTCTCGCCTACCCGGGCAAGAACAAGCCGATCGCCTTCGAGGACGTCGACTACGAGTACCCGCACCGCTGCTGGACCTGCATGGTGCCGTGCCTCATCCGTGAGGACATGGTCACCGACAAGGTCGACGGCCAGTGGCGCACCTACTGCTCGGAGACCTGCGCGTGGACCGATAAGGTGGCCTTCCGCCCCGAGTACGAGGGCCGGCCGACCCCGAACATGGGACGCCTCACCGGATTCCGTGAATGGGAGACCCTGCACCACGGCAAGGATCTCGCCGACATCATCACCGATCTCGGCTACGTCCGTGACGACGGCAAGACGCTCATCCCGCAGCCGCATCTGGATCTCGATCCGAAGAAGATGTGGACGCTCGACGACGTCCGCGGCATCCCGTTCGCCAGCCCCAACGTGCTGCTGAACGAGATGAGTGACGACGAACGCCAGTCGCACATCGCCGCGTACATGGCCAACAAGAACGGCGCCGTCACGGTCTGACCCGTCTGCGTCCGTCGGTCGAGTGGTCCGAGCCCTGTGGGGCGACTACTCGACCGACGGGCACGCGGATCAGGAATCGACCGCCCCAGCCCAGGAGATTTCATGGCCGATACGCATCGGATCAGTTTCGAACCCGTCGACATCGAGATGGAGGTGACCGAGGACGAGACCATCCTCGACGCCGCATTCCGGCAGGGGATCCACCTCATGCACGGATGCCGGGAGGGACGGTGTTCGGCCTGCAAGTCCTACATGCTCGACGGTGACGTGCAGATGGACGACTACTCCACCTTTGCCTGCAACGACTCCGAAGAGGCCGAGGGGTACGTACTCCTTTGTCGCACATACGCATACAGCGACTGCGAGATCGAACTCCTCAACTTCGACGAGGACGAGCTGCTCGGCGGCGCACCCATCCAGGATGTGCTCACCCGCGTCGCGGCGATCGAACCGGTGACCCGGGACATCGTCTCGCTCAAGCTCGACGTCGTCGAACCCGAGACCATCGAGTTCAAATCGGGTCAGTACGTCGACCTCTTCGTACCGGGCACCGAGGAGAAGCGGTCCTTCTCCATCGCCACCACCCAGGCCACCCCCGACCGCCTGGAATTCCTGATCAAGAAGTATCCCGGCGGTCTGTTCGCCGGCATGCTCGAGGACGGACTGTCGGTCGGCGACGAGATCAAGGTGAACGGCCCGTACGGTTCCTGCACCCTGCGCAGCGGTCATGTGCTGCCGATCGTCGCGATCGGCGGCGGTGCCGGCATGGCACCACTTCTCTCCCTGGTACGCCACATCAGTGAGACCGGCCTGAGCCGGCCGGTGCGCTTCTACTACGGCGCACGCACCGCCGACGATCTGTTCTATCTCGACGAGATCGCCACTCTCGGTGAGAAGATCGCCGACTTCACCTTCACCGCCTGCCTGTCGGAATCGGTCGACGGTGCCCCCGACGGCGTCACCGTCGCGGCGGGCAACGTCACCGACATCGTCAACGACAACGAAGCCGACCTGGCCCGAACGGAGGTGTATTTCTGCGGTCCCCCACCCATGGTCGACGCGGCTCTCGCACTGGCTGAACAACATTCGATGCCCAGAGACCAGATCTTCTACGACAAGTTCACCAGCCCGGCATTCGACTCCTGACCCCTGGTCGCCGAGTCCGCCTGAACGACAGGAACGAAAGGTATGTCCGCACCAGCACAACCACGGGAACGCAGCTTCCCCTCCATCGAGTTCACCGACGCCGAGGCCGGCGCACGGGAATTCCCGAGCAGCCGCAGCCGCAAGTACAACTACTATCAGCCGGCCAAGAAGCGGGCCACGATCTACGAGGACGTCACCATCGACGTCCAGCCCGATCCCGAACGCCACCTGACCCAAGGCTGGATCTACGGCTTCGGCGATGGCCCGGGCGGCTACCCCAAGGAGTGGACGTCGGCGCAGTCGTCCAACTGGCATCAGTTCCTCGACCCCAACGAGGAATGGGAGCAGACGATCTACCGCAACAACTCGGCGGTGGTCCATCAGGTCGACCTGTGTCTTCAGAATGCCAAACGCGCCCGCGCCTACGACGGCTGGAATTCGGCCTGGCTCAAGTTCATCGAACGCAACCTCGGTGCCTGGATGCATGCCGAGAGCGGCATGGGCCTGCACGTGTTCACCTCGATCCAGCGTTCCGCGCCGACCAACATGATCAACAACGCGGTCTGCGTGAACGCCGCCCACAAGCTGCGGTTCGCCCAGGATCTGGCCCTGTTCAACCTCGACCTGGCCGATGCCGAGGAGGCCTTCGACGGATCGGCACACAAGGAGGTCTGGCAGTCCGCCCCGGAATGGCAGCCCACCCGCGAGGCCGTGGAACGACTGACCGCGATCGGCGACTGGGCCGAGTTGCTGTTCTGCTCCAACATCGTCTTCGAGCAGCTCGTCGGCTCGCTCTTCCGGTCGGAACTGGTGATGCAGGTGGCCGCCCGCAACGGCGACTACATCACCCCGACGATCGTCGGCACCGGTGAGTACGACTACGACCGCGATCTCAACTACTCCCGCGCACTGTTCCAGATGCTCGCGCGCGACGAGAAGTACGGGGTCGACAACCAGAAGCTGTTCGCCGACTGGATGGCGGTGTGGGTACCACGCTGCCTCGACGCGGCCCGCGGACTCCAGCCGATCTGGTCGCAGCCGGCGGACAAGTCGGTCACCTTCTCCTCCAGCCTCGATCACGCCAAGACCAAGTTCGCCGACGTGCTGACCGCCATCGGCCTCGACATCCCAGAGGAGCTGAACAAGTGAGCACAATGCAATTCGGGGCCGACACCGAGTTCTCCAACATGTGTGGGGTGACGCTGATGAACACCCCCATCGGCCGGATCGTTGCCGACGTGATGGGCGCCAAGGACGGCGTCGAACTCACCGAGTACCCGTCGATGATCCGCGTCGACGGCGTCAACCGCCTCATCTTCGACTACGACGAACTGACCGACGCCCTCGGCCAGGAATTCGACGGGTCGATCTTCGAGGAGATCAGCTCCACCCACTACGGACGGATGGTGCACCTCGACGAACAGACCATCCTGTTCGCCAGCCCGGAGGACGCGGCCGAGTTCATCGGCTTCGACCTCACCGCTTCCTGATCGGGTAGCGGATCAGACTTCGCCGCCGGGGCCCCGCCCGCCCCCTTGTCGGCCCCGGCGGCGAATTCCATCCGATCCACCTCTCAGCCAACAGTTTCCAGCCCCACAGTTTTCAGCCCCACAGTTTTCAGCCCAGTACCAGCCCCCACAGCCCCGTCAACGCCGCGAGAGAGCGAGTGAGACCGATGTATGAGAAGAACGGCGAGAAGTATTTCATCGTAGATGCCCATGTGCACCTCTGGGACGGACGCGAGTCCAACCACCGCAACATCCATGGCAAGCAGTTCATCGACTGCTTCTACGACTACCACCGCAACCTGAGCCCGGAATCGGAGCTGTGGGACTACGACACCTACTGCTACTACGGTCCCGAACGGCTCATGCAGGATCTCTTCGTCGACGGGCCGGCCGACCACGCGATCTTCCAGGCCACGATCCTCAAGGACTTCTACGTCAACGGCTTTGCGCAGGTGGACGATTCACTCAAGCTGTGCCAGGACAATCCGGGCAAGCTCACTTACAACCACGCCTACGATCCGCGCGACGGCGAGGACGGCCTCGAGCAGTTGCGTCGTGACGCCGATACCATGGACCTCAAGGGCGTCAAGCTCTACACCGCCGAATGGCACGGCGATTCCCGCGGGTACAAACTCGACGATCACTGGTCGCGACGCTACCTCGAGGAGTGCATCGAGCTGGGTATCAAGAACGTTCACGTACACAAGGGACCGACGATCCGTCCGCTCGATCGCGACGCCTTCGATGTCGCCGACGTCGACAAGGTGGCCACCGACTACCTCGACCTCAACTTCATCATCGAGCACGTCGGCCTGCCCCGCCTGGAGGACTTCTGCTGGATCGCCACCCAGGAGTCCAACGTGTACGGCGGACTGGCCGTGGCGATCCCGTTCATCCACACCCGGCCCCGCTACTTCGCGCAGATCATCGGCGAACTCCTCTACTGGATCGGCGAGGACAAGATCCTCTTCGCCAGCGACTACGCGCTGTGGACCCCGCAGTGGCTCGTCGAACGGTTCGTGGATTTCCAGATCCCCGAGGACATGACCGAATACGCGCCGATCACCACCGATCAGAAGCGGAAGATCCTCGGCCTCAACGCCGCAGCGCTGTATCCGCACATCGAGGTTCCCGAGGAGCTGCGGATCCCCACCGACGCCGCCGATCCCGGTGCGGAGGTGGCGGCCGGCGCGCAGGAGGCGGTGAACGCATGACCGCGCTGTCGGACCGCCACCACGTCGAAAGCGGGACGGTGCAGATCGAGGACACGGTGATGATGACCGACGCCGTGCTGGGCGCACTCGATACCGTTCTCGATCCGGAACTCGACCAACCCATCACCGAATTGAACTTCGTCCGTTCGGTTTTCATCGACGACGACGGGGTCACCGTCCATCTGCGGCTGCCCACGTCCTTCTGTTCACCGAACTTCGCGTACCTGATGGCCTCGGATTCGCTGGATGCCCTCGAGGACATCGAGGACGTCGGTCAGGTGCGGGTGATGCTCGATGATCACCACGACTCGGACAAGATCAACGCCGGTCTGGCCGCGCACGCCGGCTACAAGGGCACCTTCGGGGTCGAGGCCGAGCAGGATCTCGAAGAATTGCGGATGACCTTCCTGCGCAAGGCCCACACCGCGTCGATGGAACGCGCGGTCAGTGCGCTCATAGCCTCGGGGGCGGCCACCGCCGCCGACTGCGAGCATCTGCTGCTGCGGGACCTGCCCGACGGGCCCGCGAAGTACGCACTGCTACGGCGACGGGTACAGATCGGTCTGGGTGTGTGCCCGAACTGCCGGGTCGTAGTAGACGAGGACGGCAGTCCGTTGCCACCGGAGCAGGTGCCGGTGCGGCTGAGATTCGCACGGTCGGTGCGGATCTCGGTGGAGGGCAACTCGCACTTCTGCCGCGGCCTACTCGCCACCCGCTACGCCGACGACGATGCATGCGACGGCACCAGCGGACCGGTCATCACCAACGTGCGCACCCGCGCACTCCCCGACAGCAATTTCCTTCAGGAGAGGTCATCATGAGAGCCGTCCAGGTCGTCGGATATCACGACAAACTGCAACTCAACGAGATCCCCGACCCGACGATCACCGGTCCGCTCGACGTGATCGTGCGGATCGGCGGGGCCGGGGTGTGCCGCACCGATCTGCACATCCTGGAAGGTCAGTGGGAGGCGAAAAGCGGTGTCACACTGCCCTACACCATCGGACACGAGAACGCCGGCTGGGTGGAGGCGATCGGAGATGCGGTCACCAACGTCTCCGTCGGCGACAAGGTGATCCTGCATCCGCTGATCACCTGCGGACTGTGCCGGGCCTGCCGCGACGGCGACGACGTCCACTGCGAGAACAACCAGTTCCCCGGGATCGACACCGACGGCGGCTACGCCGACTATCTCAAGACCACCGCCCGCAGCGTCGTCAAGATCGACGATTCACTCGAGCCGTCGGATGTGGCCGCGCTCGCCGATGCGGGCCTGACCGCCTATCACGCCGCGGCCAAGGTGGCCCGGATGACGCGTCCCGGCGACACCTGCGTGGTCATCGGCGCAGGTGGCCTGGGGCACATCGGGATTCAGGTGCTCGCCGCCATCTCCGGGGTGACCATCGTGGTGGTCGACCGCAACCCGGATGCGGTGGCCCTGGCTCTCGAAGTCGGAGCGCACAAGGGCATCGTCGCCGACGGCACTCAAGTCGACCAGGTGCTCGCACTGACCGACGGCAAGGGCGCCGAGGCGGTCCTCGACTTCGTCGGTGAGGGCGGTGCCACCGCCGAGGGGGTGGCGATGCTGCATCGGGCGGGCAACTACTTCGTCGTCGGCTACGGCGAGAACATCAACGTCCCCACCATCGACATCATCTCCACCGAGATCAACTTCATCGGTAATCTCGTCGGTTCCTACAACGATCTCACCGAGCTGATGACTCTCGCCGCGCAGGGAAAGGTCAAGCTGCACACAGCAACCTATGCACTCGACGACTACCAGAGCGCTCTCGACGATCTGGATGCCGGTCGGGTGCGGGGCCGCGCGATCCTGATTCCCTAGAACTCCGTCACGGGACCTGCCCCGAGCTTCCCGGCTGACACGTCGAGTCACGGAGGTGTCCTCGATACACCTCCTCGCTTCGCTCGTCGGCACTCGGAGGGCGGGCGGACAACTGAATACAGCCCGACCACAACAACACCGAACACAGAGAAGAGGTTGACGACATGGCCAAAGAGTTGCGCTACAACGCCGAAGCGCGGCTGCGGCTGGAGCGGGGCGTGAACGCCCTTGCCGACGCGGTCAAGGTGACACTGGGCCCCAAGGGCCGTAATGCGGTCCTGGAGAAGCTCACCGGTCCCCCGACGATCACCAACGACGGTGTCACCATTGCCCGGGAGATCCAGCTGCGCGACCCATTCGCCAACATGGGCGCCCAATTGGTCAAGGAGGTGGCGATGAAAACCAACGGTGTCGTCGGTGACGGCACCACCACCGCAACCGTGTTGGCGCAGGCGATGGTGCGCGAGGGGTTGCGGGCCGTCGAGGCCGGCGCGAACCCGATGCGGGTGCGCCGCGGCATCGAACGGGCCGTCGCCGCGGTACTGGAATCCTTGTCATCCCAGGCGGTTCAGATCGGTGGTCGCAGTGACCTCGAGCGCATCGCATCGCTGGCCGCCAGCGATGACGAGGTGATCGGTGCGGTCATCGCGGCCGCCGTCGAACATGTCGGCAAGACCGGGGTGATCACCACTGAGGAGAGCGACACCCTCGGCCTGTCCGTCGACGTCGTCGACGGCATCGAATTCGATCACGGCTACATCTCCGGCTACATGGTCACCAATCCGGAACGGATGGAGGCGGTCCTGGACAATCCGGTGATCTTGTTGACCAACAAGAAGATCACCTCGGTGCAGGAGATCATGCCGGCCATCGAGACGGCCAAACGCGCCGACCGCCCGCTGCTTGTCCTCGCCGAGGACGTCGACGGACCGGCGCTGCAACTGCTCGTCGGTGGCAACATGCACAAGACGATGCTGTCGGTGGTGGTGCGCGCACCGGGCTTCGGACATCGCCGCATCGCCGAACTCGAGGACCTCGCGGTGGCGCTCGGCGGCCACGTGATCGCCAAGGACACCGGCATCGATCTGCACGAGGTGTCGATGGAACACCTCGGCACCTGCGATCGGGTGACCGTCACCGAGAACGAGACGACCATCGTCGGGGCGCACGGCGATCAGGAACTCGTCGACTCCCGGGTCCGGCATCTGGAGGCCCAACTCGAACGTGCCCGCATCGACGCCGATCGCGACGCCCTCGAACTGCGCATCGCACGATTGACCGGCCGGGTCGCGGTGATCCGGGTCGGCGGTGTGACCAGCGTCGAACTCAAGGAGCGGATGCTGCGGGTGGAGGACGCCCTCGCCGCCACCCGCGCCGCGGTGGAGGCGGGCATCGTCTCCGGCGGCGGCACCGCGCTTGCCCAGGCGCATCGGGCGCTGGAATCCCTCGAGGCCACCGGCGACGAGAAGGTCGGCATCGAGGTCGTCCGCGATTCCCTCGCCGAACCGCTGCGCTGGATCGCCACCAACGCCGGCTTCGACGGTGACGAGGTGGTCACGGTGGTCTCCGGACTACCGCTCGGACACGGCTTCAACGCCCTGACCGGTGGTTACGGCGACATGTTCGACGAGGGCGTCATCGATCCGTGCAAGGTCACCCGGGCCGCGCTGGAGAGCGCGGCGTCCATCGCGGCGCTGCTGATCACCACCGAGACCGCCGTGGTCGAGGAGGTCATGGGCAATCCCGGCGCGATCCCGGCGCCCGGTTTCGGTGACCTGGCCGAGGGTATGGTCCGCCCGTCCAACATCTACTGAACTGATCTGATCTTGTCCGGTCGGGGACACCGCGTTCGCCCGGTGAGGTGATTCCCGACCAGCCCCGGACTGGGCCGACCGCGATCCGAACGGCATCTGCCGTTCGCGGCGTTGATCGCGGTCGGCCCTCCCCTTCCCCCGACGAGGTAGACTCGTCGGAGAGGTGAGATACAGATCACAGAGGAGTCGCTTGCTCGGTGATTTCACAGCCCCCAGCCCAGCCCAGTACGTCCACCGCCACGGTCGCCCGCGCCCGGGAGAAATTCCTGAGCGACGACGGACTCGATGACGCCGTCCGAGAATCGATCTCGACGTCGTGGCGGCGATCCCGCGCGTTCAATGTCCGCGCCGATCGCCTCGAACTGCCTTTCGTCCGGGAACCGAACACCGACGGGCCGTTGATGACGGCCGCACGCCCGATCATCGATCAGCTCGCCGGCGATCTGTCGTCGGAGCCGATGTCGATCATCCTGACCTCGGCCGACGGCGTGGTGCTCTCACGCACCACCGCCAGTACCGGACTGCGTCGGATGCTCGACGAGGTGAGTCTCGCACCGGGATACAGCTACAGCGAGGAGTTCGCGGGCACCAACGGCATCGGCACCGCACTCGAGACCCGCCAACCCACCGTGGTCAGCGGCTCGGAGCATTACGCCGACAGCCTCGGCCCGTTGACCTGCGCGGGCGTGCCGATCGTGCATCCGATCTCCGGAGCGGTGGTCGGCGCTCTCGATCTGACCTGTCGCAGCGAACTCGAGCAGCCGTCGACGTTGTTGCTCTCGCTGGCCAAGTCAGCGACCTCGCAGATAGTGCAGCGCATGGTGTCGCAGGCCAGCGAGCGCGAATCACGACTGTTGAACGCGTACCTGGCCACCTGCCGGCGGGCACCGAATGCCATGGTGCTCGCGATCTCCGGCGACGTGGTCCTGATGAACCGGCGCCTGCGTCACAGCGTCGACCCGGCCGACCAACTCGCCATCCTCGAGCACGCCGTCGACCAGTCGCCCACGCGCGGAACACCGGGCCGGGTGAGCACGCTGCCCAGCGGGCGGGTCGCGCGGCTGTCACCGGTGTCGGAGTACTGCGACGACGGTGCGCAGATCGCGGTCTTCCGGGTGCATCTCGTCGACGCCGCACCCGCACCGTCGGTGGCCGCGCCGAAAACGCCGACGGCAACCCTGCCCGGAGTGGTGGGGCGTAGTTCGTCGTGGCGGCAATGCTGTTCGCGGATCGTCGGTCACGTGCGGGCCGGCCAATGGATCGCGGTGTCGGGCGAGGCGGGATCGGGGCGGACCGCGACCTTGCGTGCGGCCGCCGAACGCTACCAACCGGCCACCACCCGGGTGTTCGCCGCCGACGACTTCGCCGCCGACGACTTCGCCACCGACGCCCTCGACGACACCACGGGCGTCGCCGAGGACACCCTCGACGCGCTGGCCACCGAACTCGATCGGGACGGCTTCTGCGTCATCATCCGCGACATCGACACCATCGGCGCCGACGCCCAGGCGGCCATCGCAGACCTGCTTCCCGGCCGCGAACACGCCGGGTGGCTCGGCGTCACCACCGCGGCGTCCGCGGTCGAGGCGGGGACCACGCTGCTGCCCTTCTTCGGCCACACCGTGGAACTCCCCCCACTGCGGCATCGGATCGAGGATCTGCAGGATCTGGTGCCGACGTTGCTGCGGCAGTTGACGCGCGGCCGTGAACTGAGTGTGGCACCGGATGCGATGCGCCAACTCAGCAAGTATTCGTGGCCGGGCAATGTGGCCGAACTGCGCCAGACACTGCGTGAGGTGGTCACCCATCAACGCTCCGGCGTCATCGGCGTCGGTCAGCTGCCACCGCGGTGTCGCACCACCAGCCGGCACACCCTGACCCGCATCGAGGCCCTCGAACGCGACGCGATCGTGCGCAGCCTCGAGGAGAACGGCAACAGCAAGGCCGACGCCGCGGCCGCACTCGGCATCTCGCGGGCGACGATCTACCGCAAGATCAAGGAGTTCGGGATCGTCACCTGACGACGACCCATTTCGTCTTTTTGCGTCGGCGCGCGCTATTGTTCATGACAGTCATTTTCAACAAGGAGCTGTCATGAAGGTTCGCGTATCCCTCCGATCCATCAAGAATCAACCGGGCGCCCAGGTCATCCGACGACGCGGCCGTGTCTTCGTCATCAACAAGAACAATCCACGATTCAAGGCACGCCAGAAGTGAGCCCCGCGGCCGCGCACCTCGGGCACAATCGAGCCGCTTGTCCTCCACATGCATGTCGATGGGTCTAACGTCGATGGGGTGGGCATCGACGATCACCGCGCCTCTCTGTGCGCGGCCGCGCATCATCTCGCGGCCTCGGCCGGGCTCACCTCCCGCACCGACGGCAACCTGTCGGTTCGCAGCGGCGATCACGTCCTGCTGACACCGACCGGATGCCGGCTCGACGCGGTCACACCGGATCAGCTGGTCATCGTCGACCTCGACGGCGTCGTCGCGGTTCCGACGCCGTACCGCCCGACCAGTGAACTCGGCCTGCACCTGGAGATCTACCGCACCACCTCGGTGTCCGCGGTGGCCCACGCCCACTCGATCGCGTCGGTGTCGGCAGGCACCGTCGTCGACGAGCTGCCGGCCATCCACTACACCGCGGCCATGCTCGGCGGCGCCGTGCGCGTCGCGCCGTACGCCGTCTTCACCAGCCCGGAGCTGAGCGAGCTGGTGGGTGCCGCTCTGCACGAACGTACCGCCGCCCTCATGCGCAACCACGGTTCGATCGCGGTCGGCAGCAACATCGAGACGGCATGTGAGCATCTCGAACTCCTCGACTGGCTGTGCGAGGTCTACCTCCGGTCGGTCAGCGCCGGCACACCGGCCGCGCTCGACGGTGCCCAGCTCACCGAGATCGTCGCCTCGGCCGCGCGGCAGTACTACACCCCGTTCCCCGGAACCGATCACTGATCACCGATCACTGATCACCGATGGCCGACCTCAGGTCGCGAGCACCATCCGCAAGGCCATCCGCGCATACATCTGCCCCACCGCCGCCGGGTCCCGGTGCGTCCGTGTGGGGAACCATCGGCACACGTCGACGCACAGCGACGAGATGGCCAGGACGACATCGTCGGGGTCGTCGGCGGTGAACTCACCCGCCTCGACCCCGCCGGTCACGATCGTCGCGATCATCGCGGTGGTCTTTCGCCGCAGTGCCGCGATCGTCCGGAAGTGTGCGGGCGTCAACGCCCGCATCTCGTACTGCACAACCTTGGCCAGTTGCTGGTGGCGCGCCTGCCAGCCGGCGAAGGCCGCCACCACCGCGGCGAGGCGGTCGGTGTGCGAAGCACTCGCGTCGTCGGCGGCGGCCATCGCCTCGTTCACCGACCGATGCCCGTCCAGCGCGATCGAGTAGAGCAGTTCCTCCTTGGACCGGAAGTGCGGATACATCGCCGCCGCACTCATCCCGAGACTGGCCGCGATCTGCCGCGTCGAGGTGCCCGCATAGCCGAATTCGGCGAAGGACGCCGTCGCGGCCTCACGAATGCGCTGTGCGGCCGCGGATTCCGCGACGCGAACCGTACTCACCGTGTACGCCTCCCCTTCGTCGACACCCGGCACTGTTGACCAATCCGGGGTTCCCGGGCAGTATAAGCGAGTGCTCATAACTGAGCGAGTGCTTAGGTGCACGCACGACCGAACGGAGATGTGATGGCCGACCCACTGTCGCGGCGCGACCTCGAGTTCCTGCTCTACGAGTGGCTCGACGTCGAATCCCTCACCAGCAGGCCGCGTTTCGCCGACCACTCGCGCGAGACCTTCGACGCCGTGCTCGACCTCTCCGCCGACATCGCGATCGGCCGGTTCGCACCGTTCAATCGTCTCGGCGACGCCCACGAGCCATTCGTCGGCGACGACGGCACGGTGGTACTGCCCGACGAGATCACCGCGGGCATCCACGAATACCTCAAGGCCGGCCTGGTGGCCGGCTCCTTCGACGACGCCCTCGGCGGCATGCAACTGCCCACCGTCGTCGGCCGCGCCTCCTCGGCATGGTTCCAGGCGGCCAACGCGGCGATGTCGTCGTACGCCTTCCTGACCGTCGGCAACGCCAACCTCCTCGCCGAATACGGCACCCCCGAACAGATCGACACCTGGGTCCGCCCCATGGTCGAGGGCCGCTACTTCGGCACCATGTGCCTGTCCGAACCCCAGGCCGGCTCCTCCCTGGCCGACATCACCACCAAGGCCACCCCCGCCGACGACGGCACCTACCGCATCACCGGCACCAAGATGTGGATCTCCGCGGGCGATCACGAACTCGGCGAGAACATCGTCCACCTCGTCCTCGCCAAGGCCCCCGGCGGCGGCCCGGGCGTCAAGGGCATCTCACTGTTCATCGTTCCCAAGTTCCTGCCCGACGGCACCCGCAACGACGTCGCACTCGTCGGCCTCAACCACAAGATGGGCAACCGGGCCACCACCAACTGCCTGCTCAACTTCGGCGACGGTACGTTTGCCGACGGCGCTCCCGGCGCTCCCGGCGCGGTCGGCTACCTGGTCGGCGAGGAGCACAAGGGCCTGTCCTACATGTTCCACATGATGAACGAGGCCCGCATCGGAGTCGGATTCCTCGCCACCTCACTGGGTTACGCCGGATACCTCGCCTCACTGGAGTACGCGAAGGTGCGCACCCAGGGCCGCCCGGTGGACCAGAAGGACCCAGACGCCAAGCCCATCCCGATCATCGAGCACGCCGACGTCAAGCGAATGCTGCTGGCGCAGAAGTCCTATGTCGAGGGCGCATTGGCACTCGGGCTGTACTGCAGCAAGCTCGTCGACCTGCAGCAGACCGGCGACGAGACCGAGAGCGCCCGCGCCGGACTGCTGCTCGACGTACTCACCCCGATCTCCAAGTCGTGGCCGTCGCAGTGGTGCCTCGAGGCCAACAACCTCGCCATCCAGGTCCTCGGCGGCTACGGATACACCCGCGAATTCCCGGTCGAGCAGTACTACCGCGACAACCGCCTCAATCCCATTCACGAAGGCGCGCACGGCATTCACGGCCTCGACCTGCTCGGCCGCAAGGTCACGATGGCCGGCGGGGCCGGGCTCGCGCTGCTCGCCGAGACCATCGGCGACACCATCACCCGCGCAGGCCGGGTTCCTGAACTCAGTGAATATGCTGCGGCGCTGCGTGATTCGATCGACACCCTCGTCGCGACCACGGCCACGGTCTGGTCGGCCGGCGACGTCGCGGTGTCACTGGCCAATGCGACCGCCTACCTCGAGGCGACCGGACATCTCGTCATCGCCTGGATGTGGCTCGAGCAACTCCTCGCCGTGGGCGGAAAGTCCGGGGACTTCTACGACGGCAAACGAGCCGCTGCGGCATACTTCTACCGCTACGAACTGCCCAAGACCGCGGTGCAGTTCACCCTGCTGGCAGCCCTGGACCGCACCACCCTCAACACCGACCCGGCCTGGCTGTAGCGCGCCCGATACAGTCAGCGAATCTGAATCATTCAACAGCTTCTCGACAACAGCTTCTCGACAACCAAGGAGTGACCGCGTGTCCGTTCTCGACCTGTTCTCCCTCACCGACAAGGTCGTCGTCGTGACCGGCGCATCGTCGGGTCTGGGCGTCTCGTTCGCCACCACCTTCGCCGAGGCCGGCGCCGACGTGGTGCTCGCCGCCCGCCGCACCGACAAGCTCGCCGACACCGCCGCCAAGGTGGAGGCGATCGGCCGAAAGGCGTTGTCGGTCACCGCCGACGTCGCCGATCCGGAGTCGTGCCAGAAGGTCATCGACACCGCGATGGAGACCTTCGGTCACGTCGACGTGCTGATCAACAACGCCGGCGTCGGCACCGCCGTCCCCGCCACCCGGGAAACCCCGGAACAGTTCCGCAGCGTCATCGACATCAACCTCAACGGGTCGTACTGGATGGCGCAGGCCGCCGGTCGGGTGATGACTCCGGGCAGCTCCATCATCAACATCTCCTCGATCCTCGGCATCACCACCGCATCCCTGCCGCAGGCGGCGTACGCGGCCAGCAAGGCCGGGGTCATCGGTCTCACCCGCGACCTCGCCCAGCAGTGGGGCGCCCGCAAGGGCATTCGCGTCAACGCCCTGGCGCCGGGCTTCTTCAAATCGGAGATGACCGACGGCTACAAGGACGGCTACCTGGACTCGCAGATGCCGCGCGTGCTGCTCGGCCGCACCGGCGACCCCACCGAACTCGCCGCCACCGCGGTCTGGCTGGCCTCACCGGCCGGCGGTTACGTCACCGGACAGACACTGCCCGTCGATGGTGGGATCACCGTCACGTAGCGTCGCCCGACGTCGCATTCTCCGCGCGCTGGCGCTAGAACTCGTCGTTCTGGAAATCATTTGCATTACAGGTCGACGGAGAGGTTCCACAGATGGCGATGCATGCACTGTTGGTGAAGGCGGGTTCGGCGGTGGCCACCGGGATTGTCGGCGCCGCGGCGTATGACCTCGCCCGCAAGGCCGTGGCGAAGGCCCCGCTGCGCGAGGGTGCGGTGGTGGTCACCTCGTGGGGACTGTTGGGAACCCGCAAGGCCGAGGCCATCGCCGAGGACGCACGCCTGCGCACCGCCGACATCATCGCCGAGGCGTAGGATCGCATCGGCGAAGAGGCGAATCCACCCGGGGTGTCGGAACCGCACGATCACGAGCACTGATCCGCGGTGACCGTCGTCGCAGCCGACATCCGCTCGGATGCCGCCGGCCGACTCCGGCTGATCACACCCGATCTCCGTGGCGCCCCTGCCCGGCGGGCGGTGGCCGTCGAGGACGCACTGATGGCCGTGCCCGGTGTCCGTGCCGCACACGTCTACCCGCGCACCGGATCGGTGGTGGTCTGGTATCGCTCGACCACCGATCGCGCCGCACTGCATTCGGCGCTCGCCGACGGGCTGTCGGTCGACCTGACCAGCGTCGCGCGGGCTCACCCGCATTCGGCCGACATCACCAACACCGAGCTGGTCCGGCTCGGTATCGGCGCCGGGGCTCTCGTGCTTCTGGGCTTGCGGCGCTACGGTTTCCGGCGTCCGCGGCTCCTCGGGCCCGCGTCACGCACCGTTGCCACCGGCGTCACCATCTTCTCCGGGTATCCGTTCCTCAAGGGTGCGCTGCGGTCGCTGCGCGGTGGTCGCGCCGGCACCGACGCACTGGTCTCCGCGGCCACTGTCGCCAGCCTGCTGCTGCGCGAGAACGTCGTCGCACTGACGGTGCTGTGGCTGTTGAACATCGGTGAGTTCCTGCAGGATCTGACGCTTCGCCGACCCGCCGGGCCATCTCGGATCTGTTGCGCGGCAACACCGACACCACCTGGATCCAGCTCGACGACGGTACCGAGGTGCAGGTGCCCATCGACTCGCTGGCCGTCGGCGACGTCATCGTCATCCACGACCACGTCGCCGTGCCGGCCGACGGGACGGTCGTCGACGGCGTCGCGGTGGTCGATCAGTCCGCCCTGACCGGCGAGAATCTGCCGGTGACCGCGGCGGTCGGTGATCACGTGCACGCCGGCTCGGTGGTGGTCAGCGGACGACTGGTGATCCGCACCTCCGCGGTCGGGACCGACACCGCCATCGGTCGCATCATCTCCCGAGTCGAGGAGGCCCAGCACGACCGGGCGCCGATCCAGACCGTGGGCGAGCAGTTCTCCCGGCGGTTCGTGCCCGCATCCTTCCTGCTGTCGGCGGCCACCCTGCTGGTGACCCGGGATCTCCGTCGCGCGATGACGATGCTGCTCATCGCCTGCCCGTGTGCTGTCGGCCTGTCCACCCCCACGGCCATCAGCGGCGCCATCGGCAACGGCGCGCGGCGCGGCATCCTGATCAAGGGCGGCTCGCATCTCGAGGCCGCCGGACGCGTCACGGCGATGGTGTTCGACAAGACCGGAACGCTGACCACCGGGCGTCCGATCGTCACCAACGTCATCTCCTTCGACGACGCCTGGACCCCCGAACAGGTGCTCGCGCACGCCGCGAGTTCGGAGATCCACTCGCGACATCCGTTGGCCGAGGCCGTGATCCGATCCACCACCGACCGTCGCATCGAGATCCCAACACACGCCGAATGTGAGGTCATCGTCGGGTTGGGGATGCGTACGCTGGCCGATGACGGCCGGGAACTGCTGTTGGGTAGCCCGGCCCTGTTCGCCCAGCATGACGTCGCCCTCAGCGACGACGCCCGGGACTGGGTCGATCGGCTCCGAAACGATTGCGAGACACCTCTTCTGCTGGCCGTCGACGGTCGGCTGGTCGGTCTGGTGAGCCTGCGCGACGAGGTCCGCGAGAATGCGCGCGAGGTCTTGGACGTCCTGCGGTCACGCGGTGTCGAACGCATCGCGATGCTGACCGGCGACCATGCCGCCACCGCCGCCGCGATCGCCGAGTCGCTCGGTATCGACGAGTGGCGTGCCGAGGTCCTCCCCGACGACAAACTCGCCGCCGTACGCGAACTACAGGCGCAGGGCCACGTCGTGGCGATGGTCGGCGACGGAGTGAACGACGCACCGGCGCTCGCCGCGGCCGACGTCGGCATCGCCATGGGTCTGGCCGGCACCGATGTGGCCGTCGAGACCGCCGACATCGCGCTGGCCCGGGACGATCTCGCGATGCTGCCCGCCGTAGGCGATCTGGGCGATCACACCCTGGGGGTGATCCGGCAGAACTACGGAATGGCCATCGCCGTCAACGCCATCGGTCTGCTGATCGGGGCGGGTGGTGCGCTGTCCCCGGTCCTGGCGGCGATCCTGCACAACGCCTCGTCGGTGGCGGTGGTCGGGAACTCCGCCCGGCTGATCCGGTATCGGCTGGACTGACCGATCACTCAGTCACCGGCGTCGTCGTCGGCCCCCGCGTCATCGCCACCGCGGGCCCGCGCCGCCGAGATCGCCGGCGCCATCACCACGGCGAGGTCGGCGGCCACGTCGCGGTCGCTCTCCGGTGGCATCGCCACGTAGCTCAGGGCCATGCGGACGATGGCCCGCGCGATCGGGAGGGCGTCGTCGTCACCGAGTCCGATCCACGACGTGGTGAGCGTGTCGATGAGGGCCGCACTCGCGGTGGTGATCAATGGACCCGCGTCGGTGGTGATCAGGCGCAGCAGGTCGGGTTTGGCCTCGCCCCGCTGGAGGGAACCGATGAGAGGGTCGTCGGCTGCGGTGCCGAAGAAGTCGGTGAATCCCTGATACAGCGCGGCGTCGACATCGCCTGCGGTACGCGTGATCGCGTCGGAGACGATCGCGGAGAATTGCTGAGCCAACCGCATGGCGTAGGCCTCGGCGATCCCGTGCCGCGAGCCGAATTCGTTGTAGACGGTCTGGCGGCTCACCCCGGACACCCGCGCCACGTCGGCGACGGTCACCGACGGCCAATCCTGTTCGAGGAGCAGGTCATGCAGGCCGTCGAGCAGCGTCGTCCGCAGGAGTTCCTTGCTCGCCTCTGCGAATGTCCGCCTCGTCCTCACCCCGACGAGACTACCGAGGCACTCCCCGGCCGCCCGCCTCGCCGGGGTCGGGGCTCTCATACCGTCAGCCGGGTCAGCTCGGCGGTCATCTCCTCGCGCGCCGTACGACCCGCTCGCGGCCGCCCGATCGCCACCGCGCCGACGAGTTGTCGGTCGTCAAAGCACCGCACCACCGCATCACGTTCGGCGAGCGAGCCGTCGATCTCATACCGCGTCCCCGAGGCGGGCCACCCGGCGATCTGGAAGTTGACTCCGTAGTGAATCGTCCAGGCGAGTGGGACCTCGCGGTAGGCCGGCGCCGACCCTCCGGCGAGATCGGCGGACACGCTCAGCGCGGCCGCCATGCCCTGCTTGGTGGCCGACATCCAGTTCTCGGTGCGGGCGGGCCGCCCCGTACGCGGGTGCGGCGGCGCGGCCACATCGCCTGCGGCGTAGACGCCGTCGGCGCTGGTGCGCAGGTGGTCGTCGGTGGCGATTCCCGCCGCAGCCACCTCGATCCCCGCGGCAACGGCCAGCGTGACATCCGGGCGCAGTCCCAGCGCCGCCACCACCGGACCGTCGAGTCGCGCACCACCGCTCAGGGTGAGTCCGGCAGCGTCGGCCGAAGCCACCCGGGCGCCGCATCTCAGCACCACCCCCCGCTCGCTGTGCAGCTCGGCAATCACCTCGGAAACGATCTCGGGTACAACGCGTTCCATGACACGATGGGCGCGCTCGACGACATCGACCGGGTATCCGGCGGCCGCCGCGGATGCGGCGATCTCGAGGCCGATGAGCCCACCGCCGACGACCGACACACGCCCGGTGTCCGCGATCGACTCCCGGATTCGCTGCGCGTCGGACCGGGTACGCAGCGTCGGCACCCCGGCCATCGGTTCCGCGCTGGCGGCGCGACCGCCGGTAGCCAGGATGAGCGCATCGTAGGGCAGCGTCCGTCCGTCGGACAGTCCGACCAGCCGGCCGGCGGTGTCGAGGTCGGAGGCCATCACCCCACAGCACACCTCGATATTCTTCTCGGTCCAGAACGCCGACGGCCGCAGCCTTATCCGATCTGCCGACAGATCCGCGCGCAAGAGATCCTTGGACAGTGCGGTGCGCCGGTAGGGATCCTCGGGTTCGCTTCCGATCACCGTCACCGGACCACCGAACCCGTTGTCCCGCAATGTCTGGGCCGCCGTCATCCCGGCGATCCCGGTACCGACGATTACGACACCACCCGTCACGGCCGAGCCACCTCGATCATCTCGAAGTCGGATTTGGCGGCGCCGCAGTCCGGACAACTCCAATCGTCGGGGATGTCGTCCCAGCGAGTGCCCGGCGCGATCCCGTCGTCGGGCCAGCCGAGTGCCTCGTCATATTCGAAACCGCATTGGACGCAACGGAACAGCTTGAAGTTCATGATCGTTCTCCTGGAGTGAGTTGAGGAATGAGGGGCGGGCGATCGCTCACACCGCGGCGCGGACGGGCTCGAAGTCGACCTTTTCGCGGACGCCGCAGTCGGGGCAGGCCCAGTCGTCGGGGACGCCGTCCCACGTGGTGCCGGCCGGAAAGCCCTCGCGCGGAGCGCCGGTCGTCTCGTCGTAGATGTAGTCGCAGACGGGGCATCGGTACGCGCTCATCGGGTGACCCCCGCGCCGGTCGCGGACCCGCCGTGGCGGGCGATGATGCGCTCCGCCTTGCGGGGATGCAGGTTCACCCTGCTGATGTCGCCGTCGTAGTGATCGAGGACGCGGTGATCCATCACCCGCCGCCACAGCGGCGGAAAGTAGGTGAGGCCGATCATGCTGGCGTAGCCGCTCGGCAGGCTCGGTGCCTCCTCAAAGGACCGCAGGGTCTGATATCGCCGGGTGGGATTCGCGTGGTGATCGCTGTGTCGCTGCAGGTGATACAGGAAGATGTTGGTGCAGATGTGATCGGAGTTCCAGCTGTGCCGGGGTGCGCAGCGTTCGTAACGCCCGCTGGAGGTCTTCTGCCGCAAAAGTCCGTAGTGTTCGAGATAGTTGACCGCCTCGAGCAGGCAGAATCCGTAGACCGCCTGGATCACCGCGAACGGCAGGACCTGCCAGCCGAAGATCGCCGCGAGCACACCCCACAGCACGATCGTCATCGCCCAGGCATTGAGCACGTCGTTGCTGTAATGCCAGACCGGTCGCTCGAGACGCCGCATGCGTGTGGCCTCCAGCTCCCACGCCGACCGCAGGCTACCGAAGACGCTGCGCGGCAGAAACATCCAGAACGACTCCCCGAATCGTGAACTCGCCGGATCCTCGGGGGTGGCCACCCGCACGTGATGTCCACGATTGTGCTCGATGTAGAAGTGGCCGTACGCGGTCTGGGCGAGCGTGATCTTGGAGAACCAGCGCTCGAGTTCGTCCTTCTTATGACCCATCTCGTGCGCGGTGTTGATGCCGATGCCGCCCATCGCGCCGATGGTCAGTGCCACACCGATTTTCGACGCCAGACCGAGGCCGCCCTCGATGCCGAGCCAGGACAGGTCCGACGCCGTCCACAGGTGGCAGGCAAAGATCAGGCTGGCGATCTGGAACGGGATGAACGCGTAGGTGCAGTACCGGTAGTACTTGTCGTTCTCGAGTTGTTCCATCAACTCATCCGGCGGATTCTCGCCGTCGGGGCCGAAGAAGATGTCGAGGATCGGCAGTAGCACGTAGATGAGGATCGGTCCGATCCACCACCACACCGGGGCGGCCACACCCCAGCCGATCGCATGGAATGCGGCGACCAGCCCGGCCGCCACGAACAGTGCCGTGGGCGGGATCAGGCCCAGCAACCACAGATACCGCTTCTTGTCTCGCCACTCGAGCGTGGGCGCGCTCGTCGACGTCGAGTCGTCGATGCTCATCGATTACCTCCTGGTGTGTTGTGCATCACGAATGAACATGACAATAGATGGTGATTGATTCGTTGTCTAGACGCAACTCATGTATTTGTACACTCAGGGAACTGATAGCGGCTCTATGTCTGGCGCTTACGGGCGTGAACCGACGCGCGACGACACGCGATGACGACACGCAAGAGGGCTGCATTGGAGAGGGCGGTACCGAACAGCACGGGACGGCGCCCGCGCCACCATCGGGTCCGGCTCGGACTCAGGCCCCGATCAACTCGCGGAGGCGATCGACGAACGCCACCTGGGCAGGGTTGAGCTTGATAGCCGCATCCGCAGTCGAAACCCATTGCGCCCGATCGACTTCCGGAAACTTCTGCACCCGCCCCGACCGCGGCGGCCAGACCATCTCGAAGGTGTTGCTCGCCACCATCGACACATCGAGATCACCCTCGACGGCGAAGGCGACGACCCGTTTACCGCTCTTGAGCCGGACCACGCCGAGATCAAGGACCTCGCCCTCAGGAGCGGGTTGCCCGATCTCCTCGGCGAATTCGCGTCGGGCGGCGGCCAGAAGATCCTCACCCTCGTCGACGAGGCCCTTGGGGATCGACCACGCGCCGTCGTCCTTGCGTGCCCATAACGGTCCGCCGGGATGGGCGATGAGGATCTCGATCCCGGTGCCGGACCGCCGGTACATCAGCAGCCCCGAACTGAGCTGGGAGGTTCGAGGCGCCATGCGGATATATTCTGCCGGAAACACATTCGACACACGAGCGCGTCAAATCGGAAATCTCGCCCTCGTAGACATGGGGAATGTCAGTTCTCGACACCATCAAGCACGGGCGCAGCACCGACCATCCGGTCGACGACATCCCCCCGTTCGCCAAGCTCTTCCCCCTCGGCCTGCAGCACGTCCTGGCAATGTACGCCGGTGCCGTCGCGGTGCCGTTGATCGTCGGTGGCGCGATGATCAGCGCGGGACAGATGCAATCCGACGAGATGGTGCATCTGATCACCGCCGACCTCTTCGTCGCCGGTATCGCCACGCTGCTGCAGGCGGTCGGGTTCTGGCGTTTCGGCGTGCGGCTGCCGCTGATGCAGGGTGTCACCTTCGCCGCGGTCGGACCGATGATCACCATCGGCCTCGGGCACGGCATCACCGCCATCTACGGTTCGGTGATCGCCTGTGGCCTCTTCATGATCCTGGTGGCCCCGATCGTCGGGAAGCTCATCAGATTCTTCCCACCACTGGTCACCGGAACCATCATCCTGATCATCGGCGTCTCGCTGATGCGCGTCGCGGCCGGCTGGTTCGGCGGCGGCACCGCCCAGGGTGAGGACTTCGGCGCACCCAAGGCCATCGGTTTCGGCTTCCTGACGCTGCTGATCATCATCCTGCTGGAGCGCTTCGCCCCGGCGACGATCAAGCGCGTCTCGGTGCTCGTCGGCCTGGTGATCGGCACCCTGATCTCCATCCCGTTCGGGATGACCGACTGGAGCAACGTCGGTTCGGCCTCCTGGGTGGCGATCCCCGAGCCGTTCTACTTCGGCCTGCCCACCTTCAACGTCAGCTCGATCATCGCGATGATCATCGTCGCTCTGGTGATCATGACCGAGACCACCGGTGACATCGTCGCCGTCGGCGAGATCGTCGACAAGAAGATCACCCCGCAGAAACTCGCCGACGGCATGCGCGCCGACGGTGTCGGCACCGTCCTCGGCGGCATCTTCAACACCTTCCCGTACACCGCGTTCGCCCAGAATGTCGGGCTCGTCGCCATCACCGGGGTCAAGACACGCCACGTCGCGACGTGCGCCGGCGTCATCCTGGTGATCCTCGGTCTGCTGCCGAAGATGGCCGCGATCATCGAGGGCATCCCGCAACCGGTCCTCGGCGGCGCGGGCGTGGCACTGTTCGGCATGGTCGCCGCCAGCGGTGTCCGGACCCTGACCAAGGTCAAGTTCAACAACACCAACATCCTGGTCGTCGCCATCTCCGTCGGCGTCGCGATGCTCACCGAGGCCAAGCTGTACTACACCGACCGCACCCTCAGTGATGCGCCGGTCAACGTCTCCCTCGACCTGTATCACCAGTTCCCCGACTGGTTCCAGACGATCTTCCACTCCGGGATCTCCGCCGGCGCGATCACCGCGATCGTGCTGAACCTGCTGCTCAACTGGCGCAGCACCTCCCCCGACCCGGTCGACTACCACAACACCGGCGAGATCGACGTCGCCGAGGCCGAGGGACTGTCCGGCTCCGACGCACCGCGTGGGGGCGCGTTCGACCCGCGCGACGCACTGGCCGCCGCCGACCCGAACACCCCGCCGGAGACCCTCAAGGTCCTCGCCGAACACGATCCCGGACTGCACCGATTCATCGTCACCAACCAGTCGGCACCCAAGGAACTGTGCGAGTGGATCAGGAGCCAGGGCGATCCGACCGCGACGGCTGTGCTGGACCGCTGGGACGGCGTCACCGACGGGAAATTCTCCAGTCGTGGTGAGGGATCGATGACCGTCGACTAGGAGTGTGCCTCGGCGCCGGTACCGCCGGTGCCGAGGCGATTGCGGCCGTAAACTTGACCCATGCCCCCCAGCCCACAGCCCGAAGAACTCGACCCCGCCGTCGACGATCCCGACATCCCGCATGACACCCCACACGAATCGGCGTTCGCCTTCGGTGACGCCACGCCGATCGGCGAGACCGACCGCATCGCCCGCGAACGGGCCATCTACGAGGCGGCCCGCCACGGTAACGACCTGAACCGGGGCCATGCCCTCGGCGGGAGTGACGGGACCACCGAAGGCCAGTGACCGCCCGGCCCGGCGCGTCGAACACCACGACCGGTGCGACGCGCCGGGCCGAGTCATGTCCGACCCGCCGGTAGCGGTGTAGACACTCTAGACATGGAGGTCCTCACCAGCCGCGTGTTGCTGCGTTCGGCCGATCCGGAGAAGCTGCAGCACTTCTATCGACATCAACTCCGGCTCTCGGTGGCGCGCGAGTACCCCGGCGGCATGGTCTTTCATGCGGGCAACGGACTCATCGAGATCCCCGGCCACATGAGTTCGGACATCAGCTCGGGCGTCGAACCGTCCGGAGCACTCTGGCTGCAGGTGCGCGATGCCGTCGCGACCGAACGTGAGTTGCGGGCCGCGCACGTCGACATCGAGCGTGAACCGGTGACCGAGCCGTGGGGTCTGATCGAGATGCACGTCCGCGACCCCGACGGGCGGTTGCTGATCGTCGTCGAGGTCCCCGCGAGCCATCCCCTGCGGCTCGACAACCGGTGACCGTCGCTCCCGGTCGTGTCGGCGCCCCATGACAGACTGGACCGCATGAGCACGTGGACCGCGCCCACCGTCGGCGGATCGGTGGACGCCATCGTCGAGTTGCCCGGCTCGAAGTCGATCACCAATCGTGCGTTGCTGCTCGCCGCCCTCGCCGACGGGCCGTCGACGATCACCGGCACCCTCCGCAGCCGTGACACCAACCTGATGCTCGCCGCGCTCACCGGGCTCGGTGTCGGCATCCGCGTCGACGCCGCCGACCCGACCACGGTGTCCATCGAACCCCGCGACATGCACGGCACCGACGTGTACTGCGGGCTCGCCGGAACGGTGATGCGATTCCTGCCCCCGGTCGCGGCGCTGGCCACCGGGCGGGTCGACTTCGACGGTGACGCACAGGCACGCCAGCGCCCCCTGTCCACGATCCTCGACGCGCTGCGTGATCTCGGAGTCGACGTCGACGGCGACTCGTTGCCGTTCACCGTCAACGGAACCGGGTCCGCACGCGGCGGCGAGGTCACCATCGATGCGTCCGGGTCGTCGCAGTTCGTCTCCGGTCTGCTGTTGACCGGCGCGCGGTTCACCGACGGCCTCACCATCCGGCACGTCGGTCCCCCGGTACCGTCCATGCCGCATATCGAGATGACCATCGCGATGCTCGAGACCGCCGGGGTCACCGTGGACGTCAGCGAACCCGACGTCTGGCGGATCGCACCGTCGACGATCCGCGCGGTCGATTGGATCGTGGAACCCGACTTGTCCAATGCGGCAGCGTTTCTCGCCGCCGCCGCGGCCACCGGCGGCCGGGTGGGCGTGCCGCGCTGGCCGGCGGTGACCACCCAGCCGGGCGCGCAGATCGCCGACATCCTCGCCGAGATGGGTTGCACCGTCGAACTTCTCGACGGGACGCTGACCGTGCGTGGGCCGCAACGGCTGACCGGGATCACCCGGGATCTGCGTGAGGTCGGCGAGCTGACCCCGACCGTCGCCGCCCTCGCGGCGCTGGCCGAGGGCGAATCACGTCTCACCGGGATCGCGCATCTGCGCGGACACGAGACCGACCGGCTCGCCGCACTGGCCACCGAGATCGGCCGCCTCGGTGGCGATGTCACCGAGATCGACGACGGCCTGATCATCCGACCGGCGGAACTCCATGGCGGGCGCTGGGAGTCCTACGCCGACCATCGGATGGCCACCGCTGGGGCCATCATCGGGCTGCGGGTACCGGCGGTCACCGTCGACGACATCGAGACCACCGCAAAGACGCTGCCGGACTTTCCGGGCATGTGGCAGAAGATGATCGGCCGTCCGTGAGTCGCCGCGCGGCGAGTTACGACGAATCCGACGTCCGGATCCGACCGGGCAAGGGTTCACGGCCGCGCACCAAGACACGCCCCGCCCACGACGACGCCGAATCGGCGATGGTCGTCTCCGTGGACCGCGGCCGCTGGGGCTGCGCCCTCGGCGGCGATCCGGACCGCATCGTGGTGGCGATGCGTGCCAGGGAGATGGGCCGGACACCGGTGGTCGTCGGCGACGACGTGTCGGTGGTCGGCGACCTCTCCGGAAAGCCCGACACCCTCGCCCGCATCGTCAAGGTGGCCGACCGGCGAACGGTGTTGCGCCGCACCGCCGATGACACCGATCCCTACGAACGCATCGTGGTGGCCAACGCCGAGCGCCTGCTGATCGTCACCGCCATGGCCGATCCCCCTCCCCGCACCGGCTTCGTCGAACGCGCCCTGGCCGCCGCCTACGTCGGCGGGCTGGAACCCGTGCTGTGCCTGACCAAATCCGATCTCGCCGACCCGACGGAGTTCGTCGCGGCCTTCGACGGCCTCGATCTGCCGATCGTCCGTGCCGGACGCGACGATGCCCTCGACGACCTCCTCGCCATCCTGCGCGGGCACCTCGCCGCCTTCATCGGACACTCCGGGGTGGGCAAGTCCACCCTCGTCAATCGCCTGGTGCCGGACGCCGATCGCGCCACGGGTGTGGTCTCCGGGGTGGGCAAGGGGCGCCATACGTCGACGCAGTCGGTGGCGTTACCGCTCCCCGCGTCGGCGGAGGATCCGGACGGCGAACGGTCCTGGGTGGTCGACACACCCGGCATCCGGTCCTTCGGGCTGGCCCACGTCGAACCCGACGACATCATCGACGCCTTCGACGACCTGCACGAGGCGATCGAGCACTGCCCGCGGGGTTGCACCCATGTCGGCCCGCCCGCCGATCCGGAATGCGCTCTCGACGAGTTGACCGGCCCGTCGTACCGGCGGGCAATGGCGGTGCGGCACTTGCTGATCGCGGTCAGCGGCAGTGGCGGCGGCAAAGACATCGGCACTGGCGACGACGCGGCGCCCGAGTCCCCCACCGAGTGACGTCAGCGGTCGACGACGGTGGTCTCGAAGAAGTACCGGTCCGCGCGATAGGCGTGCCGGCCGACCTCGACCACCTTGCCCGCATCGTCGAATGCGGTGCGCTGCATGGTGAGTAGCGGCGCACCCTCGTCGACGTCGAGGAGGGCCGCCTCGTCGGCATCGGCAGCCTTGGCACCGATGACCTGACGCGCCAGCCGGATGTGCACACCGTTGGCCCGGAGCCCCTTGTAGAGACCCCCGTCCTCGAGGTCACCCGGCGGTGGGCAGATGTCGGCGGGCAGATGGTTGGTCATCACCGCAAGCGGTTCACCACCGGCGCTGCGCAGACGCCGGATCGTCACGGCCTCCGCGTCGGCGTCGAGGCCGAGTTCGGTGCGCAGGTCGTCGTCGGGTACCGATCGGCGATACTCCAGCAGCTGCGTCGCCGGATGCATCCCGGCGGAACTCAGGTCGTCGAAGAGGCTGGTCAGCTCGACCGAACGATTGACCGGACTCTGGACCACCTGGGTGCCGACTCCC
The DNA here is from genome assembly GCF_040049135.1 of Gordonia sp. VNK1. NCBI lineage: Bacteria > Bacillati > Actinomycetota > Actinomycetes > Mycobacteriales > Gordoniaceae > Gordonia > Gordonia sp. VNK1. The sequence continues at coordinate 127,558 of NZ_JBDZDJ010000012.1, read as the reverse complement.
CGCTTACGGACCACCACACCCTTGTCGACGAGTTCCTGGATCGCCTGCCGGATCGTGGGCCGGGAGAGCTTGAGTCGCTTGGCGAGATCGAGTTCGTTCTCGAGCCGATCGCCCGGGGTCAGCTCGCCATTGATGATCGCCGACTCGATGGCCTGGGCGAGCTGATGGTAGAGCGGCACCGGGGTCGAACGGTCGAGATCCACCTGCAGCTGGGTGGCCTGTGTCATGCCTCACAGTATGTCATAACAACCAAACATTGGCCTCGGTTCATTCCGGCGGCATGTTGAACGGCGTGATCACCTGGATCTCCGTCGCGCGCGGTCGATACTCCCCGGGCACCGCACCGTGGTGACTCATCACCGTCTGGGCGACCTGTCGCATGTCCGCGCGCAGGTCATGATGCAGCACCGCGGTGAGATGTCCGCTACGCAACAGATCGCGATTCGACGGCCCGAGGTCGTGGCCGAGGAACACCTGGCATGTCCGATCCGCGGCGGCGAGCGCCGCGACGATTCCCTTGTTCCCGCCGCCGATCGAATAGACGGCCGCGATCCGTGAATTGTGGTGCAGCGCCGTGGTGGTCAGCCTCCGACTGGTCACGTCGAGCCCGTCGGAGCCGGAGACGTAGGTGATGTGCCGGTGCGGATCGTCGCGGCGCATCGCGGCACGAAAACCCTTCTCCCGCTCCTCCTCGCCCCGGAATTCCGCGCTGCTGGTCATCACCAGGATGTCAGCGTCGACGTGCCGCAGCCACTGCGACATCAGATAGGCCGCGGTCGCGCCGGCCGCCCGATTGTCCATGCCCACATAGCCGATCCGCGTGCTCATCGGCACATCACTCACCAGCGTGATCACCGGAATACGCGCGGCACTCAACCTGCCGATCGCGGCCGCGACCTCGGGTGCGTCCGGCGCCTTGAGGATGACCGCGTGACTCCCGTGACGCGCGATGGCGTCGAGTTCGGCGACGATCGCCTCGACCTCCCACTGCTCGTGGCAGTGGTAGCGCGCCCGGAAGGTCGCCGGTCGCAGGCTCGGCATCTCGAGCTCCAACGCGGTGCGCACCATGGACGAGAACCGTTGCGGGGTCTCCATCACCAGGTCGATCATGAACTGCCGACCGGAGAGCCGGAGTTGGGTGCGCTGCCGGTCGAGGTCAGCGATGGCCTGCTCGACCTGACGGCCGGTGGCCTCACGCACGCCGGATCGCCCGTGCAGCACGCGGTCGACCGTTGCCTCACTGACGCCCGCCTGCCTGGCGATGTCGCGCACCGGATAGCGATGTGGCATGGCCCACTCCTGAGGGATTTTTGATGGATATCTGCCCTTGTTAGGACATTAGGATCTTGCCAGGGTTGTGGCAAGGGATTCCCCATCGATCCCTCCTTTTATGGACAGGAGCGCACACCCCATGACCGTGCACAACCCCTCCGGCGAGCGCACCTCGACTCACCGCGCCGACCGCTTCGGGCTCGACGAATGCCGCATCGACGACTTCGTCACCGCCATCGACGCCGAGACCGATCTCGCCGACTACCCGTACGCGACATCGGTCGACCACAACGTCCTCGTCTACGACGCGGCTGCCCTGCGGTCACAGATCGCCGATCCGGCCGTCCGCATCAGGGTCGGCGACGAGTTGGCACGAGCGCTGCTGACCGGGCCCGGCATCGTCGTGTTCGCAGGCGCATTCGACGAGCGGCACGGACTGGGCGAATCCACCCGGATCTTCTCCGACATCATCGACGAACAGCACGCCGCCGGCCGCAGTTTCGGCGACCATTTCGCCGCACCCGGAGCCAACGACCGCATCTGGAATGCCCTGCAGAAACTCGCCATCCGCAACCCGGAGACCTTCACCCGGTACTACGCCAACGACATCCTCGCGTTGATCTGCGAGGCGTGGCTGGGCCCGATGTATCAGGTGACCTCGGCCATCAACGTCGTCAATCCCGGTGGCGCCGCACAGAATCCGCATCGCGACTACCACCTGGGTTTCATGTCGACCGACACGGCCGCACAGTTCCGCGCGCACATCCACCGGTTGTCGCCGGCGCTGACCCTGCAGGGTGCGGTCGCCCACGTCGACATGCCGCTCGAGTCGGGTCCCACGACGTACCTGCCGTACTCACAGCGATACGAACAGGGATACATCGCGTTCAACCTGCCCGAGTTCCGCGATTACTTTGCCGCCCACCACATCCAGATTCCGCTCCGTGCCGGCGACGGGGTGTTCTTCAATCCCGCACTGTTCCATGCCGCCGGCCACAACACCTCCACCGACATCAAGCGCATGGCGAATCTGCTCCAGGTGTCGTCGGCGTTCGGGCGCGCGATGGATGCCGTCGACCGGTCGGCGATGCTGCGATCGCTGTATCCGTCGCTGCTCGACCTGGCGGCCTCCGGCGACCAGTCCGGCGTCGACCACGTCATCGCCGCCGCCGCGGAGGGATACGCCTTCCCCAGCAACCTCGACCTCGACCAGCCACTGTCGGGGCTGGCCGGCGAAACCCAGGCCGAACTGGTCCATCGTGCCCTCGCCGGCGGTTTCGACGCGGAGCGCTTCTCCCGCGAACTCGCCGAACTCGATCGGCGGCACACCGCATGAGCACCACGACCGGCCTCCGTATCGCCGCCGCCCCCATCTCCTGGGGTGTATGCGAGGTGCCCGACTGGGGCTACCAGGTTCACCGGGATCGGGTCCTGGGAGAGATGCGCGAACTCGGCGTGACCGCCGCCGAAACCGGCCCGGAGGGCTTCCTGCCCTCTGCCCCACAGGAACTGCGCGACACCCTCGCGTCGTTCGAGCTGACCTGTGTGGGTTCCTTTGTGCCCGTGGTCCTGCACGATGCCGACCACGATCCGGAACCGGAGGTCTCCGAGGTTCTCGACAGACTCGAGATCTCCGGGGGTGACGTCGTCGTACTCGCTGCCGCCACCGGTGTCGACGGTTACGACGCACGGCCCGATCTCGACGATGCGCAATGGTCCACTCTGCTGGCCAACCTCGATCGCCTCGACCGGATGGCTGCGCGCAGAGGTGTAGTGGCAGCATTGCATCCGCATGTCGGCACGCTGATCGAGAATCGCGAGGAGGTGTATCGAGTGCTGGAGAACTCATCGATCGGGTTGTGCCTGGACACCGGTCACCTGCTCATCGGCGGATCCGATCCACTCGAGATCACCGCAGCCTTCACCGACCGCATCCGGCACGCGCATCTCAAAGACGTTCGTCTCGACCTCGCGGAACAAGTACAGCGCGGTGAACTCTCCTACACCGAGGCCGTCGCCGCCGGTATGTATGTCCCGCTCGGCGCGGGCCGGGCCCGCATCTCCAAGGTGGTGGGCGCGCTCACCGACGCCGGATACCAGGGATGGTTTGTCCTCGAACAGGATACGATTCTCGCCGACGAGGCCGCCGCCGACTCGGCCGCTGCCGATGTCGCGGTCTCCATGTCGTATCTGCGCCGCGTGGCCCGCGGAGAGATCTACGTATGAACCGCGCAAGTTCGGTTGACGAACCGTTGCGGATCGGCGTCCTCGGCGCCTCCCGGATCGCCGAGAACGCGATCGTCGGCCCCGCACGCAAACTCGGCCATCGACTGGTCGTGGTCGCCGCCCGGGACCGGCGTCGCGCCGAGGACTTCGCCGCGACGTACGGCGTTGAGCGGGTCGTCGACACCTATGACGAGGTGATTGCGGCCCCCGACGTCGACATGATCTACAACCCGCTCGCCAATTCGCTTCACGCGCCGTGGAATCTGGCTGCGATCCGGGCCGGCAAACCGGTGCTGACCGAGAAACCGTTCGCCCGCAATGCCTCCGAGGCCCGCGAGGTGGCCGATGCCGCCCGCGGGGCCGGCGTTCCGATACTCGAGGGGTTCCACTACCTGTTCCATCCGTTGATGGCGCGCACTCGGGAACTGCTGGGTGACGGCATAATCGGCGATCTCCGGCGCGTGGAGGTCGTGATGGGCATGCCCGAGCCGGCTCCGACGGATCCGCGATGGTCCTACGATCTTGCCGGCGGTTCGCTGATGGATCTGGGCTGCTACAGCGTCCATGTGTTTCGGCATCTGGGCGAGTTCGCCGGGGGTGAGCCGGTGATCACCGCGGCATCGGCCGTGGTCCGCGACGGCCAGGTCGACGAATCGGCGACGATCGACGTGCGGTATCCGTCCGGGGCAACCGGCGCCACGACCACGTCGATGGTCGACGCCGACTACACCTTCCGGTGTCGGATCGTCGGCGACACCGGTGAATTGATCCTGCACGACTACCTCTCGCCGAAGCGCGACGACCGCCTGACCATCATCAGAGACGGCACCGAGCACGTCGAGCACGTCAGTACCCGCGCGACCTACACCTTTCAGCTCGAGGCACTTGCCACCGCATTGCGGTCCGGCGAATCGCTGCCGATCGGGCCGGACGATGCCGTCGCCACCATGGAGTTCATCGATGCCGCCTATCGTGCCGCCGGGTTGATGCCGCGCTGAGTCACCGATCGGAGATCCATTGACGACTATTTGTTAGGACATTTGCACAAACTGGGTTACGATCCTCTTGTGACTGTCATCACTGACAGTGGAAGATGTAACCCAAGGCAAGGAGCACCATGTCCACCACCGATGACCATCCGGGTCTGAAACACGATCAGTCGACTCTGCCGCCGCTGGGAACGGGACCGTTCCGGCGGCGTCTTCATGCCGTGGCCCTGATCGCCACGCTGGGCGGTTTGCTCTTCGGCTACGACACCGGTGTCATCAACGGCGCACTGGAGCCGATGAAGACCGACCTCGGCCTCACCGCCTTCACCGAGGGTGTGGTCACCAGCTCCCTGCTGTTCGGCGCCGCGTTCGGTGCGCTGATCGGCGGTCGGCTGTCGGATGCCATCGGCCGCCGCAAGTCGATCATGGGCCTGGCGGTCCTCTTCCTCGCCGGAACCCTCATCTGCGTGTTCGCTCCGGGATTCGGTGTCATGGTGGTCGGACGTGTGGTGCTCGGACTGGCCGTCGGCGCCGCGTCGACCGTCGTCCCGGTCTACCTCGCCGAACTCGCGCCGTATGAGATCCGCGGCTCCCTCGCCGGCCGCAACGAGGTGATGATCGTCGTCGGTCAGCTCGCGGCCTTCATCGTCAACGCCATCATCGGCAACATCTGGGGCGAGGAGGACGGGGTCTGGCGCATCATGCTCGCCGTCGCCGCCCTCCCGGCGATCTGCCTGATGGTCGGCATGGTCCGCGTACCCGAGTCACCGCGCTGGCTGATCGCCCAGAACCGCCGCGAGGAGGCCTACGACGTTCTCGCCACCATTCGTTCGCAGCAGCGCGCCCGGGCCGAGGTCGACATGGTCGAAGAACTCCACGAGATGGAGGAGACCGCGATCCACGGCAGCTGGACGGCGTTGCGCGACAACAAATGGATTCGGCGCATCGTGCTGGTGGGCATCGGAATCGGTGTGGCCCAACAACTCACCGGCATCAACTCGATCATGTACTACGGCCAGTCCGTCCTGAAGGACGCCGGATTCGCCAGCAACGCCGCACTCATCGCCAACATCGCCCCCGGCGTCATCGCGGTCGTCGGCTCGATCACCGCACTCTGGCTGGCGCAGAAGATCAATCGGCGCACCACCCTCATCATCGGCTACAGCCTCACCACCACCTGCCACTTCCTCATCGGCATCGCATCGCTGGCGTTGCCCGAGGGCAATCCCGCCCGTCCGTGGGTGATCTTGACTCTCGTGGTGATCTTCGTCGGATCGATGCAGACCTTCCTCAACGTGGCCACCTGGGTCCTGCTGTCGGAGATCTTCCCGCTGCACATCCGTGGTCTGGCCATCGGCATCTCGGTGTTCTGCCTGTGGATCACCAATGCCCTTCTGGGACTGTTCTTCCCGACCCTGGTCGAGGCGACCGGCATCACCGGCACGTTCTTCATGTTCGGTGGCATCGGCATCATCGCGCTGCTGTTCGTCATCACCCAGGCCCCCGAGACCCGCGGCAAGACCCTCGAGGAGGTCGAGGACGAGGTGTCCACCGGCCGTATTTACCCGAGCCGACGGATCAGGGAACTCATCTGAGCAGCCAAGACATCACCCGAACACGCGCGATTCCCGCACCGGATACCGGTGCGGGAATCGCGCTTTTCGGATTGCGTGACGAGTACGCCTTCACTCTCCAACCGGATTCCCACAACCGAACCCGGAGTTGAACGCCGCCGGCCATCACAGCAGATATAGATGCGGCCACACAGGTCACTCGCGCCGTATATCGACACCAGCCGCTCGTCACACCGCGTTCGTATCCGCCGCGGGTCGAGTGTTGGGTGGGCACCGACAGAGAACTGCAGCGCGACCCGAGAATTCGGGCCGCGCTGCAGTTGTCCGTGTGTCAGATTGTCAGCTCACCAACGCCGAGTCGGCGGCACGCAGGGTCTGGGCGGCCTCACGCAGTCCGTCGATCTGGCCGAGGGAGACGTCCTCGTGCTCGATGTTGACGGCCATGTTCGGGTCGACGGCCGCCAGTGCCGCGAGGAATCGCGTCCAGAATCCGATGTCGTGACCGCGGCCGACGGCGACGAAGTCCCAGGCGGAGTCCTCCGGCCACTTGTTGACCACATGCTTGCCGCCGAGTCCGGTCGGGTTCTCCGACAGCGGGATTCGGGTGAACCGCTCGTCGAGGACGCCGTAGATCGAGCAGTTGTCGTTGATCCGGGTGTCCTTGGCTGCGGCATGGACGACCAGCGGGCCGAGCCATTCGATGGCGGCCACCGGATCGATGCCCTGCCAGAACAGATGCGACGGATCCATCTCGGCACCGATGTTGGTGGCGCCGAGCCGGTCGACGAGCCGCTTCATCGTCGGCGGATTGAACACCAGATTCTGCGGATGCATCTCGATGGCGACGGTGACGCCGTTCTCGCGGGCGAGCGCATCGATCTCGGCCCAGAACGGCAGGGCCACCTCATCCCACTGGTAGTCGAGCGAATCGAGGTAGCCCGAATCCCAGGTATTGACGTGCCAGGCCGGCCACTGGCCACCCGGATGCGCATGAGGCAGTCCGGACATGGTGACCACGCGGTCGACGCCGAGCAGCCCGGCCACCCGGATCGCGTTACGCAGGTCGTCGGCGTCCTCGGGGCCCACCTCCGGGTCCGGATGCAGCGGATTGCCGTTGCAGTTCAGGCCGGCCAGGGACACGCCGGTGCCGTCGAAGGTCGAGAGGTAGTCACGGACACTCACCTCCCCGGACAGCAGTTCGGCCACCGGGAGGTGCGGGGTACCCAGGAAACCGCCGGCGTTGATCTCCGCGCCGGTCAGGCCGAGTGAGCCGATGACCTCCAGCGTCTCGGGCAGGGAACGGTCGTGCAGGATGGCGGTGTACACACCGAGTTTCATGATGATGCCTCTTTCGGATGGATTGTGGTGCAGGTGAATACGGGTCAGACGATCTTGACGGTGGCGCCGGCCGCGGCGGCGGAGCCGGCGATGGCGGCGGCGACCCGCATGCTGTGGACCCCGGTGTCGAAGCCGGGCAGCGGGCCGAGGGCATCGATCCCGGCGATCTGGTCGAGGAAGGCGCGCGCCTGGTAGGCGAAGAACTCCGCCTTGCCGTGGCCGACGCCGCCGGCGTCCATCGGCAGCCCACCTCGGATGTAGGGATGGTCGGGTCCGATGATGACGCGCCGGGAGCCGCCGAGCGCCGGGTTGTCGCCGGCCAGGGAGATCTGGAACTCGGCCGGCCGGGAGAGGTCCCAGGACACCGATCCCTCGGTGCCGAAGGCCTCGAAGCCCAGGCCGTCGGGCAGGTTGTGCGCGACCCGCGAAGCCGAGAAGGTGCCGACGGCGCCATTGGCGAAAGTGGCCGTGAAGGTGGCGATGTCGTCGTTCTCGACCGGTGCGTTCTCGTCGCTTACGGCGCCCTTGGTGTGACCGTAGGTGGTGCCCAGCGGGATCGGTCGCTCGGTGATCACGGTGTGGAAAACCGCTCCGGACACCTCCACGATCGGCCCGAAGATGAATTCCGAGAGATCGAGCAGGTGGCTACCCACGTCGGCGAGCGCACCGGTCCCCGGTCCGCCACGGTGGCGCCAGGTGATCGGCGAGGTCGGGTCGAGTCCGTAGTCGCACCAGTAGTGGCCGTTGAAATGGATCGGCGCGCCGATGGTCTGTGCGGCCACTTCGCGGCGGATCTGTTCCACCGCCGGTGAGCGACGGTACGTGTAGCCCACGGCGGCAACCGAATCCGGCGCATCCTCGGCTGCGGTCACCATGGCCTCGGCGTCGGCGAGTGACGCGGCGAGCGGCTTCTCGCACAGGACATGCTTACCCGCGGCAAGTAGGCCCTCCACCATCTCCCGGTGCAGGTGATTGGCGACGACGACGCTCACCGCGTGGACGTCCGGCGCATCCGCGAGCGCCCGCCAGTCGTATTCGGCGCGTTCATAGCCGTAGCGTCGGGCGGTTTCGTCGGCGACGGCGGGGTTGGCGTCGGCGATGGCCACCAGACGCACGTCGGGGCGGTCGACGTCGAACAGCGTCGACGCCATCCGGTAGCCGGCCGCGTGCGCGCGGCCGGCCATGCCGCCGCCGATGACGGCGACGCCAACGGGATCCTGGCTCATGGTTTCTCCTTGAAGTGCAAGAGGCGATGTGAATGCGCACGTCGAGCGCGCTAGACCGGTTTAGTAGACCGGTATAGTACGATACTATGACGGCGGTCACCCGCCGCTGTCAACACCCACGCCGCACCGAAGAAGGAGAACGACCGCCGATGGCCACTCGCGGGCGCGTCACGATGGCCGATGTCGCCGATCACGTCGGCGTCTCCAAGGCGACCGTCTCATTGGTGTTCCGGCAGGCGCCCGGGGTCGGCGACGACACCCGGGCCGCGGTCATGGCCGCCGCCGACGAACTCGGGTACCGGGTCAATCGCACCGCGGCACTGATGACCGCGCGGCGCACGCACCTGATCGGCGCGGTCGCCCAGATCCGCAACAGCTTTCACGCCGAACTCGTCGAGCAGTTGGTCCGCGCGGCCGATGCCGCCGGATACGAGATCGTGCTCGGTGCGGTCACCCCGACGCACGGCGAGAATCGCGTCGTCGACACACTTCTCGATTTCCGTTGCGAGGCAATGCTGCTCATCGGCACCGAACTGCCCGACGCCCAGATCGGCGAGTTGGCCACACGCGTACCGACCGTCGCGGTGGGCCGTCGCGTCGGCGGTCCGGACGTCGATGCCGTGCGCACCGATGATGCGCAGGGCATCGCGCAGGTGGTCGACCATCTCTACCGACTGGGGCATCGCCGGATCGTCCACGTGTCGGGCGGGTCGGGCGCGATCGCCGCCGACCGTCGCGCCGGCTTTCTGCGCGCGCTACGGTCCTACGATCTCGCACACTCCGGGTCGGTCATCGAATCCGACGGCTTCACCGAGGCCGCGGGCATGACGGCCGGACACTCGCTGCTCGCCGGAGACCTGCCGACGGCCGTCGTGTGTGCCAACGACCTACTGGCGGTCGGGGCCCTCGACGTGCTCCGCTCCGCGGGAGTCGCGGTGCCGGAGCAGGTCTCGATCACCGGCTACGACGACAGTCCGCTGGCACGACTCGGCAACGTCGCGCTCACCACCGTCTCGCAACGCCCTGCCGAACAGGCCGACCGTGCGATCGCCGCCGTCATCGAACGTCTCGACCGAGATCGCACCGAGCGGTCGACCGCCACGCTCACACCCGAACTGGTCGTGCGAGCCACGACGGGTCCTGCCCAGGACTCGACTTTGTCCTGACATCATGATTATCTTTCTGTGACCCGGTTCACCAGAGAGGACCCCTGCCATGACCGCCGATCTGTCGCTTGCCCGTGCCCAACTCCTCACCGACAAGGTGGTGCTCGTCAGCGGCGGAACGCAGGGCCTCGGCGCGCAGATCGTGCGCACCGCCGCCGCAGCCGGCGCGCGTGTCGCCTTCAGCGGCCGCAACGCCGAGAAGGGCAAGCGCCTCGCCGACGAATTCACCGAGTGCCCCGTCCGATTCATCGAGTCCGATCTGAGTGACCCGCAGGGGGCCACCGATTCCGTCACCGCCACCGTCGCCGAGTTCGGCCGGATCGACTGCCTGGTCAATGCCGCGGGAACCACCAGTCGTGGAACACTTCTCGACACCACGCCGGAGCTCTTCGAACAACACGTCGCGGTCAATCTCCGTGCCCGGTTCTTCACGATGGCGGCCGCGGTCCGCGACATGACCGACCGCGGCGCCCCGGGCACGATCGTCAACATCATCACGATGTCCGCGCACGGTGGTCAGCCGTACCTCGCACCCTATGTGGCGTCGAAGGCCGGCCTCATCGGCCTGACCCGCAACGCCGCGCACGCCCACCGCTGGGATCGGATTCGCATCAACGGGCTCAACATCGGCTGGACAGAGACCGAGGGAGAGGCGCAGGTGCAGAAGCGCTTTCACGGTGCGGATGACTCGTGGATCGAGGAGGCCAATGGATCGGTGCCGATGGGCAAGCTAGGCCAGCCCGACGAGATCGCCGATTTCGTGGTGTTCCTGCTGTCCGATCGCAGCGGCGTGGTCACCGGTTCGGTGATCGACTGGGATCAGACCATCCCGGGCGCGTACGACTAACCGAGCGCCGTTGACAGCGCTCCGAATTACGTTGACAGCGCTCCGTATTCCGTTGACAGCGCTCCGTATTCCGTTGACAGCGCCCAGCGAGCACAGTCGGCTACAAGCAAAGCGCTGTCAACGTCAGAGAGAGCGCTGTCAACGCAATCAGGGTTACGCGGGGACCTCGGCGACGTCGTGGCCGACCCGGACGGCCTTGCCACCATTGTTCATCGATTCGATGAGTGCGTCGGCCACGACCGCGGCGCGGAGCCCGTCGGCGGCGGTGGCCAGCGTCGGCGGTCGGCCGTCCGCGATGGCACTGATCCACTCGGACAACTCATGTCGGTAGGCGTCGGCGTAGCGGGGGCGCCAGTCGGCCGGGTAGCCGACTGATCGCGTCCGGGCCCGATCGATCACCACCGCGGCGGGCAAGGTCAGTGCCGCGGCGCCGTCCTCGCCGACCACCTCGCAGCGCGTGTCATAGCCGTAGCCCGCGTTGACGAAGACCTCCACGGTGATCAGCACGTCGGATGCGGTGCGCAACAGCATGATCTGCGGGTCGACTCGGCGTCCGGCGTTGCGGCTCGACCGTCCCGCATGCCAACTCACCTCGACGATCGGGGAGCCGAGCAGCCACGGCATCACATCGAGTTCGTGGATGGCCGCGTTCGTGATGGTCGACGCCGAGTCACCGCGCGGATCGGCCGACACGGTGCGGCTGACGCAGTGCGCGACGAGGATCTCGCCGAGATCCCCGGACCTCACGACCCGACGAAGATCGACGTAGGACGGATCGTGGCGCCGCATGAATCCGACGCTGATCAGCCGCTGCCCGCCTCGAATCTCGGCCTCGCACACCTCGCGGGATTCCACCGAGGTGGGCGCCAGCGGCTTCTCGCACAGCACCGGTTTCCCGGCGTCGAGAGCCGCCAGGGTCAGTTCCGCGTGGGTGGAGTCATGTGAGGCGATGACGATGGCATCCACGGCGTCGTCGACGATGAGCGCGGTGGCGTCGCCGAACACCCGCGCTCCCCCGACCGCGGCGGCCACCCGGCGCGCGGCGTCGGAGTTCACGTCGGCGACCGCGGTCACCGCGGCACCGCTGACGTTACGGTGCAGGTTCTCGGCGTGGTCGGCACCCATGATGCCGGTTCCGATGATCCCGACCCGGACCGTCATGCGACGGCCTCCCCGGGGAACACGATGCCGATCTGCGCGCGGATGGCATCCATCGTCTCGAGTGCAGCCACCGCGTCGGCCAGTGGATGGACCTCGGATTCGTTGGCACCGAGACCGATTCGGCGCGCGGCGTCGACCGCCGAGTAGTGCAGCCCGTCCTCATGTGAGCCGTGCTCCTCGTCGTAGGAGAGCACCGCGCCGTCGCGGAGGCGGATCTCGAACGGTCCCGGTTGATAGAAGGGTCCGGGGATGATCACCTCGGCGTCGACGCCGCAGATCGCCGCCGTCGTCGGGGTATCGGACATGATGGTCGTGTTGAGCAGTGCGTGCCCGCCTGTGGTCGACCGCAGTAGCGCCGAGACCTGACCGTTGAGAACGTCATTCGCGGGTGTACCGAGCGCTGTGATCTCCGATGGCCGACCCAGCACCCACTGTCCGAAGGCGACCGGGTACGACCCGAGGTCGAGCATCGGCCCGCCGGCCAGGCTCGGATCGTAGATGCGGTGGTCGGCGGTGAAGAACTCGCCGTGGTCGGCCATCACGGTCCGGATCTCCCCGAGGATTCCGGCGTCGAGGACCTGTTGCAGGACATCGAATTTCGGCAGGAATCGAGTCCACATCGCCTCACCGGCGAAGAGCCCGGTCTCCGCGGATCGCGCGGCGACGGTGCGGGCCTGATCGGCGTTGATACCCAGCGGCTTCTCCACCAGCACATGCTTACCGGCGTCGAGCGCCGCCAGGGCACCCGCCAGATGTTCGGTGTGCGGCGTACACACGTAGACGATGTCCACGCTCGGGTCGGCGAGCAGGTCCGCGTAGGCGCCGTGCGACGCGGGAATGTCGAACTGCCGCGCGAACTCCTCGGCGCGCGCCGCCGAGCGGGAACCGACAGCCGTCACCCGCTGATCGGTGTGCTTGTGCAGTGCCGCGACGAATCGGGATGCGATCCAGCCGGGGCCCAGGATCCCCCAGCGCATCACCGGCGCCGAACGCGCATCGGGTGTGCGTGCGGCGGGCAGAGAGTATGTCACGGAATACCTTTCAACTGAGGGAGAGCGACAGGGCGATCGGTGGATGACACGATGCGACGTACCTGCTTGCCGGCCGCCGCGGAGCGGAGCGCCCACTCGTCGGCAAGGTCGTCATCGAGGGCGATGAGCACCGCGTCGATGTCGGGGTCGTCGAGCAGATCCCCGTACAGCCCGTAGCTGGCGAGGATGCCGAGCCGGTCGGCGATCTGCCAGGCGTTCATGGTCGACGCACTCGCGACGACCTCGATGGAGCCGCTGACCAGAGCGGGGTCGGCGAGGGAGTTCATGACGGTGTCGTCGAGGTGCTCGACCATCAGGCCCCACCGGAGGCGCGGTTCATCGCGTTCGCGCGGCGGCCGCCGACGACGCTTGGGCGCCGCGGTGGTCGCCCGAACGATCAACTCGGGTTCGAGTGCCACGTCACCCAGAAAGCCGCATCCGCCGGGTTCGACGGAATCATCGGTCAGCACTCGACCGACCGCATCGATCGCCGCGGCCGCCAGACCTCCGATGTCCTGCCGGATCGTGGTGAGGTCGACGCCATCGACGCCGGCCAGATGACCGTCGTCGTAACCGACCACCGACATCTCGGCGGGCACCGAGACCCCGTGGGCTCGCATGACATCGATGAAGCCGAAGGCCATGCGGTCGTTGGCGAGGAACACCGCGGTCGGCCGCGGCAATCGATCGAGGAGTTCGCGGGCGACCCGGGCGCCGGCCTCCTCGGTGTAATCACCCCGCAGGATCTGACAGTTCTGCTGCAATCCGGCGGCGGTCATCGCCCCGATGTACCCGCGCTGCCGCTCGGCCGCGCACGGATGGTCACCGCCGCCGATATGCGTGATGGCGCTGTGCCCCAGATCGATCAGATGCTGAACGGCCAGGTGCGCACCCTGCCATTCGTCGGTCCCGATGGTCAGTGCGGGCAGATCGGCGATCCGTTCGCCGATGATGACGGTGGGCAGCGGCAGGTCGAGGGCGTCGTCGTGGGTGGCGCCGACGACGATGAGCGCGTCGCAGTCGACGTCGACGAGATCGGCGATCGCGCGGGCCCGGTTGCGTGCGCGGCCGTGGATGCTCGAGGCGATACGGTAGCGCGGGTGCGACTGTCCCGCTGCGGATTCGGCGACGGCACGCGCGTCGGCGGCGGCGTAGACGGCGTCGACGAGGTCGGCCTCGAAGGGATTCGACGCGTCGAAGACCAGCCCGATGAGCGGCGATCGCACCGGCTCCCGGGACACACACTCCGGGGACACGCTCTGCGTCATGTCGCGATCCTTTCCGTCGGGATTAGCCACTGATGTAATACCGATCACAACCGAATGTCAATACTTTGTCCGGACATTCGGATCAATTCCCGCCCAGGGCGTGGGCTCCCACCCGAGACGGCAGCCGGGCCGCACCGACACCGCAGATGATCATCACCACCGCCAGCGCCAGGAACACCACCGAGTAGCCGCCGGCCGGGAGAGCACCCACGCCACCGCCCACCAGCGCGATGGTCACCGACGCCAGTGCGACACCGAAGGCATTCCCCAACTCCTGCACGGCGGCGTGCAGGGCATTGGCGTCGCCGAGTTGCGTGGCGTCGACGTCGGCGAAGGCCACGGTGTTGTAGGCGGAGAATCCGATCGAGCGCAGCATGCCGGAGACGAACAACCCGATGGCGATGAGCACCGGCGGGGTCTGCTCACCGATCAACGCCAGACCCGCGAACGTGATCGCCGAGGCCACCGCGACGGCCAGCAGCACCTGCCGAATCCCCCACCGGCGCATCAGCGGGGTCGTGGCCGGTTTGATGACGACGTTGCCGGCGAAGAGCGCCGTGACCATCGCGCCCGCGGTCACCGGCGACCAACCCAGCCGCAACTGCAGCATGAGCGGCACCACGAACGGCACGGCACTGATCGCCATCCGGTAACCGGTGCCGTAGCCGATCACCGAACCGAACGACTTCACGCGCAGGACAGCGAGATTGAGCAGTGGATGGGCAGCGCGTCGCAGGTGCCGGATGGTCAGCGCACCGACCACTGCCGCGACGATCACGCCGATCGCGACTACCAACCACCGGATCGGGGCGGCCGTCAGCATTTCGGCGACCGCCATCGCGGCGCCGATCGCGATGATCGCGCCGGCGGCGCCGATCGCGTCGAGCGGCGTGTCTGCGCGCGGCCCGTCGGGCGACAGAATCCTGAGGGCCGCAACGACTCCCAGGACTCCGATGGGAATGTTGATCGCGAAGATCACCCGCCAGTCGGCGTGCTCGACGATCAGCCCGCCGAGCAGTGGCGCGAGCACCGGGGCGACCAGTGCGGGCCAGGTGAGGTAGGCGATCGCGCGGGCCACGTCACCGACGTGTACCGCCCGCAACACCGCGAGCCGACCGACGGGGACCATCATGGCGCCGCCGGCGGCCTGGGCCACCCGCATCCCGATGAGCACCGGAAGTGACGGCGCCAGCGCGCATCCCAGCGATGCCACGGTGAACACGACGAGGGCGGTCAGGAACACCCGCCGCATCCCGAAGCGGTCGGCCAGCCAGCTGCTCAGCGGGATGAGCACGGCGAGTGTGATCAGGTAGGCGGTGACCACGCCGGTGGCGTCGATGGCGTCGACCCCGAGATCGGCGGCCATCGACGGCAACGCGGTGACCACGATGGTGGCGTCGAGGATCTCCATGAACATCGCGCCCGCCCCCAGAAGGGCAAGCGCGCGAGGGAAATCCGCGTGCGGTGTGGCCGCCGCCTCCGATGCCACGTCGTCGGATCCCACACCGGTCACCCGTCGTGCGACACCGATACCGACGACACCGATACCGACGACACCGATGCCGGTGACACCCACGCGCCGTGTTCCACCGACGCCGTCATCGCGTCGAGAACCTCGGCGGCCCGCACCGCGTCGTCGATCGTGGCACCGGCACCGACGGCCGCGACGGCGTCGGGACCGATGATCGACGCGCAGAATCGCGCGGCCTCGATCACCTTGAGGTCGTCGTAGCCCATCGCGGTGGCCGAACCGGGCTGGAATGCGGCGTACTGGCCGTGGCCGGGCCCGACGTATACCGTCGAGGTCGGCAGATCCTGGATGACCCCGGAGGTTCCGCTGCGGCCGATCTCGAGTTCGCCCATGCGCCGGAAGTCCCACCGCAGGACGCCGGTGGTGCCGTGGATCTCGAAACCGTAGGAGTTCTGCTCCCCGACCGAGACACGGCTCGCCTCGAGGACGCATCGGGCGCCGGAGGCCATGCGCAGTTGCGCGGACAGGTAGTCCTCGTTCTCCACCGGCCCACGTTCCCCACCGGTGGCCAACTGGTGTCCCGAGGTGGCACCGGTGGGTTTGGGGCGGGAATCGATGAAGATGGCGGTGTCGGCCACCAGGGAGTCGATGTCGCCGAGGAGATACCAGATGAGATCGGCGCCGTGCGACGCAAGATCTCCGAGCACACCGTTGCCGCCGCGCTCACGTGCGAACCGCCAGCTCAACGCGCCGTCCGGGTGGGCGGCGTAGTCGCTGAACAGGCGGAAGCGGGCGTGGGTGATCTCGCCGATCTCACCGGCGCCGATGATCTCGCGGGCCGCGGCGACCGCCGGAGCGTTGCGGTAGTTGAATCCGACGGCGGTGGCCACACCGGCGGCGTGGGCCGCGTCGGCGACGGCACGTGCATCTGCCGACGAGAGTCCCACCGGCTTCTCGATCCACAGATGCTTGCCGGCAGTGACGACGGCGCAACCGATCTCGCGGTGCAGGAAGTTGGGCGCGGTCACGCTGACCGCGGCGATCGAGTTGTCGGCGACCAGATCTCGCCAGTCGGTGACGAAGCCGGCGTCGAACTGTGCGGCGGCGGTGGCCGCGCGGTCGGCGACCTCGTCGGCGATGGTCATCAGCCGGGGCGCCGGGGTCAGGTGCGGATAGTGATGCCGCAGGCGCGCATACGCTTGGGCATGCGCCCGGCCCATCCACCCGAATCCGATGATGCCGACCGGTAGTGCAGTGGCCGCCGAACCGTCGGCCGTCGGCTGGGCATCGGGAATCGTGGTTGCTGTCATGGGAACGCATCCTTTCGTCACATGAGGGTGTTGTGATCCGTACCACCGATCATGCCAGGTTCGAATGTCCTGACAAAGTCTTGACTTTTGGTTGTGGTCTGTCGCACAGTGGAGGGGCACCGCCCGAGTGGCCCGCCCACCGCACATGACTTTCGACCAGGAGCGATTCGTGACCACAGACCGCCCATCAGCCCGCTTCGACGTGCTGGCGATCGGACGCAGCGGCGTCGACATCTATCCGCAGCAGATCGGCGTCGGCCTCGAGGACGTCACCAGCTTCGGCAAGTTCCTCGGCGGCAGCGCCGCCAACGTGACCGTCGCCGCGGCCCGTCTCGGTGATCACTCGGCCCTGATCTCCGGCGTCGGCGACGACCCGTTCGGCCGCTTCGTGCGCGCCGAACTGAGCCGCCTCGGCGTCGACAACCGTTACGTCGGCGTCGACGACACCTATGCCACGCCGGTGACGTTCTGCGAGATCTACCCGCCGGATGACTTCCCGCTGTACTTCTACCGCAAGCCCACCGCCCCCGACCTGCAGGTCGAGGTCGCCGACATCGACACCGACGCCGTGGCCGATGCCCGTCTCTACTGGTCGACGGTGACGGGCCTGTCCGAAGAGCCTTCGCGCAGTGCACATTTCGCCGCGTGGGAAAGTCGCGCCCGCCGGCCGCTCACCGTACTCGATCTGGACTACCGGCCGATGTTCTGGGACACCCCCGCCGCCGCCACCGAGCAGGTGCAGCGCGCGCTGGGACACGTGACCGTCGCCGTCGGCAACCGCGAGGAGTGCGAGATCGCCGTCGGTGAAACCGATCCCCACAAGGCCGCCGACGCGCTGCTCGACCTCGGAGTCGAACTCGCCATCGTCAAGCAGGGCCCGCGCGGCGTGCTCGGCAAGACCCGCCATGAAACGGTCGAGGTCGCACCGATCCCCGTCGATGTGATCAACGGACTCGGTGCCGGCGACAGCTTCGGCGGATCGCTGTGCCACGGCCTGCTCGCCGACTGGCCGCTGGAGAAGATCCTCCTGCACGCCAACGCCGCCGGCGCCATCGTCGCCGGACGCCTCGAATGTTCCACCGCCATGCCGACGGCCGACGAGGTCGCCGCACTCGCAGCCACAGCCCAGGAGCACATCCATGCCTGAACTCGCCACCGCGATCACCCCCGCCCCCACCGACTACCTCGCCGACGCGCCCCTGTGCGCCGACTACGCCGACGTCACCGCGATCCGGGCGCAGCGCCCGCACGTCATCGCCGAGGCGTGGGCCCGGCGCCGGCGCCGCGACACCGTCATCGGCGACGACCGCCTGATGATCGTCGCCGCCGACCATCCCGCCCGCGGTGCCCTGTCGGTCGGCAAGAATCAGACCGCGATGAACAGCCGCACCGATCTGCTCGACCGGTTGCGGACGGCGCTGGCCAATCCCGGTGTCGACGGGGTGCTGGCCACGTCCGACATCCTCGAGGACCTGCTGCTGCTCGGCGCGCTGGAGGGCAAGGTGGTGTTCTCATCGATGAACCGCGGCGGCCTCGCCGGCGCCTCGTTCGAACTCGACGACCGGATGACCGCCGCCACCGCGGGCTGGACCGTCGAGGCCGGACTCAACGGCGCCAAGATGCTCTGCCGCGTCGACCTCGACGACCCCGGCACCCTGAACATGATGACCTCGTGTGCCGCGGCCGTCGATGAGCTCGCCGCCGGCAACGTCATCGCGATGCTGGAACCGTTCCTGTCCAACCGGATCGAGGGCAAGGTCCGCAACGACCTCACCGCCGACGCGGTGATCAAGTCGATGCACATCATCCAGGGCCTCGGCTCCACCTCGGCCTACACCTGGCTCAAGCTGCCGGTGGTCGACGAGATGGAGCGCGTCATGGACGCCACCACCATGCCGACCCTGCTGCTCGGCGGCGACCCGCAGACCGCGCCGGAGGAGACATACGCCAGTTGGGAACGCGCACTGGCCATCCCGTCGGTCCGGGGGCTCATCGTCGGCCGCACCCTGCTCTACCCCGCCGACGACGACGTGGCCATCGCCGTCGACACCGCCGTCAATCTGGTGAAGTGAGGGTCTCAGGCGTGAACAGCAAGTACTACATCCCCGCGGGAAGTGCGACGGCCCCATTGGCCGTCGATGTCACCCCGGAGTCGGCCGGCTGGACCGAGTCCTCGCTCTGGGTGGTCGAATTGGATGCCGGCGAATCGGTGACGCGGCGGTCGGGACCGGACGAGATCATCGTCATCCCGCTGTCCGGATCGGCGGTCGTCGCGTGTGACGGCCGGCAGTTCGAACTCGAGGGCCGGGCAAGCGTTTTCGACGGTCCCAGCGACTTCGCCTACGTCGGCCGCGACTCCGAGTTCTCCGTCACCAGCGCCGACGGTGGCCGCTTCGCCCTGTGCGGAGCGCGGGCATCGACGACGCTCCCTTTCCGGTACGGCCCGAAAGCCGCTGTGCCCGTAGAACTCCGTGGCGCGGGGAACTGCAGCCGGCAGGTCCACAACTTCGGTACCGCCGATGCCTTCGAGGCCGATTCGCTGATCGCCTGCGAGGTCATCACCCCCGGCGGCAACTGGTCGAGCTATCCCGCACACAAGCACGACGAGAACTCCGAGGTCGAGTCGCAGCTCGAGGAGATCTACTACTTCGAGATCCAGGAGAACAGCGGCACAGCGGGTTTCGGCTATCACCGCGTGTACGGCACCCCCGAACGCCCGATCGAGGTCCTCGAGGAGGTGCGCAGCGGTGACGTCGTCCTCGTGCCCCACGGCTATCACGGCCCGTCGATCGCCGCGCCCGGCTATCACATGTACTACCTCAATGTGATGGCCGGACCGGGCGAGGAGCGCGCCTGGAAGATCTGTGACGATCCCGCACACACTTGGCTGCGGGACAGCTGGGAGCACCAGGAGATCGACCCGCGTCTACCCTTTCCGCTGGTCGAGTAGCACCCACCCCACCGCCAATCGAGTAGCACCCCAACCCACCACCCGCTGATCGAGTAGCCCCGAGGAACGAGGGCGTATCGAGATCACCGACCATCACCCACCGAGAAGGAAGGCCCATCGTGGCACCGATCAACCAGGGACGCGCCGGCGGCGTGACCGGCGTCCGTACCGCACACGGTGAACCGACCATCCGCCTGACCGTCGCGCAGGCCACCGTGCGGTTCCTGGCCAACCAGTACGTCGAACGTGACGGGCAGCGGTCGAAGTTCTTCGCCGGCTGCTTCGGCATCTTCGGCCACGGCAATGTCGCCGGACTGGGGCAGGCGCTGTTGCAGCAGGAGGTCGACGACGTCAACGCAGGCGTGGAGCCCTCCCTGAAGTATGTGCTCGGCCGCAATGAGCAGGCCATGGTGCATTCCGCGGTGGGTTATGGCCGGATGAAGGATCGGCTGCAGGCGTGGGCCGTGACCGCCTCGGTCGGTCCCGGCGCCACCAACATGCTGACCGGTGCCGCGCTGGCGACCATCAACCGCATTCCGGTGCTGTTGTTGCCCGCCGACACCTTCGCCACCCGCGCCACCTCCCCGGTGCTGCAGGAACTCGAGCTCCCGTCGTCGGGCGATGTCACCGTCAACGACGCCTTCAAGCCGGTGTCGCGCTACTTCGACCGCGTCTGGCGTCCCGAACAACTGCCCGGCGCCCTACTCGGTGCGATGCGGGTGCTCACCGACCCGGTGGAGACCGGGGCGGCGACCGTCGCCATCCCGCAGGATGTGCAGGCCGAGGCCTTCGACTTCCCGGAATCACTGTTCGCCGAACGCACCTGGCACATCGCCCGCCCGCTCCCGGAGAAGCGCGTCATCGCCGAGGCCGCCGAGATCATCCGCTCCGCGAAGCGACCGCTGATCGTCGCCGGCGGTGGCGTGATCTACTCCGGAGCCACCGAGGCCCTGGCCGAATTCTGCACGCGCACCGGCATTCCCGTGGGACAGAGTCAGGCAGGCAAGGGCTCACTGCCTTATGACCACCCGCAGTCGGTGGGTGCCATCGGTTCCACCGGCACCACCGCCGCCAACGCCCTGGCCGCCGACGCCGACGTCGTGATCGGGATCGGCACGCGCTACAGCGATTTCACCACCGCGTCGCGTACCGCATTCACCGGTGCGGGCGTGCGGTTCGTCAACATCAACGTTGCCTCCCTGGATTCGGTGAAGCACTCCGGCTACAGCGTCGTCGCCGACGCCCGTGAGTCGATCGAGGCGCTCGATGCGTTGCTCGACGGCCACAGTGTCGACCCGGCGTATCGTGCACGGGTCGCTGAGCTCGCCGCCGAGTGGGATCGCATTGTCGAGCAGGCATATTCGCCGACGACCACCGGTGTGAACATCGCCACCGGCGAGGAGGCCCTCACCCAGGGTTCGGTGATCGGGCTGGTCAACGAGACCTCCGATCCCCGCGACGTGGTGGTGTGCGCCGCCGGCTCCATGCCCGGCGACCTGCATAAACTCTGGCGCACTCGCGATTCCAAGGGCTATCACGTCGAATACGGATACTCCTGCATGGGATACGAGGTGGCCGGCGGACTCGGGGTCAAGATGGCCAGCCCGGACCGCGATGTCTTCGTGATGGTCGGCGACGGCTCCTATCTGATGATGGCAACCGAGTTGGTCACCGCGGTCCAGGAGAATCTGAAGGTCATCGTCGTGCTGGTCCAGAACCACGGCTTCGCCTCCATCGGATCGCTGTCGGAATCGTTGGGGTCCCAGCGATTCGGCACCGACTACCGCTACCGCGGCGACTCCGGACGACTCGACGGCTCGACGTTGCCGATCGACCTTGCCGCCAATGCCGCATCGCTGGGCGCCGACGTCATCCGTGCCACCACCGCCGCGGAGTTCACCGATGCCATCAAGGCGGCCAAGGCAGCCGAGCGCACCACCGTCATCCACGTCGAGACCGATCCGCTGATCGGCGCCCCCGACAGTGAATCCTGGTGGGATGTACCGGTATCGGAGGTCTCCACGCTGGACTCCACCCAGCAGGCCTACGTCGTCTACGAACAGTGGAAGGCAGTCCAGCGACCGTACCTGTCCCCCACCAACACCCAGAACACCCCCACTCTGATCAACGGAGCTCAGTGATGTCGAAGATTCTCGTGGGTTCAGCCCCCGACTCGTGGGGAGTCTGGTTTCCCGACGATCCGCAGCAGACCCCCTACACCCGATTCCTCGACGAGGTCGCCGCGTCCGGCTACGAGTGGATCGAGTTGGGCCCCTTCGGATACCTGCCGACCGACCCGGATCAGCTGCTCACCGAACTCGGAGCGCGCGGTCTGAAGCTCTCGGCCGGAACGGTTTTCGAACATCTGCATCAGGACGACTCGTGGGATGCGGTGTGGAGCCAGATCGAGGATGTGGCCAAGCTGACCGCGGCCGTCGGCGGTAAGCACGTCGTGGTGATCCCGGAGATGTGGCGTGATCCCGCCACCGGCGCGGTCCTCGAGGACCGTGACCTCACCGACGAGCAGTGGCGCAAGAAGACCAACGGCATGAATGAGCTCGGCAAGGCGATGTTCGAGAAGTACGGTGTCCGTGCGCAATACCATCCGCATGCCGACTCGCACGTGGACACCGAGGCGAACATCTACCGGTTCCTGGAGAACACCGACGGCGAGTTCGTGAACCTGTGCCTGGACACCGGCCACGTCAGCTACTGCGGAGGCGACAACATCGCCATCATCCGCAAGCATCCCGAACGCATCGGGTACCTGCACCTCAAGCAGGTCAACGAGGAGGTCCGCGCGAAGGTCTCCGCCGACGACCTGCCCTTCGGTGAGGCCGTCAAACTCGGCGCCATGACCGAACCGCCGATGGGCATCCCGGAGATGCCGCCGCTGCTCGAGGCCGTGGCCGACCTCGACATCGACATCTTCGGCATCGTCGAGCAGGACATGTACCCGTGCTCACCCGACGCTCCGCTGCCGATCGCCCAGCGCACCCAGAAGTACCTGGGTTCGTGCGGGGTGCCGGCCGTCGCGTTCCGATAGTCATTCAGTCCGACAACACATTTCACGGAGAACACCATGACCGACCTGCGTATCGCAGTCCTGGGCGTTGGCATGATGGGTGCCGATCATGTCGCCCGCATCACCGACCGCATCAAGGGCGCCACCGTCACCGTCCTCAACGACTACCTCCCGGAGAAGGCCGAGGAACTCGCGGCCACCATTCCCGGGTGCCGGGTGATCAACGACCCGCTCGATGCGATCGCCGACGCGGATGTCGACGCTGTCATCCTGGCCACCCCCGGCCCCACCCATGAGAAGCAGCTGCTGGCGTGCCTCGAGGCAGGCAAACCGGTGATGTGCGAGAAGCCGCTGACCACCGATGTGGCGACCTCGCTGGAGATCGTCAAGCGCGAAGCAGAGCTGGGCCGCAAGCTGATCCAGGTCGGCTTCATGCGCCGATTCGACGCCGAGTACGCGCAACTGAAGGACCTCATCGACGCCGGCACCTTCGGTCAGCTCCTCGTCGCCCACTGCGTGCACCGCAATCCCGCGGTGCCGCCGAGCTTCGACTCGGCGATGATCGTCAAGGATTCGATCGTGCACGAGGTGGACGTCACCCGCTTCCTCTTCGACGAGGAGATCGCCTCGGTGCAGATCAACGCCCCGGGCTCGAATCCCTCGGCACCCCAGGGCCTCAAGGATCCGCAGATCGCGATCTTCACCACCGAATCGGGTCGGCACATCGACGTCGAGTGCTTCGTCACGACCGGTGTAGCCTACGAGGTGCGCACCGAGGTCGTCGGCGAATTCGGTTCGGCCTTCATCGGTCTCGACCAGGGCGGGGTGATCCGCAAGCAACGCAATCCCGGTGTCGCGGTATCCGGGGACGGCCGGAAGGTGGCCGGGATCTGGGGAGGCGACATCACGCCGTCGTTCGTCGAACGTTTCGGTGCCGCCTATGACGCGGAGATCCAACGATGGGTCAACGCGGTCAAGGCCGGGACCAACGTCGACGGCCCGGGTGCGTGGGACGGCTACGCCGCTGCCGCCGTGTGTGCGGCCGGTGTGCAGGCCCTCGAGACCGGTGAGGTAGTCGCCGTGGACATGGTGTCGCGCAATTCGATCGAAGGAGCATGACGATGAAGGTCGCACTCGATCCCACCCCGTATCATCACGATTATTCGCTCCTCGAACTCCCCCGCGTCGTCGCCGATCTCGGCTACGAGTATCTGCAGTTGACCCCGCACGTGGACATGATCCCGTTCTTCAATCACCCCAAGGCCGACGACGACCTCGTTGCCAGGTTCCGCAGGGCGTGCAAGGATGCCGGCGTCGGTATCGCCTCGGTGCTGCCGGTGCTGCGGTGGTCGGGCCCCGACGAGGACGCCCGCGAGGCGGCGGTGCGCTATTGGAAGCGCGCCATCCAGATCACCGTCGATCTCGGTGTGAACGTGATGAACACCGAATTCTCCGGTCGCCCGGAGAAGCCGGAGGAATCCGAACGGGCCTTCTACCGGTCGATGGAGGAACTCGTCCCCATCATCGAACGTGAGGGAATCGACGTCCGGATCGATCCGCACCCAGACGATTTCGTCGAGGACGGTCTCGCCGCGATCCGGATGATCCGCGGGATCAATTCGAAGAACTTCGGCCTGGTCTACGTGGCCTGCCATTCGTTCCACATGGGCGGCAACATGCGTGAGATCATGACGACCGCCGGCGACATGCTGCGTCTCGTGCACGTCGCCGACACCATGGATCACCATGCTTCCCATGGTCTTCGGTACATCACCAACCCGCCGGGTAACGCGGTCCGCGTCCACCAGCACCTGAAGATCGGTGACGGTGACGTCAATTGGGACGAGTTCTTCGGCACACTCGGCGAGATCGGCTTCTACGACCGCGACGATACCGTCATGGTGTCGAGCGTGTTCGCCGAGAACGAGAACGCCGACGAGGTCTCGCGCTACCAGCTCAAGACCATGACCGATTACGTCACCAAGTTCAGCAGCTGAGTCACCACCCCGCCCACCCCACTCCTTTCCTTCCCCGCTGGTCGAGTAGCCACGAGCGAGCGCAGCGAGCCCGAGGCATATCGAGACCAACCCAACGACAACACATCCCAGGAGCACCTACCATGCCCACCACCATCTCCCACTGGGTCAACAACAAGGCCTTCCCCGGCACGTCGAGCAACACCGCGCCGGTCACCAACCCCGCGACCGGTGCCGTCACCGGCGAGGTCGCCCTGGCCAACGTCGAGGACGCCCGCGCCGTGATCGATGCTGCCGCAGCGGCATTCCCCGCGTGGCGCGACACCAGCCTGACCAAGCGCACCGCGATCCTCTTCCGGTTCCGCGAGCTGCTCAACGAGCGCAAGGGCGAGCTGGCCGAGATCATCACCGCCGAACACGGCAAGGTACTCTCCGACGCCCTCGGCGAGATCTCCCGTGGCCAGGAGGTCGCCGAATTCGCCTGCGGCATTCCGCATCTTCTCAAGGGCGGGTTCACCGAGAACGCCTCCACCAAGGTCGACGTCTTCAACATCCGTCAGCCGCTCGGCCCGGTCGGCATCATCTCACCCTTCAACTTTCCCGCCATGGTGCCGATGTGGTTCTTCCCCATCGCGATTGCGGCCGGCAACTCTGTCGTCCTCAAGCCGTCGGAGAAGGACCCGACCGCCGCGATCTGGCTGGCCGAACTGTGGAAGGAGGCCGGCCTGCCTGCCGGCGTCTTCAATGTCCTGCAGGGCGACAAGACCGCCGTCGACGAGCTGCTGACCAACCCGAGCATCAAGTCGATCAGCTTTGTCGGATCCACCCCGATCGCGCAGTACGTCTACGCCACCGGCACCGCCGCCGGCAAGCGCGTGCAGGCGCTGGGCGGGGCCAAGAACCACGCCATCATCCTGCCCGACGCCGACCTCGACCTGGCCGCCGACGCCATGGTCAACGCCGGATTCGGTTCGGCCGGTGAGCGATGCATGGCCATCAGCGTGGCCGTGGCCGTCGGCGATGTCGCCGACGATCTCGTCGCCAAGATCACCGAACGCGCACAGACCATCCGCACCGGTGACGGCACCAAGAACTCCGACATGGGACCGCTGGTCACCGCCGCGCACCGCGACAAGGTCGCCTCCTACGTCGACGCCGGCGAGAAGTCCGGGGCCACAGTCGTTCTCGACGGGCGTGGTGTTGAGGCCGATGGCGGCAAGGACGGTTTCTGGCTCGGCCCGACCCTGTTCGACAACGTCACCACCGACATGTCCATCTACACCGACGAGATCTTCGGCCCCGTCCTGTCGGTCGTGCGCGTCGAAAGCTACGACGAGGCACTCGAACTCATCAACTCCAATCCCTACGGCAACGGCACCGCGATCTTCACCAACGACGGTGGCGCAGCACGGCGGTTCCAAAATGAGGTCGAGGTCGGTATGGTCGGCATCAACGTGCCGATCCCGGTTCCGATGGCCTACTACAGCTTCGGCGGCTGGAAGGCCTCGCTGTTCGGCGACACCCACGCCCACGGCACCGAAGGAGTCAACTTCTTCACCCGCGCCAAGGCCGTCACCAGCCGGTGGCTCGACCCGAGTCACGGTGGTCTGAATCTGGGCTTCCCACAGAACGGCTGAGGTATCTGGGAAGTGACGTGAGACGCGCCGGTACGGCGGCTACCTGATCCGGCAACTCTCGACGACGACAGCCCGGGTGCGCAACCGAGAGGTTCGCGCACCCGGGCTGTCGCTCATCCGTAGGTGGACAGTTCGATCAGGTTGCCGTCCGGGTCCCGAAGGTAGATGCTGCGGATGGGCCCCAGCGCCCCGGTCCGCTCCACCGGCCCCTCCTCGATCGCGACGCCCTTGTCGGTCAACGCGCGCAGCACGTCATCGAGATCCCGACGGATCACGAAACACAGATCCGCGCTTCCGGGCGTGGGCGTTCGTGCGGCCGGCTGCAACTCGTGGCCGGCGAGGTGCAAATTGATCTTGCTCGTGCCGAACCGCAACGCTTTTCGGTTCTCACCGAAGGTCTCCTCGCTCATCCCGAGCACCTCGGTGTAGAAGCGGATCGACGCATCGATGTCGGCAACAGTGAGTACCAGATGGTCCAATCGCTCGATGAGTTCGTCCGCCATGTCGACAGTGTCTCACCGCGGACCCGCCGTCGTACCACGCACCTTCAGCGACGGCTGCAGCACGACGTCATGGACGTCGATGGCCGCACCCTCCACCATGCCCGTGGCCAGCCGCACCGCTTCTCGGGCCAGCGCCGGTGCATCCTGGTGGATGGTGGTGAGGTCGATGCGCGGGTTGTCCGACAATTTGCTGTCGTCGTATCCCACGAGTGACACCTCGCCCGGCACATCCACACCCTCGCGTGTGAAGACATCGAGGATGCCGAGCGCACATCGATCGTTGCCGGCGATGACGGCGGTGGGCAAGGCATTGCGCGCCAGTATTTCTCGCGCGGCATGCGCACCGGCCCGCTCGTCATGCGCTCCCGCGACGACCGCCACCCGATCACCGAGACCACGATCGACCATCGCCACGCGATAGCCCTCTCGGCGTTCCGCGGAACCCGGCTCCCCGCCGCCGTCGACATGCACGATGTCGCGATGACCCAGGTCGGCGAGGTAGTCGACCGCCAATCGCATTCCCACGGCGTCGTCGGTGCGCGACGCGGCCAGCGTTCCGGCGAGCAGCGCCGGCGGTAGGCAGCGGCCCACGACCACCGTCGGCGCGCGTCCGGCCATCTCCTCGATGCGTTCGGCCCCCAGCGACGGCCCGAGCAGGATCAATGCTCCGCACCGGTGGTCGAGCAGGGCGGCGCCGGCCACATCCTCGGCGCGCCCCGGAAGGCTCGCCGAAAGCAATACGTCATAGCCGAGGGCCTCGGCTGCCGGGTAGATGTCGGCGACGAGTTCGGCCTCGAAGAGTTGGGCCACGTCGATCACCACACCCAGCGTGCGGCTGCGTCCGCGGGCGAGCATCCGCGCCGCCGAGTCCGGGCGGTAGTCCAGTTCCTCCGCGGCCGCGAGCACGCGCTGCCGCGTCGACTCGCTGGCACCGGGTTTGCCGTCGAGGATGAACGACACCAACGTGCGCGAGACACCCGCATGTGCGGCCACGTCGGCCATCGTCGTCCGGCGCCGCCGGGTATCACCGTTGGCGGTCATCACCGCACCCCTTTCAGAGTGACCCTTGACACACTATCCATGTCAGGACATAGTAGACCTCACTCGCATTAGTAACGCGCGTTAGTCATCAAGGTAATCGAGGTTCTCATGTCCAGTGCGACTTCCACCG
The DNA here is from genome assembly GCF_040049135.1 of Gordonia sp. VNK1. Classification (NCBI taxonomy): domain Bacteria; kingdom Bacillati; phylum Actinomycetota; class Actinomycetes; order Mycobacteriales; family Gordoniaceae; genus Gordonia; species Gordonia sp. VNK1. The sequence continues at coordinate 99,417 of NZ_JBDZDJ010000012.1, read as the reverse complement.
CCTCCAATGGGCTATTTCTCACCAAGCTGACCGTCATCGCCACCCTGGGTGGTCTGCTGTTCGGCTACGACACCGGCGTCATCTCCGGCGCACTGCTCTACATGAAGGACGACCTGCACCTGACGCCCTTCACCGAGGCCACCGTCGTCAGTGCACTCCTGTTCCCCGGCGCCGCCTTCGGCGCCCTCTTCGGCGGACGCGTCGCCGACCGCATCGGCCGCAAACGCATGCTCCTGACCTGCGGCGTGATCTTTCTCGTCGGGGCCGTCGGCTGCGCCCTGGCACCCAACGTGCCGATCATGGTCATCGCACGCATCGTCCTCGGCCTCGGCGTCGGCGCCGCGGCGGTGACCTGCCCGCTCTACCTCGCCGAGATGGCACCGGCCGAACGACGCGGACGCATGGTCACCATCAACGAGCTGATGATCGTCACCGGCCAGATGCTGGCGTTCGCCATCAACGCACTGCTCGACCAGATCGTCACCGACCCGCACGTCTGGCGCATCATGCTCGCCGTCGCCTCGGTCCCCGCAATCGCCCTGCTCGTCGGCATGACGGTGCTGCCGGATTCGCCGCGGTGGTACGCCCTCAAGGGTCGCTATGACGAGTCGCGCACCGTCCTGGGACTGTCGCGGACTCCCGCCGAGGCCGACGCCGAGTACGCCATGATCGTCGATCACACCGAGCACATGACCGGGTCATCCCGGACACCGCTATCGGTGTTGCGCGACGTCCCGTGGATTCGCCGCATCGTGCTGATCGGCTGCGGCCTCGCGATCATCCAGCAGGCGACCGGCATCAACACCGTGAACTATTACGCTCCAACAATCTTGGAGCAGAGCGGCCTCGGGGTGAGCGCCGCGCTGGTGGCCACCATCGCGGTCGGCGTCACCTCCGTGGTCACCACGATCATCGGGATCATCCTGCTCGGCTACCTCGGACGCCGAACCATGCTCTTGATCGGATTCGCCGGCGTCGCACTTTCGCAGGCCGCCCTCGCTCTGGCATTCCTACTGCCGCAATCCACCTCACGCAGCTATCTCATCCTCGCCGCCATGGTGTTGTTCGTCGGCTTCGTCCAGATGTTCATCGGCACCTGCGTCTGGCTATTGCTCTCGGAGATCTTCCCGCTGAGCGTGCGCGGATTTGCCATGGGCATCGCGGTTTTCGTGCTCTGGTGCACCAACGCACTGATCTCGTTCCTGTTCCCGGTGCTCAACTCGGCACTGGGATCGACCGGAACCTTCGGACTGTTCGTGCTCGTCAACATCGCGTCCCTGGTGTTCGTCTACCGCTCGGTGCCGGAGACCAAGGGAGTGTCGCTGGAGAAGCTCGAAGAACATCTCGAGGCACACCACGACGCCCGGCTCGCCGCACGGATCGCCGCGCCGGGCGTCGCGGCCTGAGTTCAGAGGTGGATCGTGGTGCCCTCGGTGTCGCTTCGCCGCGCAGCGTCGAGCACCTTGAGCACCGCGATCCCCTCGGCAGCCGGGACCGGTTGCGGTGCACCGTGATCGACGGCCGCGGCGAAGCGCCGATAGAACTCGTCGGCGCGACCCTGCGCGGACGGGACGGTGACGGCGCCGACGCCGGTATGCAGGACGCCGAGGCGATCGGGACGCTCGAAGCCCCAAGTCGCCAGATCGTCCGCCGGGCGTCGGCCGGCGAGGATCTGCTCGGTCTGCGCATCGGTGCCGTCGCTGACGTAGGAACCGCGCGAACCGTAGAGCCGCCATTGCCGAGCGGCGATGTGATTGAGTTTGCTCGCGGTGACCGTCGAGAACACCCCGCTGCGGTGCCGCATCGAGACGCTGAAACCGACGTCGGTACGGCCGGCCTCGAGGTCGATCCAGTCCAGGTGCGCCGACACCGCCGCCACCGGACCGAGCAGCACCAGCATCTGATCGACGAGATGCGCACCGAGATCACGCAGCAGCCCACCGGTCGGACCGGCGTCGAGGCCGCCGGGCTCGTCGAGGTCATAGCGCGATTCGACCCGCCACAACTCACCGAGTTCACCGACCACACCGGAGACGGTCGCGAAGTCCGCGTCGAACCGGCGGTTGTGGAACACACTCAGCAGCACACCGGCTTTCGACGCAGCCTGCGCCAGCTCCCGTCCACCCGCGGCATCCGGCGCGAATGGCTTGTCGGCGACGACGTGCACGCCACGTGCCACCGCCTCGAGCACCAGCTCACGTCGCGTCTGGGGCGGTGTCGTGAGGGTCACCGCGTCGACGCCGGCGTCGATCAGATCCGACAGCGAGTCGAACACAGGCGTGCCCGGAAGGTCACGAGCAACCTCGGTGCGACGGTCGGCATTGCGGGTGACGACTCCGACCAGCTCGATCTCCGGCACCGCGCAGATGTAGGGGGCGTGGAAGATCCGTCCACCCGCCCCGTAACCGACTAGACCCAAACGCATATGCTCACCTCTCCGGGTAAATTGTCCGGACATTATCACAAATGATGCCCTCGGGGGCTCGTGTGGGCTACCGGTCGACCCGGTGGAGGTCGTGACGGACGAGCTGTGGCGGACCGCCGTCGCCACGCCGAGTCGGCTCGCCGAGATCGGCGAACGCCACGACCGGGTGTTCACGCTGGAGAACCTCAATCTCGCCGTCGATCATCCGGGTGTGCCATTCGCGCGCGCCGCGGACACCATGGTGCTGGTGCGCGAGGTGGATTGGCCCCACCTCCGGATGAACCTGGATCTGTATCACGCACAGATCGGCGAGCGGAATCTGATCGAATCAACCCGCGCCGCACTGTCTTTCGTCGGGGAGATTCAAGATGTTCCGGGACGCTGTGAGCCGGGCACCGGGGAGATCGCGTACCCGGCCATCGCGGCAGCGCTGCGATAGCCGGGTACCGCGGCGTGATCGGTTCGAGGGATGGGCCAAGCATGATCGCCACGACGACCGGGCCGTGATCGCCATCCGGACGACGAACCGCCCGGGTGACCGCACCCGCCTTGCTGGCACCGGTTATCATTACCGGCTATGACCTTCTTCTCCAGGCGGCTGGGACTCGTCGCGGCCGCGGCCCTTCTGGTCCCACTCGGACTGGCCGCATGCAGTTCGGACTCCGATACCGCGTCGTCGAGCAGTTCCGGACCCGCCGCCAACGCCCCCGCATGCCCGACCACCCCGGTGAACGTGGTGGTCAGCGTCGACCAGTGGGGTGACATCGTCTCCGAACTCGGCGGTAAGTGCGCCGACGTGAAGACGATCGTGGCCAGCAGCTCGGTCGATCCCCACGACTACGAACCCAGTCCGGCCGACGGCGCCGCCTTCACCGATGCGCAGATGGTCGTCGTCAACGGCGCCGACTACGACGTGTGGGCGTCGAAGCTGGCCGCGGCATCGGCACCCGATGCCCCGGTGGTGAACGCCGCGCAGGTCACCGGCACCGCCGACGGCGCCAACCCGCACCTCTGGTACAGCCCGACCGCGGTCACCAAGGTCGCCGACGCCGTCACGGAAGGACTGTCGAAGATCAGCCCGGACGCACAGGCCTACTTCGCCACGCAGCGTTCGACGTTCACCGATTCGCTGTCGGAGTACAACGATCTGATCGCCAAGATCAAGGCCGGCGCATCGGGCAAGACCTTTGCCGCCACCGAGGGCGTGTTCGACTACATGGCGCAAGCGGTGGGGCTGGTGGACAAGACCCCGGCCGGGTTCGCCGCCGCCGCGGCCAACGAGAGCGATCCGTCCCCGGCCGACCTCGCGGCGTTCATCAAGACCCTGTCCGATCGTCAGGTCGACGTGCTGATCTACAACACCCAGACCGAGGGATCGACCCCCGAGCAGATCCGGGCCGCCGCCGAGAGTGCCGGGGTTCCGGTGGTCGAGGTGACCGAGACGGTGCCGCCGGGCCAGAACTCCTTCGAGTCCTGGCAGGTCGACCAACTGACGTCGCTGGCCAAGGCACTCGGTGTCCAGTCCTGACCCGACGACTCCACCCGCACTGACGTTTGACGACGTCAGTGCGGTTCGTGGGGGCCGGGTGATCTGGTCCCAGGGCACCTTCTCGGTGCCCGCCGACGGGATCTACGCGGTGATCGGAACCAACGGCTCCGGCAAGACCACCCTGTTGAACATGATCCTGGGGCTGATTCCCGCGCGGGGCACGATCAGGGTGTTCGGTCGCCCTCCCGGTGAGGACCGCGATCGGATCGGATACGTCCCCCAGCACTACGCCGAGGAATCCGGCGGCGCGATCCGGGCCCGGGATGCGGTTCTCCTGGGCCTCAACGGCACCCGGTGGGCGTTCAGTCGCACGTCTGCGGCGGATCGACGCCGCGTGTCGGAGGCACTGGCGGCGGTCAACGCCGAGGAGTTCGCCGACCGTCGCCTGGCGACCCTTTCCGGCGGTCAGCGACAGCGGGTGGCCATCGCCGAAGCACTGGTCGGCCACCCCACGATGCTCATTCTCGACGAGCCACTCGCCTCGTTGGATCTGCGCAGCCAGCACGAGATCGTCGACCTGCTCCATCGACTGCAGGTCGAGTACTCGATGACCATCGTGGTGGTGGCACACGACCTCAATCCGTTCCTGCCGTTCCTCACCGGTGCCATCTATCTCCTGGACGGCCACGCGCACTATGCGGCGACCGGCGAGGTGATCGACGAGGCATTGCTGACCCACCTGTACGGCACCCGGATTCAGGTTCTCCGCACGCCGCAGGGCGAGCTCTACACCAGGAGCGCGTGATCCCATGACGGCGTACGCGATCGGGTATCAATCCAATTGGTGGACCATCTTCACCACGTCGTTCATGCAGAATGCCCTCATCGGTGGCACGCTGGCGGCTCTGGCCGCCGGCCTGATCGGCTACTTCGTGGTGGTCCGTAACACCGCCTTCGCCGCACATGCGCTGGCGCACATCGGCCTCCCCGGCGCGACGGGGGCGGTACTGATCGGGGTTCCGGTCACCCTCGGCCTCGGCGTCTTCTGCGTGGGTGGCGCACTGGTCATCGGGTTCCTCGGCAAGAAGGCCGGCGAACGCGAGGTGGTGACCGGCACCGTGTTGTCGTTCGCGACGGGCCTGGGATTGTTCTTCAATTCACTGGCCACCAAGAACTCTTCGACGATGACCAACGTCCTGTTCGGCAACCTGCTGGCCATCACCCACGATCAACTCCTCGTGTTCGCCGGACTGTTGGTGTTTCTGGCCCTGTGCATGGGATTCATCTACCGGCCGCTGCTCTACACATCGGTCAATCCCGGTGTCGCCGAGGCCAAGGGCGTCCCGATCCGCGCGCTGTCGATCGTCTTCATGGCCCTGTTGGGTCTGACCGTGACCATGGCCGTCCAGGCGGTGGGCACGCTGTTGCTGTTCGCCCTGGTCGTCACGCCGGCGGCGACGGCGATCATGCTCACGCCCCGCCCGTTGCGCGCGATGATCGGCTCGACCGTCCTGTCCGTCGCGTCGGTCTGGGCGGGTCTGATGCTCGCGGCGATGTTCAACGCTCCCCCGAGCTTCCTGATCGTCACCATCGTGTGCGCCGTCTGGCTGATCGTGTGGCTGAGCAACAATCGGGTGCGCGCGACCGCCGCGGCGCTGGACGACAAGGGCGTCGTCGGGCACGGTCAGCAGGCGCACGCCGCGGTTTCGGTCACGAAATCAGCACCGAAAAGCTGATCCGCGACAACCGCATTCATGCCCGCGTTGACCACTCAGTCATCACAGCAGTCGCAATCGTGGGCGGTGGCGGAGGCATGTGCTCCGACCGACGGCGCGCAGCACGCATCCCCCTTCCACGCGTTGACACCTTCACGCAGGGCGATCGCCGCGATGACCAGGGCCGCGATCGGATCGGCCCACGACCAGCCCAGCGCCGCATTGAGAACCAGCCCGACCAGGAGTACCGCGGAGAGGTAGGTGCACAGCAGGGTCTGTTTCGAATCGGCCACCGCGGTGAGGGAGCCCAGTTCCCGCCCGGCTCGACGCTGCGCCCACGACAGCACCGGCATGATGACGAGACTGGCTGCGGCCACGGCGATCCCGACCGTCGACGGCCGCGCGTCGCTGCCGACACCCACCAGCGACAGGGTCGCGTCGACGCTGACGTAGAGGGCGAGCGCGAAGAAGGAGTACGCGATGATGCGTAGGGTGATCTTCTCCCGATGCTGCGGGTCCTTCCCGGCGAACTGCCAGGCCACCGCGGCCGCCGAGGACACCTCGATCACCGAATCCAGCCCGAACCCGATCAACGCGCCCGAGGATGCCCGCGTCCCCGCGCCGAGAGCGATGACCGCCTCGATCACGTTGTAGGTGATCGTCGCGGCGACGAACCACCGGATGCGGCGCTGCAACAGTTCTCGTCGTTCGTCGCGGTCCGTCGACGCACCGATGGCGGGCATGCCCAGTTCTGAGGCCATCAGCAGCACCCTTCGTCCGCCGAACGTGCACAGCACGCCGGATCGACCGCCAACACCAGTCCGAGCAGGTCGTCGAGGGCGTGCGCGATGCGCTGGTCGGCCAGTTCGTAGCGCGTCCGGCGACCCTCGGGCACCGCGACGACCAACCCACATCCACGCAGGCAGCTCAGGTGATTGGACAGTGATTGCCGGGTGACGCCGATCGAGTCGGCCAGCTCCGACGGATAGGCGCCGCCGCTGCGCAGCCGCAGCAGAACCTGGGTGCGCGTCGAATCCGACAGGGCGTAACCGAATCTCGTCAAGGCGTCCCGGGCCGCGACCACAGTCTCCATGCCCGTGACGGTACACCCGATTCTGTATTCAGGGAAGTCTGTACTGTCACCCGCCCGTCGGCCGGCCCAGGTCGATCACCCGATCACAGAAGTCGACCTCGTCATCGTCGTGGGTGGCGATCAGGATGGCCTTCCCCTGCTCAGCCTTCTCTCGCAGCAGCGTGAACAGCACCTGCTTACCCGCCGTGTCGAGAGCAGCCGACGGTTCGTCGAGGAGGTAGAGGTCGGCCTGCTGCACCATCGTCTGCGCGATCATCATCCGTTGCCGCTGCCCGCCGGAGAGGTCGCGCAACCGCGCGTTCCGGTGGTCGATCATGCCGACACGTTCGATCATCTCGTCGGCGGCCCGACGGTTCCGCGCACCGAGCGGACGCCAGAACGGGACCTGCGCGTAGCGACCGATGCGCACGCAATCCCGGACCGTCAACGGAAGCCCGTCGATGTGCTCGGTGCGTTGGGCCAGCATGGCCGGGCGCTGCGGACGTGGTCGAATCTCCCCGGCGTCCGGCCGCAGGATGCCGGCAAAGATGTTGAGCAGCGTGCTCTTTCCCGATCCGTTGCCACCCACGAGGGCGGTCACGCGGCCCGCGGGGACGTCGGCATCGAAGCCGTCGAAGATCGCCGTGGCGCCGTAGCCGAAACCCAATCCACGAACGTCGAAGCCCGACACCGCACACACCCCCATTCTTTACCGCAAATGACAACCGATAGCATTATGCTGTGCTTGTCGGACTTTTCGAACCACTGGGTGTCGCCTTCGTCCAGCGAGCACTCTGGGGCGGCATCGCCCTGTCGGCACTGTGCGCACTGGTCGGCGTCTGGGTGATCGCCCGCGGGCTGACATTTCTGGGTGAGGCCATGGGACACGCCATGCTCCCCGGCGTCGCGATCGCCTCCCTGTTCGGCATCGACCTCGTCATCGGCGCCGCGGCGAGCGCGGTGGTCATGGTCCTCGGGGTCGAGGCCATGCGAACCCATCAGGATTTCGGCAGGGACACCTCGATCGGCCTCTTGTTCGTCGGACTGCTGGGGATCGGTGTCATCATCGTGTCCTACTCCTCGTCGTTCGCAACGGATCTCACCGCATTCCTGTTCGGCGACGTCCTCGCCATCACCACCGGCGACATCATCCGGCTCCTGGCGCTCGTCGCGATGGTTGCGCTCGTCACCACGGCGTTCTATCGGGCGTTCCTGGCGGTGACGTTCGACGAGCGCAAGGCGCGCACCCTCGGGCTACGGCCGGTGACCACCAATCTGATGATGGTGCTCACGCTTGCGGTTGCCATGGCCGGCGCCTTCAGTGTCGTCGGCACCCTGCTGGCCTTCGGGATGCTCGTCGCGCCGTCGGCCAGTGCGCTGCTGATCGTGCGTCGGGTACCGGCCGCCATGGGGGTGGCGTTCGTATTCGGCTCGGCGTCGACGGTGATCGGCCTGCTGGTCTCGTGGCACGCCGCCACCGCGGCCGGCGCCACCATCGCGACCACCGCGGTGATCCTGTTCTTCCTCACCCTCGTCGTCCGGACCGCCGCCCGGGCATTGCGCCGCGTCACCATCGGGGACGTGGGCACTCACACACGAAAGGACGTGCGCAGGTGCGCAATCGAATCCGACCAGCCGCAATCGCGATGATCACCGGCGCTGCCGTCGCGCTGTCGGGGTGCGGCGCGGATGATCAGACCGGTTCGGACGCTTCCGATGAGACGACGCCGCACGGGTATGTCGAAGGCGCACAGGAGAAGCCCGAACCCCAGATCTCGCTCGCGTATACCGCCACCGGCGACCGGCGGCTCCGGCTGATCGACGTGGCAACGGAAGCGACGTCGACCGTCGACCTGAGCATCCCCGCTCGGCGTCTCGACGAGGACGGGCGGTTCGTCTACGCCACCGACGGCACCACGATCGAGGTGGTCGACAGTGGCGGCTGGACCGTCGATCACAGCGATCACGTCCACTACTACCGGGCCCCCTCCGCCGCACTGGGCACCGTGACGGCGTCGGCCGCGGTCACCTCGATCGCCGGGGCGGGCCCGCTCACCGCAATCGGTTCCGAGGACGGCAGCGTCATGCTCCTCGACCGAAAAGCGTTGGAGAACGGCGATGTCACGGAGCTACGCACCCTGTCCACCGGCAGCACGTCCGGGTTCGCGGTCCCCTACCGCGACGGTCTGGTGATGGCCCGGGGCACCGATCCGGGCAAGCCCGCGGACACCCTCGTCCACGCCGACGCGCAGGGCACGTCGCTCGGTACCGAGCAACGGTGTGCGGATCCCCGTGGCGCCGCGATGCTGCGCAACGTGGTGGCCGTCTCCTGCGAACAGGGCATCGCCCTGTTCACCACCACCGTCGGCCGGGTCAGCAGTCAGCTCCTCGAGTACGGTTCCCGCGGACCACGGGCCACCGACCTCACCTTCCGGCCCCGGAGCAACTATGCGGCGGCACCCACCCCGGCCGGGGTGTGGGCGATCAATTCCGCCACGCGAACCCTCGAGTGGACGGCGTCGGCGGACCCGATCGCGACCGCCGTGGCGCCGGGCCGGGACGCGAACCTCGTCGAACTCACCGAGGCCGCAACGTTGCGCAGTGTGACCATCGGTGACGGGCGGCTGATCGCCGCGGCCGAGATACCCGGCGCCGGTGCGGACTCCGCGCTGACCGTCGACTCCGCTCGTGCCTACCTCTCGGCCCCGGCCACCGATCAGATCGTCGAGGTCGACCACGCCGACGCCTTGCGGGTCGCGCGGACGTTTCCCACCGAGGGCGCACCGGAGCTGATGGTGGAGGTCGGTCGATGACAACCACCCCACGACGCGCGATCACACACTCGACGCGTCGCCTTGTGGCCATGCTCGTGGTCCTCGTCGCGGCCGTCGCCGCGATCGGGTGTGGCACCGACGCCGATGATCACCCTCAGGTGGTGGTCACCACCAACATCCTCGGCGACGTCGTCACCGAGCTCGTCGGCGACCAGGCCACCGTGACCACGTTGATGAAACCCAATGCCGACCCCCATTCCTTCGGCATCTCGGCGCGCGAGGCGAACACCATGCGCACCGCCGGTCTGATCGTCTACAACGGCCTCGGACTCGAGGAAGGCATCGAACAACACGTCAGCGCCGCCGCCGACGACGGGGTGCCCACCGTCGAGGCGGCCGCGGCGGCCCGGCCGCTGGCCTACACCACCGGGGACGCGGCCGGTGCCCAGGATCCCCATTTCTGGACCGATCCCACCCGCATGAAGGATGCGGCACAAGCCATCTCGCGGGCGTTGGCCGAGGTGGACGGGATCGTCACGGACCGGCTGCGGCAGGCCACCGACGACTATCTCGCCGAGCTCACCCGACTCGATCAGGAGATGACCGACCAGTTCGCCACGATTCCGGCCGACCGGCGCAAACTCGTGACCGATCACCACGTCTTCGGCTATCTCGCCGACCGATACGACTTCGAGGTCGTCGGCGCCATCATCCCGAGCGGAACCACGTTGGCCTCACCCAGTAGTTCCGATCTCGCCTCACTGGTCGGCGCGATCAACGAATCATCGGTCCCCGCGATCTTCGTCGACACCTCACAGCCCGACCGCCTCGCCCAGGCACTTGCCAAGGAGACCGGGTCCGACATCGAGATCGTCGCGCTGTACTCCGAATCCCTCGATCGCCCGGGAACCGAGGCCGATACCTACCTGAACATGATGCGGACCAACGCATCTCGGATCTCGGGCGCGTTGACGTCGTGACGTCACCGCACCCGCGTATCGGACATTCCAGCTCCCGCTCAATCACTCCCGGGTCGGGTCGCGGTCGCGATGATGGTGTCGCAGTTGACCTCGAGCATGCCGTCGTCGGCGAGACGACGCAGGAATCCCGTTCGGATGTCGGTCACCTGCCCGGCATCCAGATCGAGGAGCGCACGTCGCATTCCGCTGCCGAGCACCATCGCCCACGAGAAGTCGTCAGTACGGGGTACCCGCAACGGCAACACCGTCGCCGATGTGTGCACTGTGCCGAGGGATTCGAGCCAGACGGTGATCTTGTCCACCGTGTCGATACGGGTGATCGGATGCCGCGGGCCGTCCGACGGTGCGCGCAACGACGGCGGTGGCGGTGCACCGGTCACCCGGGACACCTCGGCGAAGTATGCGGCGGTGAAATCGTGCAGTGCGTCCTCATGCCAGACCGCGAAGGCCACCCGACCACCCTGGCGCAGCACAGCCAGGAGACTGCGCACCGTGTCGTCCATGTCGGGGAGGAAGAACACACCGAAACCACATACCAGGGCGTCGAAGTCGGACCGGTATCGCTGAGGCAGGGCGGTGACGTCGCCCACCTCGAAGTCGATGGTGCGCAAGCCTTCGGTGTCCGCTTTCGCGCGGGCCCGCTCGACCAGGTCGGCGGCGAAATCGACCGCGGTGACCGAACCCTCGGGACCGACGAGGCGGGCGGCGGCCAGTGCACTGGCGCCGGTGCCACAGCAGATGTCGAGCACGGATTCGCCGGCGCGCAGGTCCGCGGCGGCGGCGAGCGCAGCACCGGCGGGCCCCCACACCGTCGGCGTCACGGCGTCGAAATCCGCGCTGGTGGAGTTGAAGACATCGGCAAGGGTCGGTCCGCTCATGCCTTCAGATCCTAGACGTGTTGAGAACCGTTCTCGATAGGCGGATCGGTCGTCACCTCGCGCACGATGTCGAGCACCGCCCGCGCCACCGTGGACGGCGTCCGGGTGGCCGAGTGCGCGATGGAGATGACCCAGGTCAGGTCGGCGTCCCGGCAGTGCGCCGGACGCGCCCGCGGATGTCCGGCCACCACGCTGACGGGTACCAGACTAAGTCCGAAACCGTTGAGCGCCAACTGGATTCCAAAGTCCTGATCTGCCACCTCGATGACCGACCGCCGATTCGGCACATAACGATCCGTGATGGCCCGCGTCCCCCACCCCGGAGGGAAATCGATTGTGCGTTCGTCGGCGAGATCGGCCACCGAGAACGAGCCGGCCTGCACCAGAGGATGATCCGGAGAGCCGACGAGCACCAACGGTTCCGCGGCCAATCGGTGCGCAACGACGCCGGGGACCAGGTCCGGCAATCCACCGAGAAGAGCCAGATCGAGTGTCCCGTCCCGGATTCCGCGCACGTTGCCGGCACTGCCCTGCTGATTCTGGCGCATCGCGATGGTGATCCCCGGATGCCGCCGGTGTACCTCGCCGAAGGCCTCGGCGAGATCGATGGTGGCGATATTGATCAGGGCACCCACCGACACATGCCCGGAGATGTCACCGCGCAACGCCCCGATCGCCTCCACGATCTCCGACCGCGCGCGTAGCGCGGCGCGGGCGGGTTCGACGATCGCCTGTCCGGCCTCGGTCAGGACCAGCGCCGTGGTGGTGCGATCGAACAATCGCGCACCCACCTCCTTCTCCAGTTTGGCCATCGACGACGACACCGCCGACTGCACCACGTGCAGTGACTTCGCGGCCGCGGTGAACGTGCCGGCATCGCAGCACGCGAGAAAGTACTCGAGTTGTCGGAGTTCCATGATCACCCTCCGGTCGCGGACCATCTCCCGACGAGATGTCTATATCGAAATCTATCGCTTTTCATCATGGCCGATGTTCGCCACGATGGTGACATGCACTCGTCCATCGATACGACGCCCTCATCGACGAGCACCCGACTGAGTCGCGTCGTCGTCCTGCTGTTCGCGCTGACCGCCGGATCGTCGGCCGGGTGTCTCTACTATCTGCAGCCACTGTTGCATGAGGTCGGTTCCGATTTCGGGGTCTCCACCACCGCCGCCGGGCTGATCATCTCGGTCACCCAGGCCGGCTATCTGATCGGCCTCGCGCTCGTCGTCCCGCTCGGCGACTTCGTCAACCGGCGACGCCTGGTGAGCGGTCTGCTAATCGTCTCGTGCGTCGGCCTGGCCATCGCCGCCGCGGCACCTGCGTACGCGGTCCTGATGGTGATGGTGTTCGCCGTCGGGATCTCCGCGTCGGCGGCGCAGGTGGTCGTCCCGTGGGCGGCCGCGATCGCCGGACCGGGCGAGCGTGGCGCGGTGGTCGGCACGGTGATGAGCGGTCTGCTCATCGGCATCCTGTTCTCCCGGGTCATCGCCGGCCTGATCGCCGAGGCCGGCGGGTGGCGCACGGTCCTTGTCGTGGCCGCGGTCGTGCAGGTCGCGATGGCCCTTGCTGTCTGGTTCCGGGCCCCGCAGACGGCCACGTCGACGGGCGGAAACAGCTATCTGCGGGTGCTGGGGTCCATCTTCACCCTGATCCGCACCGAGAACGTCCTGCGTCACCGCATGCTGCTGGGTGGACTCAACATGGCGACATTCAGCGCCATGTGGACGGCGATCGCATTCCTGCTCGCCGGGGCGCACGGCTCGTCGTATCACTTCTCCGACGCCGCGATCGGGCTGTTCGGTCTCGCCGGCGTGGCCGGCGCGATGGCCGCACCCCGGGTCGGCAGGCTCGCCGACCGCGGTTTCCTACGGCATACCCAGTACGGCGTCTGGTTGGTCCAGCTGGTGAGCTGGGGCCTGCTGTGGGTGGGTGCGCATCAGGTGATCGTGCTGATCATCGCCCTGCTGGTCTTCGACTTCGGGGTGCAGGGTGTGCAGATCGCCAACCAGGCGGCGGTGTACTCACTCGATGGCGAGGCCCGCTCTCGCCTGACGACGGCGTACATGGTCGCCTACTTCACCGGCGGCGTCCTCGGTTCCGCGTTCGGCGGCTGGGCCTATCAGACCGGCGGGTGGTCACTGGTCTGCGCCGCGGGGGCCGTCGCGGCCGCGGCCGGACTGGCGCTGTGGGGGTGGTTCGCCATCACCGAGCGCGGGCACGAGGTCCAGGGTGTCGCGGCCCAGGGACGCTTACGCGCTCGCGCGACGGCGTAACCGCCGACGCCGACGCACCTCGGCGATGGCCGTCTTGAGACCGAGAGCCCGGTCGGTGCCGACGAAGCGGCGCTCGGAGGCGGTTTCCGGGGCATCGTCGGCGGTGTCACGCAGGAACCGATCCGGCAGGGCGAGCTTGTTGATGGTCCGCAGCGTCTTGAGGTACTGGAACGACAGCGAGCCGGTGGTGTAGGGCAGGTCGTACTTGTCGCACAGCGCGCGCACTCGGACAGCGATCTCGGCGAGCCGGTTACTCGGCAGATCCGGGTAGAGGTGGTGTTCGATCTGATAGCAGAGGTTCCCGGACATGAACGCCATCGCCGGTCCGGCCCGAAAGTTGGCGCTGCCCAACATCTGTCGCAGATACCACTGGCCCTGGGTCTCGTTGTCCAGGGTGTCGACGGTGAACTTCTCGGCCCCGTCGGGGAAGTGACCGCAGAAGATGACCACATACGCCCACAGGTTGCGGATCAGGTTGGCCGTGAGGTTCGCGGTCAGCGTGTGCCGGAAATTGGGTCCGGTCAGGGCCGGGAACAGTACGTAGTCCTTGGCGACCTGCTTGCCGATCTTGCGGCCGAACTCCTGGATCTGGGGAATGCCGACCGCGCGGGACTTCTTACCGGTGAGCACGTCGCCTACGGCAATGTCGTGCAGGCCAATACCCCATTCGAACGTCGCGGCGAGCACGATGTTGGAGATGGGTTGCATCAGACGCTTGGGTGCCCACGGCTCGTCTCGGGTCACCCGCAGGACCTTGTAGCCCACATCGTGATCCATGCCGACGACGTTGGTGTATTTGTGATGGATGTAGTTGTGGGAGTGCTTCCAGTGCGGCGACGCACACACCATGTCCCATTCCCAGGTGGTCGAATGCACCTCGGGATCGTTCATCCAGTCCCACTGCCCGTGCATCACGTTGTGCCCGAGTTCCATGTTCTCGATTATCTTGGCCAGCGCGAGGGAACCCGTCCCGAGCAGCCACAACGGACGCTTGTGGCTGCCGAGCAGCAACGCCCTGCCGGTGACCTCGAGGGCCCGCTGGGCGAGGATCGTGCGGCGGAGGTACCTGACATCGCGCAGACCGCGGTCGGCCTCGACCTCCCGTCGAAGGGCCTCGAGTTCGGCGCCGAGCGCTTCCACGTCGGCGTCGGTCAGGTGCGCGTACTCATTGATCTCGGTGATTGCCATCGCCGTCGATTATGCCCTCACCACACCCACCGGGGCCACCTGCACTCAGGCCGCCCGCGACCCGATGACCTGGGACGACCGTCCAAGTCGGTTGCGACGGCCCCCGTTTCGACGGTCACGCAGCGCCCTGATGGCCGACCGCAGTCCCCGGCGACGCCCGGTCATCGGATCGGTGGTCGACGCCAACCGGGCCCCGGCCGGCAGATCCTGCTTGAACCGGCGCTCGGATGCGGTCTCCGGCGCGTCGTCGGCGGTCGCCTTCAGGTACTTGTTCGGCAGCGACAGTTTGGCGATGGTGCGCCACGACTTCGCGTACTGCAGCGGGAACGAGCCGGTGGTGTAGGGCAGGTCGTACTTCTCGCAGAGCGCCTGCACCCGCACCGCGATCTCGGCGAGCCGGTTGCTCGGCAGATCCGGGAAGATGTGGTGCTCGATCTGATACGACAGGTTCCCGCTCATGAAGGCCAGGATCGGACCGCACCGGAAATTGGCGCTGCCCAACATCTGTCGCAGATACCATTCGGCCTGCGTCTCGCTGTCGACGTCCTGCTTGGTGAACTTCTCGGCACCGTCGGGGAAGTGACCGCAGAAGATGACCGCGTTGCTCCACACGTTGCGGATGGCGCTGGCCATCGCATCGGCGGTCACCGCCTTACGGAAAGCCGTTGCCGCCGAGCGCTTGTCGCCACCGACGGCCACCGCGGCCGCGGCCACGAGTGACGGGTGGATGAGGTAGTCCTTGGCAACCTGCTTGCCGACCTTGCGGCCGACATCATTCAGGTCGCGGCGGAACTGTTCCTTGGCCTCGGGCGTCTTGCGCTTCTTGCCGAGTTCGAGATGCTGTGCGGCGACGCCGTATTCGAACAGCAGGGCCAGCAGGGTGTTGTACACCAGGTTGCCGTAGTTGAACCGCCGCCAGCGCTGATCGCGGGTCACGCGCAGCAGTCCGTAGCCCACGTCGTCGTCCATACCCAGCACGTTGGTGTACTTGTGATGGATGTAGTTGTGGGTGTGCTTCCAGTGCGCCGACGGGTCGGTGTTGTCCCACTCCCAGGTGGTCGAGTGCACCTCGGGATCGTTCATCCAGTCCCACTGCCCGTGCATCACGTTGTGGCCGAGTTCCATGTTCTCGACGATCTTCGCGACCCCGAGGGTGGCCGCACCGGCCCACCACAGGGTCCGGTTGCGTGATCCGGCGATCATCGTCCGCCCGGCCAGTTCGAGACCTCGCTGGAAGCGGATGGTGTTGCGGATGTAGCGGGCATCCCGCTCGCCGCGCGCCGCCTCGATGTCGGCGCGGATGGCATCGAGTTCGGCCCCGAGGGCCTCGATGTCGGATTCGGACAGGTGGGCGTATTCGGGAATGTCGGTGATTGCCATGCGCTCCCTCTCGACTCACGCCGCGGGCACAAACCCCTCGTGCCTACGGCTACGTTTCCGTAACTTACGACAGCGTAGGTTGTCGCCGGGCGTGGTGTCCAGCCATTGCAATGAACGATGGTGAGGTGTGGCGCGGACCACCGGGCGGTTCGCGCCGGGGGGCGGATCAGTCCCGCAGCAACTCGTATCCGACGAGGTCCTCGATGTGCCCGTCGGAGCTGGCCGCGAGTGGCTGGGTACCGAACTCGTGGAATCCGGCGCGCAGCGCGAGTTTCTTGCTGCCCTCGTTGGAGTCCGCGGCGAACATCGTCAGCCGGCGCAGCCCGAGCACATCGAAGCTGTGGCGGACCGCCGCCGGGAACGTCTCCCCGAGCACGCCGAGACCGCGGGATTCGGGGTGGGTGTAGAAGCCGGCCTCGGCACCGACGACGGGATCGATCTTGAACAGCGAGATGTCGGCCATGTACTTGTCGGTCTCGCGGTCGGCGACCGCCCAGGTGCAGGTCTGCCCGCACGCGGCGGTCCACCACTTGCGGGTGCGTTCGGCGGCGGCATGCTCGATCGTCAGCGGATCGGGACGACCGAACAGGTATCTACGCGAAATCGGGTCGTCGAGGGTCTCCCGGATCCGTTCGTCATCCTTGACCTCCAGGGGCCGCAGCCGGAACCGTTCGGTCTCGAAAGTCGTTGCTTGCCAGGTGGTTTTGGGGTCGAAGCTGTCGCCGGCATGCCACTTGCCGCACCATGCGTCGACGACGCCGCTGTTCATCTCCAGCCAGTCCGGCAGCCGCCCCACCAGGGTGAAGCCCGCAGCGTGGGCGGCCTTCAGGCTCGACAGGTTGCCCTCGGCCGCCTCCCAGCGCACCACCTCGACGTCACGCTCGGCGACCGCGTACTCCATGGCGAGCACCATCGCCCGACGGACCAGGCCGAGACCACGCGCATCGGGGTGCAGACCGAAACCCATGTCGACGATCCGGCCGGAACCCCGCAGATCCATGCTGCCGATGAATCGGCCCTCGTGTTCGATCGCCCAGATCATGGACTTGCCGTCCCGCCAGCCCTGCAGCGCACCGATGATGAAACGCTCGGCGTCGGATCGGCCATAGGGTGAGGGCATCTTCGCCCAGCGCATCGTCAGCGGGTCGGTGGCGTACCCGACCACTCTCTCGACGTCGTCGGTCTGATGTGCCCGCAGCGTGATGACGCCGTCGGACAGGACCGGCACATCGCTCGTCGTCGTCAGTTCGATCAGTTCGGCTCGCACGCGGATCTCCTCCGTGGTCGACAGCGTCGCCCATCGAGCCTAACCCGTCGGCGGGGACGGCGGCGCGAACACCGGTATCGACCCCCGGTCGCGATGCGTGTCAGACGTCGATCGTGCAGTCCCCGGCCGCGGCGCTCACGCAGGTCTGGATGCGTTCCCCCTCGACGTGTTCGGCGCCGGACCGCAGGTCACGCACGCAGCCCTTGTCGAGCATCACCACGCAACTCTGGCAGATCCCCATCCGGCAGCCGAACGGCATGATGACCCCGGCCGACTCGCCGGCCTCGAGCAGGGTCGTCGCCCCGTCGACCTCTACGCTGCGGCCGGCCCGTCCGAAGGTCACCGTGCCGCCCTGTGCCCCCACGGCCCCGCGTTCGAGGGCGAACCGCTCGATGTGCAGGTTCCCGGCGACCCCGGCGGAATCGAAGGCCCCGGTCAGCATCTCCAGGAAGCCCGACGGCCCGCACGCCCAGGTGGCCCGCCCGGTCCAGTCCGGACACAGGGTGGTCAGATCGGCGGGGGTGAGTTTCCCGTCGACCCGGGTGTGGCGGACGTGCAGGTCGATCATCCCGGACGCGGCGAGGTCGTCGAGTTCGGTGGCGAACAGCAGACTCTCCGGCGTCGGGGTGGAGTGGATCAGCGTGATGTCGGTGCGCTGATGACGATGGGTCATGGTCCGCAGCATCGAGATGATCGGCGTGAGGCCACTGCCCGCGGTGGCGAAGAGGATCTTCGGTGGCAGCGGATCCGGCAGGACGAACTCCCCCTGCGGGGCGGCCAGCCGGACGATCGTGCCCGGTGTCAGTCCGTTGACCAGATGCGAGGACAGGAATCCCTCGGGCATCGCCTTCACCGTGATGGCGACGAGGCCGTCGGTCCGGGTGGTGTCGGGCACCGAGGTGAGCGAGTACGACCGCCAGGTCCAGCGGCCGTCGACGAGGACGCCGATGCCGATGTACTGGCCCGGGGCGTAGTCGAAGGTGAATCCCCAGCCCGGCCGGATGCGGATGGTCGCCGTGTCATCGGTCTCCCGGGTGACCGACTCGATCCGGCCGCGCAGTTCACGCGCCGACCACAGCGGATTCGCCAGATGCAGATAGTCGTCGGGCAGCAGCGGAGTGGTCATCCGCGCCACGGCGGCGCGCACCCACTGGCCGGCCCGGCTGCGTGCCGCGATTCCCGATACCGGCGCCTCGAAGCGATCCCGGATGCCCATCGATCACCGTCCTCTAGTTCTCGATCCGTGCGCCCCGACCGACGATCGAGGCGTAACCTACGCACCCGTAGGTTACGCCACCGAAACCTGATCCGCGATGGCGGTCCGGGGAGCAGGACTCAGAGCAACTCGAGCAGGAACGGCAGCTCCTGCGTGGCATACCAGGCGAGATCGAAGTCCTCGACGTCGCCGACGGCGAGTTCGGCGTCCTCGTCACCGAGATCGGCGGCATCGATCACCTCGACGGCCGTCCGCACCGCCGGCTCGGCGTCGGTGCCGTCGACGTGCACCGAGGCGATCGAGGTCCGCGGGATCGGGCCCGCCACCCGCACCACCGCGACGTCGAGATCGGGCCGCAGCGTGGCATCGGAGACGTCGGCGGCCACCACCACCCGCCGGATCGGCAGCTCCGAGGAATCGTCGGCGAGCAACCGCAGCGACGCCCGCGCGGCCTCCCGCATGGCGACCTCGGCGAGTTCCTCGTCGTCGCCGGCGAGGAACGACTCCCGCAGCGCCGGGGTGAGTGCGAACCCGGTGCCACTGACCGGCGTGAACTCCCCCGTCGACTGCAGCGCCGTCAGCATCGTCAACGTCGCCGGAAAATAGACCCTCATCGCCACACCTCGTCACACTCGCCGCCGCTGCGCCACACGCCGATCAGCGTAGGAGACGCCCCGACCGGCCGCCGGTCCGGGTCAGTCGGCACCGACGAGTTCCTCGAACGACTCGGTGACGTAGTCGGCCAGCGCCGGCAGGTCGGCGATGACGCCCCGGTCGGCGGTGAAGGCGAACCGCAACGCTCCGGCATACTCCACGACGCCGATCGACAGCGAATGCCCGGCCACCAGCCCGGGAATCGAGTAGATGCCGGATACCTTGCGCCCCAACACATACCGATCGGCGACGGGTGCGGCCCCGATGGCGATCGGGACGTTGTAACCGCGCTTTCCCCACGACCGGAACGCCCACGAACCCAGCTCGGGGAAGGGCACCACGCCCAGCTCCGACAGGATCGGGCGAGGCCCCTGGGTGACCCGCCGCGACGACTGCGAGTACCGATCGGCCAGCCCGGCCACCTGCGCGAGTCGCACGGTCGGGTTGTCCTCCCCGATCGGCAGATCGGTGACGAAACCCGGCGCGCCGACGTCGACCCACCGATCACCGGCTTCGGCGGAGGTGATCACCCCGGGATCGCGGGTGGTCAACGGGATCTCCACCCGCACGGTGTCGGTGATGGGGGCGGCCACGTTGTAGGACAGCAGCCACCGCCGCAGGACGCCGCCGATGATCGCCAGCACCACGTCGTTGACCGTGCAGCCGTGCCGCTCGGCGATCTTCGCGCAGTCCCGCCGGGGCACCGAGGCCACCGCGAACATCTGCGACGAGGTTCCCGGTGCGTCCAGCGGGCTCGACGGCGTCGAGTCGGTCACCTGGGCCAGCAGGTCTCCCACCCGGTCGACGGTGAAACCGACCAGCGAGCGGACCCCGCCGATGACACCGTTGCCGGCGACGACCGACTCGAACAACTCACCGGGACGCGACACCGCCTCGGCGACCGCCCCGATCGCCAGCGCGGCGGCGCCCGGGGGATGGCCGGGCATCCACACGTCGGGATCGAGGTGGCGGACCTGCGCCGATTCGTCGGTGATCACCTCCGACATCTCCGGCCCGTACGTGTCGACGAGGCATCGATGGGTCTTGGTGAGGAGGGCATGGCCGCCGTCGCCGAGACCTTCGATCAGATACATCTCCCACAGTGGCCGCGAGCGGTCGAGCGGCCGCGACATCACCCGGGCGATCAGATCGGCGAGATCGCCCATCGAACCGGGACGCGGCAGACCGGATCGCCGGATGTGGAAGTTGATGTCGAAATCGGGGTCGTCGGCCCACACCGGCCGGGCCAGACCCAGCGTCACCGGGCACACGACCTGCCGGTAGCGCGGCGCGATCTGCAGTCGGTTCTCCACCAGCGACACCAGCGACGGGTAATCGACGGGGGGTGTCTGATCGGCCTGCTCCGACGACGCCTCGTCGACGACGAGCAGTGCGCCCAGATGACTCGTGGCCCCCGTCGGATCCATGAAGTAGTACATCGCCTCACGCGGGGACAGCCGATTGACCACGTCGCCGATCCTAGGACATGTCTCACACTTCCCTTCGCGAGCGGTTGCCGTCGCAGCCCCCGCTGCAACTCCCGGCAACGCTTGACTCTCCGCCGCGACGGCGGTTTGACTCCGGGGATGCGGTGGTCATCGCCGAGCGCCGCACCCGATCAAAGGAGATCTCCATGCGTGCAGCCCGCTACTACGATCGCGGCGACATCCGGATCGAGGACATCGACGAACCCGTGGTGACACCGGGCACCGTCGGCATCGACGTGGCCTGGTGCGGCATCTGCGGAACCGACCTGCACGAGTATGCCGACGGCCCGATCTTCATCCCACCGGCCGGGCATCCGCAGCCGATCAGTGGGGAAAGCGCGCCGGTGACGCTCGGCCACGAGATGTCGGGGGTGGTGTACGCCGTGGGCGACGGCGTCGACGACGTCGCGGTCGGCGATCACGTGGTGGTCGAGCCCTACATCATCGGCGAGGGAGTCGACACCGGACCCGACAGTCACGACTATCACCTGTCGGCGGACATGAACTTCATCGGCCTCGGCGGATGCGGCGGCGGGCTGGGCGAGAAGATCGTGGTGAAACGTCGCTGGGTACATCCGATCTCGCCGACGATCCCGCTCGATCAGGCGGCCCTGATCGAACCGCTCTCGGTGGGTTTCCACGCCGTGGAACGCAGCGGTGCGCGCAGCGGCGACACCGCGTTCATCACCGGGGCCGGACCGATCGGGTTGCTCACCGCGGCGGTGTGCAAGGCCGAAGGGGTGAGGACCATCATCAGCGAACCGAGTTCGCTGCGCCGTCAGAAGGCACTCGACGCCAAGGTCGCCGACCATGTGATCGACCCGTCCGCCGAGGACGTCGCCGCGCGCGTGCGTGCGATCACCGACGGTCGGGGCGCCGATGTCGGCTTCGAATGCACGTCGGTCCAGCCCGGTCTGGACGCCCTCGTCGATGCCCTGGCACCCCGGGGCGTGGCGGTGGTGGTGTCGATCTGGAGCCATCCCGGATCGATCGACATGCAGAGACTGGTGCTCAAGGAACTCGACGTGCGCGGCACCATCGCCTACGTCAACAGTCATCCGGCGACGATCCGACTGGTCGAGGAGGGCCGAATCGACCTGGCACCGTTCATCACCGGACGCATCGGCCTCGACAACCTCGTCGACGACGGATTCGACACGTTGCTCCATCACAACGAGACCGCCGTGAAGATCCTCGTCTCCCCGTCCGGGGCGGGCCTCTAGACCACGCTCACGTGAGCGCGAATTCCACCAGCCGCCAACGGTATGCGACGCGCACCGGGATCGTGGGGCGATTGCGTGTGGGCGCCTGGCGAACCCGGCACGGCACCCGTTCGATCCGGCCGGCAAAGGCCCGCACCCGGCGTCCCCGCTCGTAGCTGCCGAAGATCTCCGCGGTGGTGGCATCGCGCATCTGGATGTGGACGCGCCGGACATGTGCCGCCTCACCGACGCCCGCCGGATCGGTATGCGCGAGATCGGCCCGCACCAACGTGTCGACGTGTTCGACGAGGTGCGCCGACATCACCGGTTCGAGGTGATGGGCGGGGCGTCGCCGGTCGATCACCTCGAACACGGCGGTGATGATCGCGATGGCGAAGCGACGCGCCTCGATCGTCGCCGCCGGTACGCCGACGGGCGCCCGCCGCGCCGGCGCAACCGGGGGCGGTGGCGCCGACGCGAGCACCGCGGTGGTGTCGCCGGCGCTGCTGGGCACGCCGACGGGTTCACACGCCGGCGCCGGGACGATCTCCAGTCGTACGGGCGGGCCGTCGGGATCAGGTCTGTCGCGATCAGGCCTTGGGTCGGCGGCGGCGTGCGGTGCCGGGGGTTGCTGGGTCCGGATGAAAGTGCGCGTCATGCAAGATCGGACGCAGCGCACGCCCTTTCGGTTCCATCCGTTGCGAAGTTTTTTTCGCGGGCGTCCCTCAGCGGCGCTTCTTCTTGGATTTCGGCGGCTTGCCACCCGTGGTCTTGCCCTGGGCGCGGGCCGCGGCGCGACGCTCACGCCGCGTCGCCGACACCAGTGCCGGATCCTCGAGTTCGTCGGCCTCGCTGTGCACGACGGTCGATCCGTCCTCGTCGGGACCGGAGTAGCTGATTTCCGACTCATCCGGGGCCGAGTCGGACACCCCGACCGCCCGTAGTGCCGGTGGTGCCTGACGCGCGGCGGTATTCGCGGACCCGTTCCCGGCGGCGGCACCGGCCAGTGCCGGGGCCGGCTCGCGGCGGGTCGCGGCGGCCGGTGCGGGTACCGGCGGGGCCTCGGTCTGCACCTGCACGTTGAACAGGAACTGCAGCGTCTCCTCTTTCAGGCCCTCGAGCATGCCGCTGAACATGTCGTAGCCCTCGCGCTGATACTCCACGACGGGGTCACGCTGGGCCATCGACCGCAGGTGGATACCCTCGCGCAGGTAGTCCATTTCGTAGAGGTGATCACGCCACTTGCGGTCGAGGACGCTGAGCAGGATGGTGCGTTCGAGTTGACGCATCGCGCCCTCACCGGCGACCTCGGTGATCTGCTCTTCGCGGCCCTCGTAGGCGGCCTGCGCGTCGGCGATGAGGATGGTCTTGAGTTCCTCGGCGGAGATGTCGTCACGCTCGCCGTACTCGTTCTCGCCGACGACCTCCTTCGGATCGAGGTCGACCGGGTAGAGGGTCTTCAGTGCCGACCACAATTCGTCGAGATCCCAGTCCTCGGCGTACCCGACCTCGGTCGCGCCGTCGACGTACGCGCCGACGACCTCGGCGATCATCTCCAGGATCTGTTCCCGGTGATCGGTGCCCTCGAGGATGGTGCGGCGCTCGGCGTAGATCACCTTGCGCTGCTCGTTCATCACCTCGTCGTACTTGAGGACGTTCTTGCGGACCTCGAAGTTCTGCTGCTCGACCTGCGTCTGGGCACTGCGGATGGCCTTGGTGACCATCTTGGCCTCGATCGGCACGTCGTCGGGCAGATTGACCCGGTTCATGATGGATTCGAGGGCGGCACCGTTGAATCGGCGCATGAGTTCGTCGCCGAGGGACAGGTAGAACCGCGACTCGCCGGGGTCACCCTGACGGCCGGACCGGCCACGCAGCTGGTTGTCGATGCGGCGGGATTCGTGCCGTTCGGTGCCGAGCACGTAGAGACCACCGGCGTCGCGGACCTTCTCGGCCTCCTCGGCGGCGTCGGTACGCGCGGTCTCGATGGCCTCCTCCCACGCCTCCTCGTACTGATCCGGGGTGGAGACCGGGTCGAGTCCGGCCTTGCGCAGCCGGATGTCGGCGATAATGTCGGGGTTGCCACCGAGCACGACGTCGGTGCCGCGACCGGCCATGTTGGTGGCGACGGTGACCGCGCCGGTGCGTCCGGCCTCGGCGACGATCTGGGCTTCCTGCTCGTGGAACTTGGCGTTGAGCACGTTGTGCGGGATGTCGCGCTTCTTGAGTTGGCGTGACAGGTATTCCGACCGCTCGACGCTGGTGGTACCGATGAGCACCGGCTGACCCAGCTCGTGCCGCTCGGTGATGTCGTCGACGACCGCGGCGAACTTGGCCTCTTCGGTCTTGTAGATGAGGTCGCCCTGGTCCTTGCGGATCATCGGCTTGTTGGTCGGGATCGGCAGCACCCCGAGCTTGTAGATCTGGTCGAACTCGGCGGCCTCGGTCTCGGCGGTACCCGTCATGCCGGCGAGCTTGTCGTACATGCGGAAGTAGTTCTGCAGGGTGATCGTCGCCAGGGTCTGGTTCTCGGCCTTGATCTCGACGCGTTCCTTCGCCTCGATGGCCTGGTGCAGGCCCTCGTTGAAGCGCCGGCCGTCGAGCACACGACCGGTGAACTCGTCGACGATGAGGACCTCACCGTTGCGGACGATGTAGTCCTTGTCGCGGTGGAACAGTTCCTTGACCTTGATGGCGTTGTTCAGGTAGCTGACCAGCGTCGAGTTCGCGGTGTCGTAGAGATTGTCGATGCCGAGTTGATCCTCGACGAACTCCACGCCCGCCTCGTGGACACCGATGGTCTTCTTCTTGATGTCGACCTCGTAGTGCACGTCACGCTCGAGCAGCGGCGCGATGCGGGCGAACTCGACGTACCACTTGCTCGATCCCTCGGTCGGGCCGGAGATGATCAGCGGGGTGCGGGCCTCGTCGATGAGGATCGAGTCGACCTCGTCGACGATGGCGAAGGTGTGGCCGCGCTGGACGAGATCGTCGAGGGAATGCGCCATGTTGTCGCGCAGGTAGTCGAAGCCGAACTCGTTGTTGGTGCCGTAGGTGATGTCGGCGGCGTAGGCCTCGCGACGCTGGTCCGGGGTCATCCCGGTGAGGATCACCGCGGTGTCCAGGCCCAGGAAGCGGTGGACGCGGCCCATCCACTCCGAGTCGCGCTTGGCCAGGTAGTCGTTGACGGTGACGACGTGCACGCCGTCGCCGGAGATGGCGTTGAGGTAGGCGGGCAGCACACAGGTGAGGGTCTTGCCCTCACCGGTCTTCATCTCGGCGATGTTGCCGTAGTGCAGGGCCGCGCCACCCATGATCTGCACGTGGAAGTGCTTCTGGTCGAGCACGCGCCAGGCCGCCTCCCGGGCGACCGCGAAGGCCTCCGGCAACAGTTCGTCGAGCGACTCGCCGTCGGCGTGGCGTTCCTTGAATTCGGCTGTCTTCGCCTGCAATTCGTCGTCGCTGAGCGCCTCGACCTCGTCGGAGAGTGATTCGACGTGCGATGCGATGGCATCGAGTCGCTTGACCATGCGGCCTTCACCGACGCGCAGCAGCTTGTTCAGCACCGTGGATCGAGTCCCTAACTCATGTCGACAAACGTGGAGAACCGGCCTGCGCAGCGCACAGACCGGTTCTCATGGTACCGAGGTCGCCTGAGGACCAACTGATCGGCCGGTGTGCCGACCAGCGAGTCCTCGGCTCGATCGGGTCAGGCCAGACGGATCAGGCCGTAATCGAATGCATGCCGCCGGTAGACCACCGAGGGCTTGTCGGTCTCCTTGTCATGGAACAGGAAGAAGTCGTGTCCGACGAGTTCCATCTCGTACAGCGCGTCGTCGACGGTCATCGGCACCGCTTGATGCTCCTTGACACGAACGATCTGCCCTGGCGTGCGCTCGGCGACCCCGTCATCCCACTGCGGTTCCGCGGAATCCGGGAGCGGCCCGTCCACCGACAGCTGGTTGTCCTTCAGCGGTGGGGCGCCGACCTCGGTCGCCTCGGCCACCGAGATGGGACGCCGATTACCGTAGTGCACCTTGCGGCGGTCCTTCACCCGACGCAACCGGGACTCGATCTTGTCGAGTGCCGACTCGAGAGCGGAGTAGAAGTTCTCGCCGTGCGCCTGGGCGCGGACCACCGGGCCCTTGCCTGCCGCGGTGATCTCCACCTGCTGACAGACCTTGGACTGCCGACGGTTGCGTTCGTGGTTCAGCTCGACGTCGAAGCGAATGATGCTGGGGTCATACCGTTCGAGTCGCGCGAGCTTGTCGCCGACGTAAATCCGGTAATGGTCAGGGATGTCGACGTTGCGACCACTGAACACCACTGTCGCGGTGGGTTCGGCGGGTTCTTCCGACTCGACGGTCCCGGGGGGAACGACAAATGCGGAATCGTTGTCGTAGTCGTCGACCGCGGCGACCTTGGATTCGCGCTGGCCCTTGCGGTGGATGACAGATGACATTCAACTACCTCCTGGAAAGTGCGCCCCCACGATGCCGCGAACCCGGCGGATCGAACCTCGGACGCCCAAGAGGATGTGAAAATTGTTGGCGCCCTGCGTATTCGACGATTCTGGTGTTCGCCCGGCAGTGAAGGAGCAGGAACCGAGTCAGTACCGACCGACGGTCGGCACCCATGACGCAGATGGCCTCACCTCCCGCGCGAACCACATCCCCGCGGTCCGCGATGACCTGTCAACCTCTTGTACCTTCGACCGTAGTCGGATGTTCGCTCCGCGGCCATGTTTCCGATCAGTGCGTCACAATCTCCCGCCGAAGAGGGGACGAAGGTCCTCTACGGGGCCGGTCGGACCCGTCGGACGGCCGCTGGAGATGCGCCGCGATCCCCAGATCACCCGCCCTCCACACCCGGTGCCGATGGGCCGGTGCGGGCCGGCACGTCACCGCCGGCCGCCTGTCACACTGGCGCCCGTGTCGGCTACCTCGGACCTGTATGCGACGCTGCGTCAGATCGTCGTCGACGGCGCCGATCTGGCATTGCCCCGACGCTGCGCCGGATGCGGCGCGCAGGGCCAGGACTGGTGCGTGCGATGCGCGAGAGCAACCCACGACGCCCCGGTGGAACTGCGCCCCCGGGTGCCGATCGACATCCCGGTGTGGGCGGCGGGCCGCTACCGGGGTCCGCTGCGACGGGGCATCCTCGACCTGAAGGAGCATCAACGTCGCGGTCTCGCCGAGCCGCTCGGGGCGGTGCTGGGCTCGGCGCTGATCACCCTGGCCCGCTGGGGTGAGCTCCCCGACGCCCCGCGGCTGCATCTGGTCCCGGCGCCCACCCGGACCCTGGCCGCCCGTCGACGCGGCGGCGACCCGGTCACCGCGATGACGCGGGTCGCCGCGCGACGCATCGGCCCGCGCGCCGGGGTGATCAGCGCCCTGGTCACCGCGCCGACCACCCGAGACTCGGCCGGACTCGATGCGCGGGACCGCCGGGACAACCTGCGCGGCCGTATCCGGCTGCGTCGGATCGATCCCCTGCCGGCGGGTACGACCGTCCTCGTCGACGACGTGCTCACCACCGGGGCGACCGCCGCGGAATCCGTCCGGGTCCTGCGTGCGCACGGCATCGACGTCGCGGCGGTGCTGGTGCTGGCCGGCGCGTGAGCGTCAGGGGATCACCGGGATCGTGCCCGGCGTCATCGCCGGTTCGACCTCGGTCCAGTACTCGTCGGCCTGGCCGTTGGTGCTGCCCAGGCGCAGCACGCCACGCTGGTCGGCGATGTAGACCGTCGACGAATTCGCCACCACCGCGGTGACCGGCGGTGACACGTTCCCGCTGAGCAATCCCACCGCCGGGGTGCCGTTGATCGACAGTTGCGCCACCGGCGAATCGGTCGCATCCCGCGCGATGACCAGCGTGGTCGGCGACGCCCAGTCCAGCGACACCGCGCGATTGCCGATGTTGTACGCGGCGATCCGCGGCTGCTCGAGGGACAGTTGGCCGTCGTCGTTGGTCGCGATCACCGCGAACAGAACCTGTCCGTCGACGATCATCGCCGCGCGCACACCGTCGGGGGCGATCTGCAGTTCGGTGATCGGGCCACGGACCAGGCCGGTCACCTGATCGGCGTTGACATTGACGATGCGGGTGGCACCGCCGTCGTCGCGCATCCACTCGATCGGCCGACCGTCGACGACCGACCACACCGTGTTGTCCCCGGACCCGAACGACGGGCGGGTCATCGAGGTCCCGGAGGTGACGGTGACGACGTCGCCGCCGTAGTCGCCGATGGCGAGGTCCCGCCGGGCCGGATCCCCGGCGACCGCGAGGACCGCGGCCACCCGGGTGCCGTCGGGGGCGATCGCGGCCGCACGCACCAGACGGGAAGTCCCGAGTTCGCCGGTGACCGGGGTCGTTCCGTTGTCGATCACGTCGAGCAGCGCGCCGTCGCGGACGATGTTGAGTCCGACGTCGGTGGTCGGTATCGCGTTCGGATCGAACGACCGGACGTCGGCCGTCTGCCATCCCCCGGAGCGGTCGGCGACCAGCGGCGCACCGTCGGCGTTGATCACATACGGTCCGCCGATCTCGGCACCGCTCAGCGTCCAGACCAGCTGGGCCGCCAGCACGGTCCGATCCCGGACGTCGGGGTTGCCGATGCCGGTGAGATCGATTCGTACGCCGCCACCGGGGATCGGGGTGACCGGACCGCGTAACGCCGCACCGGCGGGCAACGCCGAATCCACCGCGGGCGCGAGATCGGTGGCCGGACCGTTGATCAGTGTGGTGATCAACGTCGTCGGGTCGGAGTCCTGTCCGGAATACATCCAGCGCGGGTCGGTGACGAGATGGGTGCGGGTGCGGTCGGTGAAGTACACCGACACCTGCCGATAGCTGACCTCGAACTGATCCCGGTCGATGAGTGTCTGGTCGGGCAGCGTGCCGTCGATGCGCCACTGATTGTTGACGCGGATCATGGTGATGGTGGCCTCCACCTGCCCGCTCGACGGCAGCAGCTGCCCGTCGGGACGCAGCACACCGACGGTGTCGCCGACGAGCCGCATCCGCACGGCGGTCTCGCTGCGCTGATCGACGTAGGTGTTGATCTTCTCGACGACGATCGAATCGCCGCGGTCGTCCCACTGTGACGCCGAGGCACGGCTGAGGAATTTGCGCGCGGCCGCGTGCGCGTCGGTCGGTGACGCGGACGCCTTGAGGAAGGCCCGGACCAACGCCTCCGGGTCCATGTCCGACTCCGGTTCGGGCACCGAGTTGGTCGGGCCCTCACGTGCGAACGAACTGATCGGTTGGGGTGCGGAATCGTCGGGCACTCCCCCGCACCCGGCGAGCGTCAGCGCGGCCACCACGCCGCACACCGCCACCATCAGCCGTCGTCGCATCGGCTCAGTCATCGGCATCCTCACGCCCGGCGGTCGTGGTGGCCGCGGTGCGCGATGCCTTGCCCGACCCCACCGGCTTGAGCGGCAGCGGGCTGCCCAGCACCTTGTGCCCCCGCACCAGCGGCAGGGTGAGACGGAAGCAGGAGCCCTGCCCCGGTTCACCCCACGCCTCGAGTCGTCCCTGATGCAGTCGGGCGTCCTCGATGCTGATCGCCAATCCGAGACCGGTACCGCCGGATCGTCGGAACCGGGACGGATCCGACCGCCAGAACCTGTTGAAGACGAGTTTCTCCTCTCCCGGGCGCAGGCCGATGCCCTGATCACGGACGGTGATCGCCACCGCGTCGCCGTCGGAGCGCATGGTCAGCGTCACCGGGCGGCGTTCGCCGTGGTCGATGGCGTTGGCCAGCAGATTGCGCAGGATCCGTTCGACGCGTCGGGGATCGATCTCGGCGAGGACGGGTTCGGCCGGGAGATCGAGGACCAGTTCGGTGCCGGTCTCGTCGGCGAGGTGGCTGACGGTCGCCAACGCCGCATCGATGGGGATCGCCATGTCCATGCGTTCGGCGGCGAGTTCGGCCATGCCCGCGTCGTGACGCGAGATCTCGAGCAGTTCGTTCAGCAGCGTCTCGAACCGGTCGAGTTCCTTGTCGAGCAGTTCCACCGACCGCCGGCGCACCGGGTCGAGTTCGTCGCGGCCCTCGTAGAGCACATCGCTGGCCATCCGCACCGTCGTCAGCGGCGTGCGCAGTTCGTGGCTGACGTCGGAGGTGAACTGGCGTTGCAGGCCGCCGAATTCCTCGAGGTGGGTGATCTGCTTGGACAGACTCTCGGCCATGTCGTTGAACGACATGGCCAGTCGTGCCATGTCGTCCTCACCGCGGACGGGCATGCGTTCCTTGAGCCGGCCGTCGGCGAACCGCACCGCGATCCGGGACGCCGACCGCACCGGGATGACGACCTGCCGCGACACCAGCCACGCGATGGCCGCGAGCAGCCCCAACAACACCAGACCGCCGGTGAGCAGGGTGCCGCGCACCAGGGCGACGGTGTTGTCCTCGGTGGTGAGCGGGAAGACCAGATACAACTCGAGTCCCGGCACCGACGCATTGGTCGGCGTGCCGATGATCAACGCGGGCTGTGTCCCGCCACCGGCGGCCGGCACCGACGAGTACTGATACGCGATCTGCCCGCCGGCCACCATGTCACGCAGATTGCTCGGGATCTCGGTGATCGGGCCGACGCCGGTGACCGCGCCGTCGGGCCCGGGCACGATCAGCACGGTGTCGAAGGTGCCGACATTTCCCATGGTCTGCGGGCTGTCGGCGTCACGGTCGGTCAGCAGCGACCGCGTCTGCCGTAGCCGGTTCTGCACCGACATGTTGGCGTCGCCACCGGCCAGGTCGCGTTCCACCGCGATGCGGGCACGCTCGACCTCCTCGGTCGCGGCACTGAGTTTCACGTCGAGGAGCCGGTCGGTGATCTGACTCATCAGGACGAACCCGAGGATCAGCAGCACCACCACGGACAGCACCAACGTCGACACCACGACCCGCAACTGCAGGGATCGACGCCAGATCCGGCCGAACACCGAGGCCAGCGAACTCGCCGAGCGGGTGAGTCGCCCGAAGGTGCTGTTGACGCGTCGTCTGTTGCGGCCGATCACGGCGGGCCGGCCTTGTAGCCGACCCCCCTCACCGTCAACACGACCTCCGGGTTCTCCGGATCGGTCTCGACCTTTGCCCGCAACCGCTGGACATGCACGTTGACGAGTCTGGTGTCGGCCGGATGCCGGTAACCCCACACCTGCTCGAGCAGGACGTCGCGGGTGAACACCTGACGCGGCTTGCGGGCCAGCGCCACCAGCAGGTCGAACTCGAGCGGCGTCAACGAGATCGGCACGCCGTCGCGGGTGACCTTGTGGGCGGGGACGTCGATCTCGACGGGCCCGATGGACAGCAGTTCGGCCGGCTCCTCGTCGGTGCGGCGCAGCCGGGCGCGCACGCGGGCGACGAGTTCCTTCGGCTTGAACGGTTTGACCATGTAGTCGTCGGCACCCGATTCGAGGCCGAGCACCACGTCGACGGTGTCGGATTTGGCGGTGAGCATCACGATCGGTACACCCGAGTCGGCGCGCAGGACGCGGCACACGTCGATGCCGTTCATCCCCGGCAGCATGAGGTCGAGCAGCACCAGGTCGGGCCGGATCTCGCGCACCGCGGTGAGCGCCTGCGTCCCATCGCCGACGACGAACGGTTCGAAACCCTCACCCCGCAACACGATTGTGAGCATCTCCGCGAGCGCGGCATCATCATCGACGACGAGGATCCGTGGCTTCATGGTGACAATGGTGACACTGTTGTGACCGTCCGGCCATGATCGACGCGCCGGGCGTGCATCGTCGGGGCGAGAATCGCGGAGGAGAACACGTTGGGTCGTCTGATCGCTGTGGAGGGACTCGACGGCGCCGGTAAGAACACACTCGTGACCGGACTTCTCGACCATTGGAACGGCCTCGGTGCGCGGGTCGCCACGGTGACCTTTCCGCGCTATCACCGATCGGTGCACGCCGACATCGCCGCCGAGGCGCTACACGGTGATCACGGCGACCTGCGGGACAGCGTGTATGCGATGGCCTTGCTGTTCGCCCTCGATCGCCGCGATGCCGCCGCCGAGCTCCGTGAGGCGCTGGCCACCCACGACGTCGTCGTCGCCGACCGGTATGTCGCGTCCAATGCCGCCTACAGCGCCGCGCGATTGCGCGAGCCCGCCGACGGCGCGGTCGTCTGCTGGGTGCACGACCTGGAGTTCGAACGGTTCGCGATCCCCCGGCCCGACCACACCCTGCTCCTCGGTGTCGCCGCCGAGGTGGCCATGGATCGCGCGGCCTCCCGTGCCGCCGCCGACCCCGGCCGGCCCCGCGATCACTATGAGAAGGATGCCGATCTGCAGGTGCGGGTGGACGAGATCTACCGTCGGCTGGCGGCGGGATCGTGGGTGTCGCCGTGGACGCTGGTCAGCGACAACGACCCGGCCGTGCTCGGTGATCTGCTCACCGAATGACGGGTCACGGCCGGTCGGCGGCGACGTCGGATAGCCTGGTGCCGACCCCACGTCGCGAGGATGATTCATGACCTATCCGCCATCTCAGGGTGGCACCCCCGGCCCCACCGGTCCGACGGGTGGTTACGGCCCGACCACGACCCATCAGGTCCCGATGGCACCTCACCAGGGCGGTTCGGCGGCCCCGGTTCCTCCGCAGGCGGCACCGCCGGGCCCGGCATTCGTCCCGCCGGGGCCACCCTCGCAGGGGTTTCCCGCACAACCCTATGGCGCTGCTCCGCAGGGCCCGCCACCCCAGCCCTTCGGCGCTCCGCCGCAGGGCCCGCCACCGCAGTATGTGCCGGGCCCCGGTCCCGGGGTCCCGCCCGGCACCCCACCGCCGCCGCGCAACACCGGCGCACTCGTCGCGATCATCGGTGGTGCGCTGGCCGTGGTGGTGATCGTCGTGCTCGCGGTGACGCTGATCGTGGTGAACACCGGCGACTCCTCGACCACCGTCGCCGACGACCCGACCACCTCGACGACCACCCTCCCGCAGGGTGGCGGCGGGTCGTATCCGACGGACGGGACCGAACCCCCGACGACCTCGGAGCAGTCGGGCAGTCCGGATCAGGCCACGCTCTACGCGATCGGCGACGCGATGCAGCGCTACGTCGACGCCCTCAACACCCGGGACCGCAACCGGATCGCCGGCACCGTGTGCTCGGAGGCCCGCAGCGCGGTCGAGGTGCCCACCGAGCAGGGCACGCTGGTGCTGGAACGACTCGCCCTGCGCTCGGTCAACGGGGACATCGCCGAGTCGACGGTGACCACCCACCTGGAGCTCGGTTCACAGCAGACGAGTCCGGAGCAGAACGCGGCGACGTTCCGTCGTGAGGACGCCACCTGGTATTACTGCCCGGGCGCCGAACCCGGCATCACCGCCTGAGACCTACAGATGACAACAGCCCGGCGGGCATCCGCCGGGCTGTCGTCATCTCGATCGAAAGGTGAAGGCGCCGATCAGTAGCGGTAGTGCTCCGGCTTGTACGGGCCCTCGACGTCGACGTTGATGTATTCGGCCTGCTCCTTGGTGAGCTTGGTCAGCTCCCCGCCGAGCGCCTCGACGTGGATGCGTGCGACCTTCTCATCGAGGTGCTTGGGCAGCCGGTAGACCTCGTTGTCGTACTCGTCGTTCTTGGTCCACAGTTCGATCTGCGCGATGACCTGGTTGGAGAAGCTGTTGCTCATCACGAACGACGGATGGCCGGTCGCATTGCCCAGGTTCAGCAGACGTCCTTCGCTGAGCACGATGATCGAGTGACCGTCGTCGAAGATCCACTGGTCGACCTGCGGCTTGATGACGATCCGCTTGGCGCCGGACCGCTCGAGTCCGGCCATGTCGATCTCGTTGTCGAAGTGGCCGATGTTGCCCAGGATCGCCTGATGCTTCATCTGCTTCATGTGATCGAGCAGGATGATGTCCTTGTTGCCGGTGGAGGTGATGACGATGTCGGCGTCGCCGATCGCACCCTCGACCGTCACGACGTCGAATCCGTCCATCAGCGCCTGCAGGGCGTTGATCGGGTCGATCTCGGTGACCTGCACGCGGGCGCCCTGGCCGGCGAGCGATTCCGCACAGCCCTTGCCGACGTCACCGTAACCGCAGATCAGCACCTTCTTGCCGCCGATGAGGACGTCGGTGCCGCGGTTGATGCCGTCGATCAGCGAGTGGCGGGTGCCGTACTTGTTGTCGAACTTGGACTTGGTGACCGAGTCGTTGACGTTGATCGCCGGGAAGGCGAGGTCACCGGCCGCGGCGAACTGGTACAGCCGCAGCACACCGGTGGTGGTCTCCTCGGTGACACCCTTGACCGATTCGGCGATGGTGCTCCACTTGGTGGCGTCCTTCTCGAAGCTCGCGCGCAGCAGGTCGAGGAACACCTTGTACTCGGCGGAATCGTTCTCGTCGGCCGAGGGCACCACACCGGCCTTCTCGAACTCGGCGCCCCGCAGCACCAGCATTGTGGCGTCGCCACCGTCGTCGAGGATCATGTTGGCCGGCTCATCGGGCCAGGTGAGCATCTGCTCGGCAGCCCACCAGTACTCCTCGAGGGTCTCACCCTTCCACGCGAAGACCGGAACGCCCGCGGGCGCATCCGGGGTGCCGTGCGGTCCGACCACGACGGCGGCAGCGGCATGGTCCTGGGTGGAGAAGATGTTGCACGACGCCCACCGGACCTCGGCGCCCAGCGAGACCAGGGTTTCGATGAGAACCGCGGTCTGGATGGTCATGTGCAGCGACCCGGAGACCCGGGCCCCCTTGAGCGGTGCGACGTCGGCGTACTCCCGGCGCAGCGACATCAGTCCGGGCATCTCGTGCTCGGCGAGTTCGATCTCCTTGCGGCCGAAATCGGCGAGCGTGAGGTCGGCGACCTTGAAGTCGATTCCGTTGCTGTGCTCTGCCTGGAGTGCGGTCATCTGGTCCCCTTGCGTATCGGCGTATCTGGTCGGTGATGGTCAGATCTGTCGGTGCAGTGGTCCCCTCGCGCGCATCGGCGCACCACCGCGCTGTCCGAGCATCAGGCTATCGGACACAGACCGCGCCGCCACCGGCGCCGTCGGTCAGGATTTGTCGAGGCTGACCTCGTCGTCGACCTCGCCGCGTTCCCGCTTGCCGACCATCGAGTGCCGCATGCCGTACAGGAAGTAGATCGCCACCCCGATCACCATCCAGACCACGAACCGAATCCAGGTCAGCGCAGTCAGATTCAGCATCAGCCAGACGCAGGAGATGATCGCGAGCACCGGGATGATCGGTCCGCCGGGGACGGTGAACCCGCGATCGAGATCGGGTCGCTTGGCGCGCAGGATCATCACGCCCGCGGCGACCACGATGAACGCGAACAGGGTGCCGACGTTCACCATCTCCTCGAGCTTGTCGATCGGGAAGAACCCGGCGACGACGGCCACGACCACGCCGATCAGGATGGTCAGCCGGGCCGGGGTGCCGAATCGCGGGCTGGTCTGGGCCAGCCCGCGCGGCAGCAGACCGTCGCGGCACATCGCGAACAACACCCGCGACTGCCCCAGCATCAGCACCATCACCACGGTGGTCAGACCGGCGAGTGCGCCGATCGCGATGGTCTTCTCCGCCCAGGTGACGCCGTTGAGGGCGAAGGCGGTGGCCAGATTCTTGGGCTCCCCGTCGCCGGCAGAGGTGGCCAGGTCCTTGTAGCTGACCATGCCGGTCACCACGATCGTCACCAGCACGTAGAGGACGGTGACGATCGCCAGTGACCCGAGGATGCCGCGCGGCACGTCCTTGCGCGGGTTGCGGGTTTCCTCGGCAGTGGTGGCCACCACGTCGAATCCGATGAAGGCGAAGAAGACGATCGAGGCCGCGGCGAGGACGCCGTACCAGCCGTAGGAACTCTCACCGCCGCCGGTGATGAGGGAGAACAGCGAGGAGTCGACGGATTTGTGTGCGTCCCCGGCGGTTTCGGCCGGCGGCACGAAGGGACTGTAGTTCTCGGTCTTGACGTAGAAGAACCCGACCACGATCACCAGCAGGACGACGGCGACCTTGATGGCGGTGATGACCGCACTGAACCGGGACGACAGTTTGGTACCCAGGACCAGCAGCGTCGTCACCACCGCGACGATGATGACCGCTCCCCAGTCGATCGTCACCGATCCGACATCGACTGTGCCGCCGGAGAATCCGAAGACGCTGCCCAGATACGACGACCACCCCTTGGCCACCACGGATGCGCCGACCGCGAATTCGAGGATGAGATCCCATCCGAGGATCCAGGCGAGGAACTCCCCGAAGGTGGCGTAGCCGAAGGTGTAGGCCGAGCCGGCCACCGGCACCGTCGAGGCGAACTCCGCGTAGCAGAGCGCGGCGAGCGCGCACGCGATGGCGGCCATGATGAACGACAACGAGATCGCGGGTCCGGCCTTGTTGCCCGCCGTCGTCGCGGTGATGGTGAAGATACCGGCACCGATCACCACCGAGACGCCGAAGACCATCAGGTCGAAGGCGGTGAGGTTCTTGCGGAGTTGGTGGCCGGGCTCGTCGGTGTCGGCCATCGACTGTTCCACCGATTTTATGCGCGTCAACGGGTTCGCCATGCGCTCGACCTCCTCATCTCCTCGGCGCACGTGAGCGCCGGTGTGGACGTGATCTCCCCGACGCTATCGGACCGACAGCTCACCCGCGCGCAATTCGCCTTCGGCCCAAGGACATGTCGGCCCGGCAGCTCACCCTTGGCCGAGACCGCTGCGGTCGATGTCGGGTTCGAGGTAGATGATCCGCGCCTGCGGTAGCGCCGCGCGAATCCGTCCCTCCGCATCGTCGATCGCGGTGGCCACCGTGGCCAGGTCCGCCGAGGGCGGCATGGCGATCTTGGCCGCCACGAGCAGTTCGTCGGGTCCGAGGTACTGGGTCTTCATGTGGATCACCCGGTCCACGCCGTCGGCGGCGAGGGCGTCGAGGATCTGGCGTTCCTCCTCGTCGGTGGCACCCTCACCGATCAGCAGGCTCTTCATCTCGACGATCAGCACGATCGCGATGACGCCGAGCAGCACACCGATGCAGACGGTGCCGATGCCGTCCCAGATCGCGTCGCCGGTGATCATGGTCAACCCGACACCACCGAGGGCCAGGACCAGACCGATCAGCGCCCCGGTGTCCTCGAGCAGCACCACCGGCAGTTCGGGATTGCGGGAGTTGCGGATGAATCGCCACCAGCTCGCCGATCCCTTCAGCGGTCGGGATTCGCGCACGGCGGTGGCGAAGCTGTAGGACTCCAGGCAGATCGCGACCAGCAGGATGATCACGGCGACCAGTGGCGATTCCAGGCCGTGATCGTGTGCGTGGGTGATCTTCTCGACACCCTCGTACAGGGCGAACAGGGATCCGAGGGCGAAGATCACCAGTGCGACGATGAAGGAGTAGAAGTAGCGGCTGCGGCCGTAGCCGAACGGGTGCAGTTTGTCGGCGCGTTTGCCCGCCCGATTCTGGCCGACGAGCAGCAATCCCTGGTTGGCGGTGTCGGCCACCGAGTGCACACCCTCGGCGAGCATCGACGACGAACCGGTGATCGCGAATCCGGCGAATTTGGCGACGGCGATGCCGGCGTTGGCCGACAGCGCCGCGATGATGGCCTTCTTGGACCCCTCGGCGGACACGACTTCCTCCCAATTGCCGGACATGCCCAGATGGCGATGAACACACCGACTCTAGCCGGGATGAGCGCGGCCGGGGTGGGCGCGCGGTCCTCCTCCGACCGGCCGCCGTCGCCCGCTCTCGATCCCGTCGCCCGGCCGGGCGACGGGATCGAGAGTCTTCGCCCTCAGACCTCAGGCGAGTCCACCGAAGCCCCGCGCGATGGTGCTGTCGGTGTCGGCCATGACGGTGCGGGCGTTGGTGACGCCGCGCTGGATGCCCAGCAACTGCTCCCGGGACCCGCTGAAGACCCGGTCCCAGGTCTGTTGCGCCTGGTCGTAGGCCTGCTTCGCCGCTGGCGAATGCCAGTTGCCGTCGAGCGCGGCCACCTGGGTCTTGAGCTGCGATGCGAGGTCTTCGAGGCGGTTGAACTGGGCGCCGAGACCGCCCTCGAGGTCACCGAGGGCGCCGAAGTCGTATCGGATTCTTCCGGACATGTCGATCTCCTTCTGTCGTGATGCGATGTGTATGAGTGGGTGAATGGGTGTGCCGGGGTCGGGGCGGGTCTACAGGTTGAGCGGACCCTGACCGCCGAACCCTCCCGCCGCGGCCCCGTCGTGGTCCTCGTAACCGGTGAAACCGGCGGTCAACTGCGTCCGGATGTCGTCGAGGGCCTGGTTCAGTGCCGTCGCCGACGAGTTCCAGTCCGAGTGGGTGGAGTCGAAGGCGGTGGACGCCCGGCCGTTCCAACTGGCCATGCCGGTCGACGCGGTGCCGGCGATCTGCCGGATGATGCCCTGCATCTCGTCGACGATCTGCGAAACCGATTGCGCGGTGGACATTCCCGACGCGACGTCGAGATCAACAGCTCCATTGAGATTCATCGGTGCTCCTCCTCATAGATGTCGGCACCGGCATCGCGATGCCCCCGAAGCGACAACCCGGGCGGGTGCCACTGAATGATTCCCGTCGGGGCGGTGACCCCGTCGGGACCTGACGAGGTCACGGAAACCACCCACCGCCCGGGATGGTCTCGAGCAGCCCGGCGATGGCCCGGCCGATGCGAGAATCGATCCCGGAGGTGATGGTGGTCCACACGCTCCCGTCAGGAGATTTGTTGGGACTGAACAGGATTCGTCCACGTTCGGTGTCGGCGATGCCGACGGTCCCACGACTGTGCACCGCGCGGTGATCGGCCCTGCCGACCGCCACGATCTCGGTTCTCCGCCGGCACGACAGGAGGGCCGCGCACAGCTGCGCGGTGTCGGCCGGATCGGCACCGATGCCGGCCAGTGCCGAACCCAGCGCCGCCCGGTCCCCGGAATGCCGCAGTACTTGTGCGAGTTCGTCTGCCGGAGCGCTGATATCGCCGATCCGCAGCGGTGGGCACACCCCGTGTAGCGCCGGTATCACGTCGCGGCTCACCAGTTCGCCGAGTCGCGCGGTGTCGGCGGCCTCGACGAGCCCCAGCTCCATCTGCGCACCATCGTCGATGACGAGCGTGTGCAGGGTGCCGCGCCGGACGAGGCAGGCGCGGCGTACCGTATCGGTTGCGACGGTGCGGATCTCGAGCTCACGCTCCGGGTCTGCGAGGACCTCGACGGCGTCGCTCACCCACGCGGCCGGCCGGCCCGCGTCCAGCAGCCCGGAGGATTCGAGGATGCGATCGGCGTGAGCTGCGGCCGCCGTCGCCTCGTCGATCCGGTCCGCGCTCGGGTACACCGCCATCGCCACCGGCCAGTCGGTCATCCCACACCGCTGGGCGAGCCTGACCGCGGCACCGGTGTCGAGTCGGATCGAGGTCGCGATCATCGACCGCTCCCCTCGGCCGGCGTCACCGTCTGGGTCATGTATCGGGAATCCGGCGCGCCGGGCGCGGGCCCCGCGGCCACCGCCACCTCCGCCCACGTCTGCGGCACCTCCGCGGAGTCCCCGGCCGCCGGCATGGTCTCGGCGTCGACGACCGTACGTACGGTGGCCCGCTCACCGACGGTCGGCGCCGCCGGCGACACCGGTGGCGGCAGACCGGCGGAGGGGGCGAGCGCGTCGTCGGAGACCTTCGGCGCCGTCGCCACCGGTGCCACCGGAGACGATGTCGGCACCACCGGGTGGTAGTTGCCGCGTGGCACCGCGACGGCCGGAATCATGGCTGCGGCAAGCGATCCGGCACCGGAGGCGCTCGCGGCGTTCGGGTGGTGATGCTCCTGGACCGGAGGCCGCGGCGCCGGGTGCCGCTCGGCGACGAGGGCGGCATCGGACACCACGATCGGCGCCGGTGCGGCCTCCGGTGGCCGGGTGCACAGCGGCGTTCCGGCCGCCTCATAGGCCTCCATCACCCGGGCGGCGCGCATCCGTTGGTCGTGGACCGCCCGCTCGGCATGGGCGGCGGCGCCGGTCGCCAGGGGCGTCAGTGCCGTCACCGACAGCGCGGCGTCGGCGATCGAGGCGAGGAGGTCGATCTCACCGAGGTCGGGCATCGCCAGGCGGGCGGCATCCACGGCGGCGGCCTGGGCACCGAGCGTCAACGCCGTGGTCGTGGCACGTGCTGCGGCCTCGACCAGCCACCCGGTGACCCTCGCGAGGTGATCCAGCGCGGGCTGCGCCGCCCCCGATTCCCAGTGCTCACGCAGCCGGGAGACGATGGATGCGTATTCCGCTGCCGCCGTGCCGAATTCGTCGGCAAGCGCCAGCCAGGACGCGGCGGCCTCGTGGAGTGGCGCGGCGCCCGGTCCGGCACCGAGATCGTCGGCGAGGCGCCGAGGAGTCCGCGCATCCCAGATGACTCCGGTGAATCCGGTCATCGGAACCCGGCCGCGTTCGCATCGTCGGCGGCGTCCATGCCGGAGGCCGCAGCGCGCAGCACCGCGGCGATCTTGCGTAACTCGTGGATTCCCGAGGCGGCGTCGACGCCGAACTGCGTCCCGAGTTCCGAGGCCGCCGCGGCGGTGCCCACCGACACCTCGTCACGCGCCGGCGCGGTCACCGCGGTGACTGGTCGCGCCATTCCGAGCGCATCGGTCAATCGCTGTGCGATCCGGTCGAGATCGGCTGCAGCGGAGGCCACTTCGGATGGATCGATGGCGAGGAACCGAGATGACATGAGGACTCCAGGGGATCGGGGGCGGGTTCGAGGGAACGAGGGATGACGGCCATCAGGACCGTGGGAGGTCCAGACCGAGTTGCAGACGGATGTCGGGGCCGGGTTCGGTCTCGGCCTCCGCGTCGGCGCCGAGCACCGGCGGTGCCACGTCGGGCACCAGGCCGACCACCCGCACCCCGTTGTCCTCGGTGACCAGATAGTCGGGGATGTCGTGCGGATCGCCGGACACGCCAGCTCCGCGGGCCGCGCCGGCCGCCGCCAGCGGCGCCATCGAGGCGGGCATCGGTGCACTCGCCACCGCCGCGGTTCGCACGGCCGATCCCGGGGAGAAGGCGGCCGGCTCGGTGGCGCCGACCATCGTCGGTACCGACGGCCGGGCCGCGCCCAACGGCACCGCCGGGACACCGACACCACCGCCGCCCGATCCACCGCCGTTCGGCGCGCTTCCGCCGCCCGCCGTCATCGTGCGGCCGGCCTCGGCGCCTCGTCCGCCGACGGGGGCGCCGGCCGTCGTGGTCGTGGTCTCATACGCCGCGGGCCGCATCGCGGGGCCGGCCGCGGTCAGCGCCTGCCGAAGCGGTGCGGCCACCATGGACGGGACCTGCCCCGCGGTGGACACCAGCGGCGACAGGGCATCGAGAACCGTGCCCGCCATCGCGAACGGAGACGGCGACGATCCCGCGGTCACCGCGGGTGCCCCGGTCACCGGGACGGGTGCACCGTTGACCGTCATATGCGTTGTGGGTGCCAGCAATTGGGCGCGCGTGGCGGCCACGACCGCGGACGCCTCGGCGAGCCCGGCCCCGGCCAGCGACACCGCCACCGGCAGCGCGGCGGGACCCGACAACGCCACCGCGGCGGTGATCCGGCCGATGGTGGCGACCAGGACCGCCTGCAGCGCCGCGACACCGGCCGCGACGATGCCCGCGGCGGCCTGGATGTCGATCGACATCCCGGTGCCCTGGGTGGCCAGGCGCCCACCGTCGACTCCGGCCTCCCCCGTCTTCGCGATCGCCGACATCGACGCCTGACCGCTCCAGAGTTGGTCCCCGATCTTCATCGCCGCCTGGGCCATCGACATCGACGTCTCGAGGACCGTCGACAGTCCGTCGAAGATCGTGGTGGGGTCGAACTCGGCCGCCGACAGGTCGCCGGTACCGAAGCCCCCGAGCAGATCGACGATGGGTTTGACGAGCTGACCCACGTCGATGACGGGCAGCGGTGGTAGACCGGGCATCGGCGGAAGTGACGGCAACTGGGGCAGTGGCGGCAGTCCCAGCCCGGCGAGCACCTCGCCGACCGGCCGGTCGAGGATGGGTCCCAGCGGTGTCGCGGCGATCATGTCGTTGACCGACATCTCCGATGCGGCGGGGATCGCCGGCGCCGGCCCCGGGGCGCCGGGGTTCCCGCCGGTCACCGCCCCGCCCGGAGCGTGGCGGCATTGGCGGCGTCGACGGCCTCGAACTCGGCGAGACCGGCCACCGCCCCGGCCGCCGTGGCGGCGTGAACCGCCGCGAGATTGCCCACGGACAGAAGGTGATTGGCCTGTGCGCCGATGAAGGCGCCCAAGAACTCC
The DNA here is from genome assembly GCF_040049135.1 of Gordonia sp. VNK1. Classification (NCBI taxonomy): domain Bacteria; kingdom Bacillati; phylum Actinomycetota; class Actinomycetes; order Mycobacteriales; family Gordoniaceae; genus Gordonia; species Gordonia sp. VNK1. The sequence goes on along the minus strand of NZ_JBDZDJ010000012.1, from coordinate 57,162 downwards.
TGCCCGATGAGACCGAAGACGGGGACCATGGCCGCTGTCGTGGCCGCAGCGTTCACCGCCCCCGCCGAGGCCACCGCGGCTCCGATCGCGGCATGGGTGGCCGCGAAACCTTCGAGCGTTCCCGGAGTGACTGTGACGTCGTCCACGTTCTCCCCCTTGTTGATCGGCTGGGTTGATCGACTTCGTTGATCCAACACACCTACGTCGCCGGCGTGGTCGATGTGAATGCGTGTTGATGTGGTGCGTGGTGATGTGGTTGCCGGTTCACCCGGTGAACGCGGCCGCGAAATCCTCGGTCAGTTCGGCCCGCCGGGCGAAGGCGCGATGCGCCGCGCGCATCGCGGTCGCCGCGATCGATTCGCCGAGGCGCATCCCGCCGAATCCGGCGGGGACATCGGCAAGCCACAGTCCGGTCAGTGCCCCTGCCCCGTCCACCTCGACGGTCACCAGATCGTCGGCCGAGGTCTCCCGCACCCGAATCCCGGCCAGCGCCTCCGAGAAATCCTGCAGACGTCCCAACTGCGACGCCGCGCGGGCCTCCAATTCGTCCATCGCCCAGGTCATCTCGCCTACACCGACCGCAGCCAGGACGCCGGGGCGCCGTGATCGTCATCATCGCGGAGTTCCTGCCCGGCCAGATCGTCCGGCGTGGGCAGGCCCAGCGAGTCCAGGACGTCGGCAGGAGTGCCCGACTGTGCCAACTGTAGGCGCAGCGCGATCCCGGCCGCCATCGACGATTGTCGGCACAGCCGGAGGATCTCGTCGGCCAGCGCCTGCGGCGGGCTCGACAACCGCGCGTCGGCGATGCGCACCGTCAGTGGGAGTCCCTCGGCGGTGGTCACCACCGAGACACCGCCATCTCGGGATCGCGCGCTCGACGTCGGATGGTCACCGCCGTGCACCGGCGGGTCGGCGTGATCAATCATCATGTCCCCCTCTTGATTCCTCACGTTGGACGCGCGTCCCGCCTCATCGGTTCCATCTCGACCGAAATTCTTTTCACCGGCATCTCGGTCGACTGGGATGAATCGGGCGCCGATCACAGTGAGATGAGATGATGCCACAGATCACAGGCCGTGCAGCGCAACAATCCACAGGCCCCCGGTTCGGCGAATCTCACCCGAGACCGTTCGTCGACGGCGGCGCCGTGTATAAACTCGCCGAACTGCGATCACCAGCAGCAATGGACCCAGGAGCAATGACCAAGGTCCCATCGAGGGCAGGGGGAACGATGACTCACGACCACACGGCGCAACAGGAACCGACCCGACCGGATCTCCCGGCACCGATGCCGCCGCCCTGGTTGCAGTTCGCTCCGGTGCCGCCCGTCGACCCGACCCCACCCGTGCACCCGACCCCGCCCGACGCCGCCCCGGGACCGGGCGCACCGGTCGCGGTGGCCCCCGGGTATCCGATGCCGCACCCGACCGTCGCACCGGAAACGGGAGTGTTCCCGCCGGCCACTCCGCCATCGGCTCCCCCACCCGAGCCGATGCCCGCGACCCATCACCCGCAACCCGGGACCGGATTCGGCCCGCCCCCACCGGCATTCGTCCCGTCGCCGAACCTCGCACCCGTACACGCATCCGCACCACCGACTCCCGCACCGGCGCCGAACGGATTCCATGCGCCCGGGCCCACCCTCGACGAGGTCGCGCTGCTGCGCAAGGCCCGTCGGGCGCCCAGCCGAGGCTGGCGACGTGCGGTCCACACCCTCTCGGCGGGGACCATCAACCCGGGCGACTCCGCCGAGGATCTGCGCCATCAGCAGCTCCTCGAGCGGCTGCGCCGGCCGGTCCGCGGCGACTATCGCATCGCGGTGCTCTCCCTCAAGGGCGGCGTCGGAAAGACCACCACCACAGTCGGTTTGGGCTCGACGTTCGCGTCGCTGCGTGGTGATCGGGTGATCGCCGTCGACGCAAACCCGGATCTCGGGACCCTCGCCCAGCGCGTCCCACAGCAGACCGCGTCGACGGTGCGCAACCTGCTCGCCGATGACAATGTCTACCGCTACAGCGACGTCCGGGCCCACACGTCGCAGGCGCCGAGCCGACTGGAGGTTCTCGCCTCCGAACGGGATCCGGCGATGGCCGAGGCGTTCAGCGAAGAGGAGTACCGCGGCGTCATCACCATCCTGCAGCGGTTCTACAACCTGATCATCACCGACTGCGGCACCGGACTGTCCCACTCGGCGATGCGTGGCGTGCTCGACCTCGCGAACACGATCATCCTGGTGTCCTCACCGGCGCTCGACGGGGCCCGCAGCGCCGGCGCGACGCTCGACTGGTTACAGGCGCACGGGCACGGGCATCTGGTGTCCCGAGCGATCGTCGTGCTCAGCGCGTCGCGTCCCGGGGCGTCGACGATCGACACCGATCAACTCGCGCAGCACTTCCTCACCCGCTGCCGTGCGGTACACGTCATCCCGTTCGACGACCACCTCTCCGAGGGTGCCGATGTGGACCTCGAACTGGTCAGCAAGGCCACCCGCCACGCCTTCGTCGACCTCGCGGCGACGGTGGCCGACGACTTCGCCCCGATGCGGCACGAGGAGCCGTTCTACGGCTGACCGCCCGCCTCGCGATCACCCACCTCGTTCCGGGCCGCTCCCCGCCGCCGCTGCAGATAACGGCGCGTCACCCCGATCGCCATCGGAACGGCCACCGTCAGGACCGACGCGATGATGAACACCTCGAGGTGATCGCGGATCAGCGGTACCTGGCCGAGGAAGTATCCGAGGAGGATGATCCCGGCGGCCCAGCAGAAACTGCCGAGGATCGAGAACAGGGTGAACACCCGATGCGGCATGCCGCTGAACCCGGCGACCAGCGGGGTCAGCGTCCGCACGACGCCGATGAAACGGCCGAAGAAGACGGTCAGCGGCCCATAACGCTCGAAGTAGCGGTGCGTGCGGTCGATGTAGTCGGGTCCGACCGCCGCCAGCATCCGTCCCTCGATCACCGACCGGCCGACGCGCCGACCGATGAAGTAGCCACATTGATCGCCGAGGGCGGCCGAGATCGGCACCACGATGCACAGCCACCACACCGAGGCGAACGGATTCGGCTGGGCGGCAAGGACTCCGGCGGTGAAGAGCACCGAGTCACCGGGAAACAGGAACCCGATCAGGATGCCGGTCTCGACGAACATCAGCACGCACAGGCCGATCACGCCGCCGGTCGCGAGAAACGAGTCGATGTCGAAGGGATTCATCACCGTCCACCCTAGGTCGTGCGCGGAGCGCGACGCCGCCGCAGCCGGGGCCCGCCGAGGGTTTCGCCGGCACGTTAACTCGATGCAACACGACGGGCGAAAAGTCCCAACCTGGTGTTAACTCGACAGTTAGAATCCGGCGGAAGAAAACCGCCGACAAGCGTTTTCACAACGCCGTGAAGTCGAGGAGTTCACCGTGTCCGGACCACAGCCCCCGGGTCCCACAGCCACCCGCCCCAAGGCGTCGGCCACCCCCAACCTGCGGCCGGTCTCCGACACCGAGGTACGGGTGGAGTACCACACGATCCACGGATATCGACGCGCCTACCGGATCGCCGGGAGCGGTCCGGCATTGCTGCTGATCCACGGCATCGGCGACAACTCGTCGACCTGGAACGAGATCATCCCGATGCTCGCCCAGCACTACACGGTGATCGCACCGGACCTCCTCGGGCACGGCCGCTCGGACAAACCGCGCGCCGACTACTCCGTCCCGGCCTTCGCCAACGGCATGCGCGATCTGCTCGTCGTGCTGGGCATCAACAAGGTCACCGTCGTCGGACATTCGCTCGGCGGTGGTGTCGCCATGCAGTTCTGCTATCAGTTCCCGCGATTCGCCGAGCGGCTCGTACTCGTCGCGGCCGGCGGTGTCACCCGGGAGGTGAACCCGGCCCTGCGATTGGCGACGCTGCCGGTGGTCAACGAGATCCTCACCCTGCTGCGTATTCCCGGCGTGATGCCGGCCGTTCGTACCGCGACCTCGGCCCTGGTGTCGCTGCCGCACGTTCCCTTCGTCCCCCGGTCCATCTCCCCGAAGAACGCACTCAACGACCACGAGGACCTCGTCCGGGTCCTCGGCGATCTCGCCGATCCGCACGCCTCCGCGGCTTTCCTGCGGACCCTGCGGGCCGTCGTCGACTGGCGCGGGCAGGCCGTCACCATGCTCGACCGGTGTTACCTCACCGAACGGCTGCCGGTGCTGTTCATCTGGGGCGAGAAGGACACCGTCATCCCCTACGAGCACGCGCTGATCGGCCATGCCGCGATACCGCATTCGGAACTCGTGCCGTTCCCGAACGCGGGACATTTCCCCTTCCACGACGACCCCGAACGGTTCGTGCAGGTGGTCACCGGTTTCCTGGAACGGACCGATCCGGTGGATTTCGATCCGCAGAACTGGCGTGAACTGATGTCGACCGGCGGGGTCCGTCCCGAGGAGTTCGTCGGCGACGAGGAGACCGTCGAGGCCGTCCTCGACGCCATCGAGGACGAACGCAGCGCCACCTGAATCGATGACGTCCCCGGGTCTGTCAGAAGGATGACGCCAGGACGCCCGATCCCGGGAAGCCGTGAGAGTATGGGCGCATGAGTTATCCGCAGCACCCCGGACAGCCGGGCGATCAGGGCCAGTCCCCGTATGGTTCCCAGCCCGGCTATGGTTCCCAGCCCGGTTACGGTTCCCAGCCCGGTTACGGTTCCCAGCCGGGATACGGTGCGCAGCCCTATGGCGCCCAGCCCGCCTACGGGGCCCAGCCGGGTTACGGGGCCCAGCCGGGTTACGGCGCGTACGGCGCCCAACCGGGCTACGGCGCATACAACGTCGACCCGCTGACCGGTGAGCCGCTGTCGGACAAGAGCAAGCTGACCGCCGGGCTCCTGCAGCTGTTCCTCGGTGGTTTCGCCGCCGGACGCTTCTACATCGGCGACATGAAGATCGCCTGCTTCCAGCTCGGCGGCAACGTTTTCGGCTGGTTCCTGATCATCGTCGGTGCGATCGCAGCAGCGGCGTCCACCGGTGGAGGAGGGGCGGCCTTCGGTGGTTTCTTGTTCCTCATCGGCTGGCTCATCCTCGCGGGTATCGGCATCTGGGTCTTCGTCGACGCCATCATGATGTTCGTCGGCAGCGTGCGCGATCCGCAGGGCCGCAAGCTTCGTAGCTGACCGACCTCAACCGCCGGCTACCTCAACCGCCGGCAGCCAGTGCCGCCGCCACCCGGACCGGGGAGTTGACCTCCCCGTATCCGCGGTAGCCCCCGCGACGGCAGACGACCTCGAAGAACAGTTCGTCGTCGATGGTCGGGGTGAAGAAGTGGAAGAACTCCCCGCCGGTGTCGTCGGCGTCGTACAGGATGTGATGGCGCCGGAGGTCGTCGACGATCTCCGGTGCCAGATCGCATCTCGCCTGCAGGTCGTCGTAATAGTTCTCGGGGATCGGTAGTGCGCTCAATCCCCGCTCACCGCATGCCCGGGCGGTCGCGATGATGTCGTCGCAGGCGAAGGCCACATGCGTGAGCCCACCGCGCCGACGGGGCGGGCCGGCCCCGTCGAGTCGTGACGGCACCAGGGATGCGACGAATCGCACCACTGCTGCCTCGCCGTCACCGGAGGTGAGTGCCTGGCTGCGCATGGTGCCGACGGCATCGGGGACGTCGAGGCCGTCCTCGACGGCCATCCCGAACACCGAGCGCAGCAACAGCATCGCGCCCTCCCAGTCGGCCGGGCTCATGCCGATCCCCACGTGATCGACGCCGGTGTAGAGCGACGGCGGCTCGGTCGCGGTGCGCGGAACGAGGTCGAAGTGGCGCTGCCAGAGCGCCGCCGACGGTGCCGGGCGCAGGTCGATCGACAAGGCGTCGGTCACGTCGAGGCGGACGACCTCGGCCACCGACGGGTCCCGGCTCCCGCCCGGCGCGGCGACGGGGGCCACCGGCACGTCGAACTCGGCCGCACGCGCGGCCCACGCCGCCGGATCGTCGGTCCGCAGACCGATCTGCGCGACGGTCGGGGTGGCGCCGGCGGCTCCGGGCGCGGTCCACACGGTGCCCACGGTCGGATCCACCACCATCGCGAGATCGGAGTCGCGATACAGCTGCAGTCCGGTCCTGCTGTCGATGCCGCCGAGATCGAAACCGATCTGCCGCAACGTTTCTCCCACCGCGGGTGCCGACGTCGGGCCGGCCGCCACCCGGATCGACACCACCCCGCCGGCCACCGGCGGATCGGCCCGGCGGGCACCGGTGGACGCCCCGGTCGACTCGGCGAGGTAGCGCAGTGAGCGATGCGCGTCGCGGGCGGTGCGCTCCGGATCCGCGTGGCGGAAGACGTCGCTGAACACCTCCAGCGACCACGGCCCGTCGTAGCCGGCGGCGAGGACGTGATGCATGAAGCCGGTCAGATCAAAATTCCCCTGACCGGGCAGGCAACGATGATGACGGCTCCACTGCAGCAGATCCATCGTCATCTGTGGCGCGTCGGCGAGTTGCAGGAAGAAGATCGAGTCGGCGGGCAGATCCGCGATCGCGGACGGATCCGCGCCGCGTGACAGGATGTGAAAGCTGTCCAGACACGTTCCGAGGGCCGGATTCCCCACGGCGGCAACGATGCCGGCGGCGTGCCGATAGTCGTTGACGTGACGTCCCCACGCGAGGGCCTCATACGCGATGCGCTTGCCCCGCTCGGCGGCACGTTGCGCGGCGGCGCCGAGCTGGTCGACGAGGAGTGCATCGTCGGCCGCCGCCGACGGCAGCGGCGACGAACACACCAGGAGCAGCTCGCAACCGAGCTCGTCCATCACGTCGAACTTACGCTCGAGCCGAATCATGTTGCGGTCGAACCGCTTCAGATCATCGGAGTCCAGATCGCGGAAGGGCTGATAGAGGTCGATCCGCAGCCCCCGATCGCCGATTGCCCGCGCCAGCTCTGCCGGGCGTCGAGGTGACGCGACGAGGTCGGGCTCGAAGATCTCGACCCCGCCGAAGCCGGCGGCGGCGATCGCATCGAGCTTGTCGTCGAGGGTGCCGGACAGGCACACCGTGGCGATCGACGTGCGAGCCGCCGGGATCGCCACGTCGCGGGCACCGCCGTTCAGGGACTGGGTCAGGGACACGGTTGCCGCCTCCTGTGAGCTGGAACACGTGGTGCCGAATGTACCAGATGGTTCATCGCTGCCCGAACAATCTCGACGCCCCGCCACAACACAAACCCCTTCCACCAGGCAATTCAAAGTTTTTATGAACGATCTGGTTAGTTGTCTTGACCGGGACGAAAGTCCTTTGTATCGTCAGTCACACGCACGGCACCACGTGTCGGCGAGCACACCTTGGAGGACTGATGACCACGACAACCCCCGACCTGCCGGCCGCCCAGCCGCGCAAGGCGGCCCTCGCCAGTTTCATGGGCAGCCTGGTCGAGTACTACGACTTCTTCATCTTCGGCACCGCCTCGGCGCTGGTGTTCAACAAGATCTTCTTCCCCGACTTCTCCGCGACGGCCGGAACCCTGGCATCCTTCGCCACTTTCGGCGTCGCCTACATCGCCCGCCCGATCGGCGCGGTGGTCCTCGGTCACTTCGGTGACCGGATCGGCCGCCAGCGCGTGCTGGTGTTCACCCTCATCCTGATGGGCCTGGCCACCTTCGCGATCGGCTGCCTCCCCGACTACCACGCCATCGGCATCGCCGCCCCCATCGCGCTGGTGACTCTCCGCCTGCTGCAGGGCCTTTCGGCCGCGGGTGAGCAGTCCGGCGCCAGCTCGCTCACCGTCGAGCACGCCGATCAGGGCAAGCGCGCCTTCTACGCCAGCTGGACGCTCAACGGCACCCAGGCCGGCCTGCTCGTCGGCACCCTCGCCTTCATCCCGGTCGCCGCCCTGCCCGAGGACATCCTGCTCAGCTGGGGCTGGCGCGTCCCGTTCTGGTTCAGCGCCGTCGTCATGATCGTCGCCTACCTGATCCGCCGTTCGATGCCCGAGACCCCGGTCTTCGAGAAGGTCAAGGAGTCCGAGGGCGTCTCCGACATCCCGCTGCTGGTGCTGCTGCGCTTCCACTGGCGCACCCTGCTCCGCGTGATCGCCTGCGCCACCGTCTCGGTGATGAGCACACTGTTCTCGACCTTCGCCCTGAAGTACGCGACCACCGACTTCGCGGTCTCCAAGACCTCCATGCTGATCGTCAGCGTCGTCGCCAACCTGGTGATGCTGTTCAGCCAGCCGCTCTGGGGCCTTGCGTCCGACCGCATCGGACGCAAGCCGGTGTTCATCGGCGGTGCGCTCGGCTGCGCCATCCTGGCCTTCCCGTATCTGATGATCATCACCACCGGATCGTTCTGGGCCATCCTGTTCGCCACCCTGCTCATCCAGTCGGTCGTCTACGCCGCCGCCAACGCCGTGTGGCCGTCCTTCTACTCCGAGATGTTCCCGGCCCGGGTCCGCTACTCGGGTGTGGCCATCGGCACCCAGATCGGTTTCATGGCAAGCGGATTCCTGCCGCTGATCGCCGCGGCGATCCTCGGTGAGGGGCGGTTGGGCTGGCTCCCGGTCGCCATCGTCGTCGCCGCCTTCTCGCTGCTGGCCGCGCTCGCGGCGGCCACCGCCATCGAGACACACAAGACCGACACGATGAGCCTCGGCGAGAAGCCGGCCCCGCACGCAGGCGCGACCGCGTCACCCGCGGCGACGCCCAGCATGGCCTGACCTTCCACCATCCATCCCGGGCGGGACGATCCCGACCCCGATCACCAGAAAGACCTACCGATGCTCGACACCACACCGTTCGACACCGAGTTCACCTCCGCCGCTCGCCGCACCACCAGCGGAGTCCAGGTCGCCGCGCTGATCGGGCAAGGGATCGCCCGCTCCCTCACCCCACCGATGCACGAGCGGGAGGCGGCCCACCACGGCCTGGACTACCGCTACCTCGTGCTCGACGTCCCCGCCGCCTCGGCGGCGACCCTGGACCTCGGCGCCGTCCTCGACCGGGCCGCCGCGGCCGGACTCGTCGGCATGAATGTCACCCACCCGTTCAAACAGCGAGTGCTGGCCCATCTCGACGAGCTCTCCCCCGACGCGCAACGTCTCGGCGCGGTCAACACCGTCGTGTTCGACGAGGGCCGGATGATCGGCCACAACACCGACTGGTCCGGCTTCGCGCGCAGCTTCGACCGAGGACTCGGCACCCCCGTCGACGGTTCCGCGCCCGTGGCGCGCGGATCGGTGGTGCAGATCGGGGCGGGCGGCGCGGGTTCGGCCGTCGCCTACGCGATGCTGCACGCCGGGGTCGGGCACTTCCACCTCGTCGACACCGACACCACCCGGTCCGCGGCCCTCGCCGCATCGATGCGGTCACTGTTCGACACCGAGATCACCTCGGGCGGAATCGATTCCATCCCGGCGGCACTCCCCGTCGCCGACGGTCTGGTGCACGCCACCCCGATCGGGATGGCCCACCATCCCGGGATCGCGGTGGACCCCGCGCTCCTGCGGCCGGACCTCTGGGTCGCCGACGTGGTCTACCGTCCGGTGATCACCGAACTCATCGCGGCCGCACGCGCGGTGGGTGCCCGCACCCTGCCCGGCGATGGAATGGCGGTCGGGCAGGCCGTCGACGCCCTGCGCCTGTTCACCGGGATCGAACCCGACGCCGACCGGATGACCCGCCACATCGCCGAACTCATCGCCGCCGAAGACCAGGCGTCCCGGGATCTCGCCGCACGGGATCTCGCCGACCGCCGCAGTGCCTGACCCGGGCACCGCTGACAGCGCCCTGTCCCACGTTGACAGCGCTCTATCGCACGTTGACAGCGCTCTGCTCCACGTTGACAGCGCTTTCGTAAGCGCTGTCAACGTCGTGGCAAGCGCTGTCAACGTGGTGGCGAGCGCCGTCGACGAACAAGAGAGCGCTGTCAATGACGAAACCAGCGGTCCGGGGCCGGGCATCCCGTCGCCGCGGGACACCCGTGAGTGTACGAACGATAGAGTTCATGTGTGACCGCTCCCTCAGCCCGACGCCGCGACGCCGAACGCACCAAGGCCGACATCGTCAAGGTCGCCACCAAGGAGTTCGCCGACAAGGGTTACGCCGGCGCCCGGGTCGACGAGATCGCCGCCAAGACGCACACCACCAAGCGGATGATCTACTACTACTACGGCGACAAGGACGGGCTCTACCAGGCGGTCCTCGATGCCTCCTACGGCCGCATCCGGCGACTCGAGCAGAAGGTCACCCACATCGCCGACGATCCGGTGGCCGCGCTCCGCCACGTCGCCGAACTCACCTTTGATCACCACGACCGCAATCCGGACTTCATCCGCATCGTCGCGGGTGAGAACATCCTGCGCGCGGTCCACCTCAAACACACGTCCAGTGTTGCGCGACTGGGTAATCCGGCTCTCGACGTCCTCACCCGAATTCTCGACGCCGGCCGCGAACGGGGCATCTTCCGCACCGACGTCGACGCCCTCGACGTCCACCTGGCCATCAGCAGCTTCTGCTTCTTCCGCGTCGCCAACCGCTACACCTGGAAGACCCTGTTCGACCGCGATCTCGCGGCCACCGATCAACGCGACCATCAGCGAAAGATGCTCGGGGACATGATCGTCGCCTACCTCACCGACACCCACACCCACCCCGACCCCGGCACCGACCGATGACCGCAACACTGGTCGCGACCGGGATCGCCGGCGGCCACGGCCACCGCACGCTCTTCGATCATCTCGACCTCACGGTCGCACCGGGCGATGTCATCGGGGTGGTCGGGGCCAACGGCGCCGGCAAGACCACCCTGCTGCGCATCCTGGCCGGTGACCTCGCCCCGCTGGAGGGTTCGGTGTCGCTCGCGCCCGCCGACGCCTTCGTGGGCTGGCTTCCCCAGGAACATGAGCGAGTCGCCGGTGAGACCGTCGGCGAGTACGTCGCGCGCCGCACCGGCTGCACTCGTGCCACCGTCGCGATGGATGCCGCGGCAGCCGCGCTCGCCGAGCCGTCACCGGCCGACGGCGACACCGATCCGGCGGCGACCTATGCTGCCGCACTGGATCATTGGCTGGCCACCGGCGCCGCCGATCTCGACGAGCGACTGCCCGCGGTGCTCGCCGACCTCGGCCTCGGCGTCGACACGGTGAACCCGGAGGCGACGCCGATGACGGCGCTGTCCGGTGGGCAGGCGGCCCGGGTCGGGCTGGCCGCGCTGCTCTGCTCGCGATTCGACATCGCACTGCTCGACGAGCCGACCAACGATCTCGACCTCGACGAGCTGGCCCGGTTGGAGTCGGTGATCACCTCCATGCGCGGCGGCGTCGTGCTCGTCAGTCACGATCGAGAGTTCTTGTCCCGCAGCGTCACCCGCGTCCTGGAACTCGATCTGGCGCAACACACCACCGCCGTCTACGGCGGCGGATACGAGAGTTATCTCGAAGAACGTGCGATCGCACGGGCACACGCGCGTGCGGAGTACGACGAATTCGCACGCAAGAAGGCCGATCTCGAGTCGCGGGCACGTACCCAGCGCGAGTGGTCCAGTCAGGGCGTGCGCAATGCGATCCGGAAGGCCCCCGACAACGACAAGATCCGCCGCAAGGCGGCCACCGAATCGAGCGAGAAGCAGGCCCAGAAGGTCCGGCAGATGGAGAGCCGCATCGCACGACTCGACGAGGTCGCCGAGCCCCGCAAGGAGTGGGTCCTCGAATTCACCATCGGCACCGCGCCCCGGGCGAGTTCGGTCGTCGCCACCCTCAACAACGCCGTTGTGCGCCGCGGGGATTTCACCCTCGGACCGGTGTCGCTGCAGGTCAATGCCGGCGACCGGATCGGGATCACCGGCCCGAATGGCGCAGGTAAGACAACGCTGCTGCGGCTGCTGCTCGGCCGGATCGAACCCGACGAGGGCAGCGCCGCGCTCGGAACCTCGATCGCGATCGGCGAGATCGATCAGGCGCGCGCCCTCGTCGCGGGCACACGGACCGTGACCGATCGGTTCGAGGAGTTGCTGCCGGACTGGACCACCGCCGACATCCGCACCCTCCTGGCCAAATTCGGGCTGCGCGCCGACCACGTCAGCAGACCCGTCGACGACCTCTCCCCCGGCGAACGCACCCGTGCGGGACTGGCACTGCTGCAGGCCCGGGGCACCAACGTGCTGGTTCTCGACGAACCGACCAATCACCTCGACCTGCCCGCCATCGAACAACTCGAGCAGGCGCTCGAATCCTATGACGGCGCACTGCTGTTGGTCACTCATGACCGGCGGATGCTCGAGCACGTCCGGCTCAACCGGAGCTGGAATGTCGACGCGGGACAGGTGACCGAAGCCTGGTGAGACTCAGCCTGGTGAGACTCAGCCGCCGCAGCAGCCATCACCGGCCGCCGCGTCGCCGGAGATCCCGCGAGAGGACTCCGACCGCACATCCCGCGTGACCGCATTACGTTGCGCCAGTTCATCGTCGGCGGGATAGTCGACGCCGACCAGGCACAGCCCGCGGGCCTGCGCGACGGGTACCTTCGGGCTGCGTTCGCGCTCGGTCAACAGTGCGCGGCACCAGTCGATGTCACGCCGACCGTCACCGACCGAGGCGACGGCGCCCACCAGCGACCGCACCATCGACCAGCAGAATGCGTCCGCGCTGACCTGACCGACGAGCACCCCGTCCCGATCGCGCTCCCACGAAAAGCGTTGCAGGTCACGGATCGTCGTCGCACCCTCACGTCGACGACAGAATGCGGCGAAGTCGTTGAGCCCCACCAATGCCTGCGACGCGGCGTTCATCGCGTCGACGTCGAGGGGTTGTCGCCAGGTGGCGGTGGTCCGGGCGACGACGGGTTCGGCACCCCACCGCGTATCGGTGAGCCGATACCGGTAATGCCGGCGCAACGCCGAGAATCGGGCGTCGAAATCCGCACTCACCCGCGAGACCGCCTTGATGCGTACGTCATCGGGCAACATCTTCGCCAGACGCCCCACCAGGCTCGACGGATCACCGGCGATCGACCGCGTGTCCAACGCGGACTCGGGCACGTCGGCGTGGCACACCTGACCGGTGGCATGCACACCGGCGTCGGTGCGCCCCGCCACGGTCAGCCGCACCGGTACCCGCAGCACCGTCGAGAGCCGGTCCTCGAGCACCTCGCACACCGTGCGTTGCCCGACCTGCCGGGCCCACCCGGCGAAATCGGTGCCGTCATAACCGATGTCGAGGCGGAGACGACAGAACCCGCCGTCACCGGAATCGGTGACGACGGGTCGTGTCGTTGCGTTGTCGCTCAGCGACTACTTCTTGTCTTCGGCGTCACCGTCGACATCGGCGCCTTCGTCGGCGGCCTCGACTGCGGTCGCAGCGGTCGACTCGTCGTCGACGGCCTCGGCCACGGCCTCGGCGTTCTCGACAGCGGCGTCGGACGCGTCGGCCTCAACGGCCTCGACGACGTTCTCGGCCTCAGCGGCCGGAGCGGCGTCATTCGACCCGCTCGCTGCGCTCCCGGCGTCGGCCTTCTTCGAGGCGGCCACGCGGTTCGCGCGGTTGGCCTCGGTGGCCACGGTCTCACCGGTCACCAGCTCGATCACGGCCATCGGGGCATTGTCGCCCTTGCGCGGCAGCGTCTTGATGATGCGGGTGTAACCGCCGTTGCGATCGGCGAAGCTCGGGCCGATCTCGTCGAACAGGACATGCACGATGTCCTTGTCGCGGATGACCTTCAACACCTCACGACGGTTGGCCAGCTTGCCGGCCTTGGCGTGGGTGATGATCTTCTCCGCGTACGGGCGCAGGCGCTTGGCCTTGGCCTCAGTGGTGGTGATGCGGCCGTGCTCGAAGAGCGAGGTGGCGAGGTTCGCCAGGATCGCCTTCTGGTGGCTCGCCGACCCGCCGAGGCGGGCACCCTTGGTGGGCTTGGGCATTGTCTTCTCCTAGAAGGGACTTCCCCATCACGAGACGGAGAGGTCAGGGGTTGGCGACAGCCTTACAGCTGCTCGGTCTCAGCGAAATCCTCACCGGAGTCGCTGTCGAACGACACGTCGTCCGACCACGTTCCGGTCGCCGGGTCGTAACCGGCCACCTGCGACGGGTCAAAGCTCGCCGGGCTGTCCTTGAGGGCCAGTCCCAGTGCGTGCAGCTTGACCTTCACCTCGTCGATCGACTTCTGCCCGAAGTTGCGGATGTCGAGCAGATCCGACTCGGTCCGGGCCACCAGCTCGCCGACGGTGTGCACACCCTCGCGCTTGAGGCAGTTGTAGGACCGCACCGTGAGATCGAGATCCTCGATCGGCAGGCTGAACGACGCGATGTGATCGGCCTCGGCCGGGCTGGGCCCGATCTCGATGCCTTCGGCCTCGACGTTCAGTTCCCGGGCGAGCCCGAACAGCTCCACCAGGGTCTTGCCCGCCGACGCCAACGCGTCACGCGCACTGATCGAATTCTTGGTCTCCACATCGAGCACGAGCCGATCGAAGTCGGTGCGCTGCTCAACACGGGTGGCCTCGACCTTGTAGGTGACCTTGAGCACCGGCGAGTAGATCGAGTCGACCGGAATCCGGCCGATCTCGGCACCCGACGCCTTGTTCTGCACGGCCGGGACGTAGCCGCGGCCCCGCTCGACGACGAGCTCGATCTCGAGCTTGCCCTTGTCGTTCAGGGTGGCGATGTGCAGATCGGGGTTGTGCACGGTGACACCGGCCGGCGGCACGATGTCGGCGCCGGTGACGGTGCCCGGACCCTGCTTACGCACGTACATGGTGACCGGCTCGTCCTCTTCGGAGCTGACCACGAGGCCCTTGAGGTTCAGGATGATGTCGGTGACGTCTTCCTTCACACCGGGCACCGTGGTGAACTCGTGGAGCACACCGTCGATGCGGATGCTGGTGATGGCAGCACCCGGGATCGAGCTGAGCAGGGTACGACGCAGCGAGTTGCCCAAGGTGTAACCGAAGCCGGGTTCGAGCGGTTCGATGACGAACTTCGACCGATCCTCGGCGATGATCTCCTCGGTCAGAGTGGGTCGCTGTGAGATGAGCATTCTTGGATTTCTCCTTGTGAAGCCCGCTATATGACTTCGTAGAAGGTTGACCGAACAGCTTGTGCTGTTTGGATTCTTGAGTTCTTCCAGCCCCCGATCACCCAACGCAACCACGCGGGCTTTCGGGGGTACACGGGGGCGGAGCCCCCGTGCGTTTACTTGCTGTAGAACTCGACGATGAGCTGTTCCTGCAGCGGAACGTCGATCTGTGCGCGCTCGGGCACGTTGTGCACGAGGATGCGCAGCGTCGACGGAACCACCTGCAGCCAACCCGGAACCGGACGATCGCCGACGAGCTCCTTGGCGATCTGGAACGGAGTGGTGGCCAGCGACTTCGGACGGACGTCGATGATGTCGTACTGGCTCACCCGGTAGCTGGGCACGTCCACCTTGACACCGTTGACGGTGAAGTGGCCGTGGCTGACCATCTGGCGGGCCTGACGACGGGTGCGGGCGATGCCGGCACGGTAGACAACGTTGTCCAGACGCGACTCGAGGAGCTTCAGCAGCTCGTCACCGGTCTTGCCGGTGCGACGGTTGGCTTCCTCGTAGTAGCGACGGAACTGCTTCTCGAGCACGCCGTAGGTGAAGCGGGCCTTCTGCTTCTCCTGCAGCTGCAGCAGGTATTCGCTCTCCTTGATCCGCGCGCGACCGTGCTGGCCGGGCGGGTAGGGGCGACGCTCGAACGCCTGGTCGCCTCCGATGAGGTCGACGCGCAGACGACGGGACTTCTTTGTTGCGGGGCCGGTATAACGAGCCATGGTTTCTCTTCCTCCCTTTCCCGCTAGACCCGACGCCGCTTGGGCGGACGGCAACCGTTGTGCGGCTGCGGGGTGACATCAGAAATGGTGCCGACCTCGAGGCCGGCGGCCTGCAGGGAACGGATGGCGGTCTCACGACCCGAACCCGGTCCCTTGACGAACACATCGACCTTCTTCACGCCGTGCTCGGCGGCCTTGCGCGCAGCGTTCTCCGCCGCGAGCTGAGCCGCGAACGGGGTGCTCTTGCGCGAGCCCTTGAATCCGACGTGACCCGACGACGCCCAGCTGATGACGTTGCCGTTGGGGTCGGTGATCGAAACGATGGTGTTGTTGAACGTCGACTTGATGTGTGCGTTGCCGTGCGGGACGTTCTTCTTATCGCGACGGCGTGCGCCCTTCTTCGGGCCTGCGCTACGTGACTTCGGAGGCATTACTTCTTCTTCCCGGCGATGGTCTTCTTCGGGCCCTTACGAGTGCGGGCATTGGTCTTGGTGCGCTGTCCGCGGACCGGCAGGCCCCGACGGTGGCGCAGACCCTGGTAGCAGCCGATCTCGATCTTGCGACGGATATCGGCCTGCACCTCGCGGCGCAGGTCACCCTCGACCTTCACCGAGGCTTCGATGTACTCGCGCAGCTTTGCGACGTCTGCGTCGGTGAGGTCCTTGGCGCGCAGGTCGGCCGAGAGGCCGGTGGCGTCGAGGATCTCCTTGGAGGTGGTACGCCCAACTCCGTAGATGTAGGTCAGTGCGATCTCCAGCCGCTTCTCGCGGGGGAGATCCACACCAGCAACACGTGCCATGTGGCGTGATTTCCTTTACTTCTCAGAGGTCTGCTCCTGGTCCGTCCCCGACTCTTCTACTGCGAAATGCTGCGGGGCTCCGGCCTCTGAACCGGAGGTGGGCGCCGACCCGTATGTCGGTGCTGGTGCCAGGAGGGCTTCACAAGTCTTTGTTCAGCTCTGGTGTTTCGTATTCAGTTGTCGTGATTTCTCAAGCGACCCGGAGGGTTGCGAGTGATCAGCCCTGACGCTGCTTGTGACGCAGGTTCTCGCAGATCACCATGACCCGCCCGTTACGGCGGATCACCTTGCACTTCTCGCAGATCGGCTTGACGCTCGGCTGAACCTTCACGTCCGCTTCTCCTTGAATGTCCGGGCACGACGAAGCCGCACCCGTGCCGTCCTCACCCGTGTTCGGGGAAGGAAGTCCTACTTGTACCGATAAACGATGCGCCCACGACCGAGGTCATAGGGCGAGAGTTCCACGACGACCCGGTCCTCGGGCAGGATGCGGATGTAGTGCTGCCGCATCTTGCCACTGATGTGGGCGAGAACCTTGTGACCGTTCTCCAGCTCAATACGAAACATCGCATTGGGCAGGGGTTCGATGACTCGTCCCTCGACCTCGATGGCCCCGTCTTTTTTCGCCATGTCCTCCGCGATCCTGGCTCCGGTCCCGCGATCTGCGCGATCGCGGGCAAGAAGCCCGGTTGAAACCGTGTTTATCCGTTAGGGTGTGGACAACATCTGCCGAGCCGCCGCGTCAGCCGACACGGCGAGGACGGCGTGCGGCGCACACCCGACGTTCTATGTTACGCGAACTGCGGGAACAGTCCAAACCGTCGCCGCCCCGGACCAGCGAGGAGAGTCGGCATGGGATCGATCGACGACTACCTCGACGGTCTCGACCCTGCCGACCGCGACGAGATCGAGCGGATCTATGCGATCGCGCGTGACCTCGTCCCCGACGCCGAGCAGGGCACCGGGTATGGCATGCCGGCGCTGACCTACCGCGGGAAACCCCTGCTGTCGGTGATGCGGGCGAAGAAGCATTTCGGCGTGTATCCCTTCAGCCAGGACGCGGTGCTCGCTGCGGAACCGGAGTTGGCCGATCACGACCATTCCAAGGGGACGGTGCGGTTCACCGCCGATCATCGTCTCGGCGACGAGGCGATCACCGCCCTCGTCCTCGCGCGTCGCGACCAGATCGATCACTGATCACTGAACCGGATCACCGAACCGGATCGATTCCTCCCTGAGACCCACATGTGAGTCCCTCTGCCCGCATGAGACGGGGCACACATGAGGTTGAACATGTGATATAAAATTTTATACCAGGTAACGCAGAGACGATTCCTGAGAGCAGTTTTGTCGGGGGGCACCGGTGTTCATTTCGCACCGATGCGCAGGAAGGTAGGTCGTCGGGGTCGGTGGGAATTCCGTCAACATATGAGCGCCCGGGGGCCCGATGGATTCGCGGGGTCCGCGACTCCACCGACTCCGGCCTGGCCTACCTCGGCCAGTTCCTGACCTTCGTCTGGCTCACCATCCGCTATGCGCCGGTCACACCGATTCGGTATCCCCGGCAGACGATCCGCATGGTCACCGACCTCGCGTGGGGTCGCGGTGCGGTCATCGTCGGCGGCGGCACCGCACTGGTGATGGCCGCCCTCGGCATCGCCGCCGGGGCGACGGTCGCGATCATCGCGGTCAGCACCCTGGATCTGATCGGACTCGGCGCGGTCACCGGAGCGGTCTCGTCGTTCGCCATCACCCGGGAGTTCGCACCGATCCTCGCCGCCGTCGCCTTCGCGATCCAGGCCGGCTGCCGGATGACCGCCGAGATCGGCTCGATGCGCATCAGCGAGGAGATCGACGCCCTCGAGGTCATCGGTGTCCACGCGATGTCCTTCGTGGTCACCACCCGCGTGATCGCCGGCATCATCACCACCATCCCCACCTTCCTGGTGGCACTGGTCGCCAGTTACCTCAGCAGCGCCCTCGTCGTCGTCTACCAGAACGGCTCCGCCGGCGCCTACGCCCACTACTTCGATCAGTTCGTGAACTTCCCCGACCTGCTCGCGGCGACCGTCAAGTGCGTGACCTTCGTCGTCGCGATCACCCTGATCCACTGCTACAAGGGCTTTTTCGCGCGCGGTGGGCCCGAGGGCGTGGGTGTGGCGTCCGGCCGTGCGGTCCGCGCCAGCCTGGTCGCCATCATGATCCTCGATCTCGCCCTGACCATCGCCTTCTGGGGCGTCAACTCGCCGTTCGTGTTCCGGGGCTGAGGCGAGAGATGAGCGAATTCCGCATCCCGGGAATGTCGGCGAGCAGGTCGGCCTACCGCAACCGCGCCCTCGGCTTCCTCGCCGTCGCCGTACTCGCCGGCATCCTCATCTCCGTGGCCGTACGGAGCTGGCCCGAGGACAACGTCCGCGTCACGATGGTGACCACGACCGTCGCCGGTGGCATCGACACGGGCACCTCGGTGGTCCTCAACGGCTCCGAGGTCGGCCTCGTCGAGCAGGTGAAGGTCGTCTCCGCCAACACCTACGCCGTGGTCCTCGACCTCGACCCCGACCGCGCCGGCGGCCGCCTCGACGTCCTCACCGACACCGCGCAGGTCAGCTACGCCCCGAAGAACCTGTTCGGTATCTCCGCGGTCGTCCTGCAGAGTCAGCCCGGCGGGCAACCCCTGCGCGACGGATCCGCGTTCCGGCCGCCCACGCCCACCGACGCCACCCTCACCACCCTGCTGCGCAACCTCAGCGATCTGCAGAACGAGGCCTTCGACCCGTACATGAGCGACATCCTCGCCATCGCCTCGCAGGCCACGCAGGGCCTGCTGCCCATCCTCGGCGCCGCCGGTCAGATCGCCGGGGACATCGTCGAGACCCAGGTCGTGTCACCGCGTCAGACCCTGCCGCAGTTCACCCAGCTCATCACCCAGGTGCGCGGGGCCGTCGGGGACCTGCTGCCGGTGATCCCGCAGATCATGGAGTGGGACGCACCGCGCGATCCCGGCTACCTGGAACGCTCGCAGAACGGCCTCGCCTTCACCGCGGGTCCGGCGATGGATGAGATCACCAAGCTCCTCAGCATGCCGGAACTGGGACAGACCGCCCCGCTGATGCCGGTGCTCACCGCGCTGGTGGCACGCATCCAGGACACCTTCCCCGACTCGCGGACCAACGGCATCCAGATCGCCACGCTGATCGAGAAGCTGCGCCGCGCACTGCCGGACGGCCCGAACGGACCCGTGCTGACGGTCAACGCGGTGCTCGCATCGGCGCCCGGACTCAACGCCGCCCTGCGCGCACCATCCATCCCCACCCCGACGCCGCGCACACAGGCAACGCCCGCCCCCACGACGCCGACGCAGGGAGGACATCGATGACCAAGTTCTCCCACGCGCTGGTGTATCTCATCGTGTTCGGGCTGTTCTGCCTCGGCGGCGGTCTGTTCATCAACAACGCCATCGATCGGCCGGTCGCCGCCGACACCGGCACCTACACCGCGGATTTCACCAGCGCCGCCGGGCTCAAGGTCGGCAACGACGTCCGCATCCTGGGCGCCCGCGTCGGCAAGGTCACCGACATGTCGGTGTATCACGACACGCAGAGCGGCTCGAGCGTCGCCCGCGTCCGCTTCCAGCTCGACACCAGCCAGCGCCTCTACCGGAACAGCAAGCTGGCCATCCGGTACCTCAACCTGACCGGAATCCGCTACATCGACATCCAGCAGGACGCCCATCCCGACGCCCCGGTGCCCGGCGCCGACACCGTCATCCCGGCGCAGGCCACCATCCCGTCCTTCGACGTGACCAAGGTCTTCCACGGTCTCGCGCCGGTGTTCGCGACCATGAACACCAACGACATCAATCACTTCGCCGAGAGTCTGCTGGCCCTCCTCGAAGGCGACGGCAGCGGTTTCTCCGACTTCGTCAGCTCGTTGACCACCGTCGTCCGGTTCGCCGACGACCGCGACAAGATCATCAACACCCTCGTCGACAACCTCGCTCAGCTGTCCGGTTCGGTGCAGGGACGGTCGCAGTACATCACCCCGATCATCGACTACGTCTCACGATTCGGCACCGTCCTCGCGCAGTGGACCCCGCAGCTGCGCGGCCTCGCCGACAACACCGGCAACCTGCTCGTCCAGGCCGATTACCTGCTCGCCGCGCTCGGCCTGCAACCCAACCGCACACCCGACGCGGAATTCTTCGTCGGGCAGCTCAAGCCGCTCGGGCAGGCCGCGCTCAACCTGCTCGCCCTGTCCCCCGCCGTCCTCAACGCCATCAACTCGGTGATCCCCCCGGCCGGCGCCCAGCAGACGACGCTCACCTGCTCGCGCGGCCGCGCCGCGCTGCCCACCGACGTCGCGCTGTTCATCCGGGACAGTCAGGTGACCTTGTGCAAGCGCTGACCCTCATCCGGCGTCCCTGGCAATGGGGCAACGCCCTCGTCGACTCCTTCGTCAATCCCCGACCGCGGACCGCGCAGCACGATCGTCGACTGCAGGTCCGCTGGGGTGTCGCCGCCGTCGCGGTGACGCTGGTCAGCTTGCTCATCGCGGTCGGGATCTACGTGTTCACCCCCGGGCACTACCGGGTGGTGGCCCAGTTCACCGAGGCCGGCCAGATCCACAGCGGCGACAGCGTCCGCGTCGCCGGTGTGCCGGTCGGCAGTGTGAAGAAGGTGACCCTCGCAGGCGATCACGTCGACGTCGAGATGGCGATCCGCTGGGGCACCTTCCTCGGCAACGAGACCTACGCCGACGTCAAGATGCTCACCATCGTCGGCGGCAGCTTCATCGACCTCACCACCTCGGGCACCGACGCCCTCGGCGACGCGACGATCCCGGTGGATCGCACGAGTGTGCCCTACAGCCTGATGCAGACGTTCCAGACGATGCAGCCCAAGCTCAACGAGATCAACGCCGATCCCCTGCGGCAAAGCGTCGCCCAGATCGGCACGGCGCTGGAGGACAACCCGGGCGCACTCCGTGAGAACCTCGAGATCGCCCACTCGATGCTGACCAATCTCCAAGCGCGACAAGACCAATTCGGTTCGATGCTGCGACTGGCCGCCGACTACGCCGACAAGATCAACGCCAACGGCGACGTCATCACGCAGCTCGCCCGCAACCTGAGTTCCTTCGTCTCCGAGTACGCCGTGTTCGGGCCCCGACTGAACGTGGTCCTCGATCATCTGGCCCTGATCCTGGAAAGAGTGCGCGGAGTGGCGTTGCTCTACAAGACCGACATCTCGCCTCTCGTCGCCCAGATCGATGCCATCGGACGGGATTTCGGCCCGGCACTGCAGCGGTACACGCCGATGATCGAGCAGGCCCGTGACCTCATCAAGCGACTCGAGGGCATGGTCGCACCCGACGGCACGATCAACATCGACCAATCCGGACTGGTTCTGTCGTCGGACTTCTGCGTCCCGATGCCGGGGGTGAACTGCTGATGCTGACCAAGGTTCTCGGTTCCAAGTGGCTGATCACCGGCACCTCCGTGATCGTGGTGCTCGCGGCATTGGCCGGGGCGTTCTCCTACGCCACCTCCGACACCCGCAACCCGCAGTACTGCGCCGAGTTCAACGACGCCATCGGCCTGTTCGTCGGCAATCAGGTGACGCGTCGCGGCGTGGAGGTCGGCAAGATCACCGCGGTCGACACCTCCCACGGCCACGCCCAGGTCACCTTCACCGCCAACTCTGATCAGCCGATCCCCGCCGAGGTCAAGGCGGCCACCGTCGCACCGTCGGTGATCGCGGTCCGCCAACTCGCACTCATCGGCGACGATCACGGCGGTCCCGCATTGCGGCCCGGCCAGTGCATCCAGCTGGCCGACACCAACACACCGGCGTCCATCTCCGACTCGCTGGAGAGCCTGTCGAATGTGGCCACCCAACTGACCACCGCCGGCGGTCCCCAACAGCTCAAGCAGGTGCTCTCGACCGTGTCGAACCTGAACAAGGAACTCGACGGAACCGGGCCGCTGCTCAACACGATCATCCGGCAGCTCGCCGAACCGGCCCACACCCCGATGGCCGGCGCACTGGCCGACAGCGCACAGATCATCGACAGCGTCTCGGCGATGTCGACCGGCCTCGCAACCAACTGGACCTTCCTGGAGGGTTTCATCACCGAGATCTCCGGGGTGGTGCAACCGCTGATCCTGCCGACCGTCGGCGGTGTCACCCGCATCATCGCCGCACTCCCCGACACCCTGAACGTGCTGACGAACGTCATCGACCACTACAGCCATTTCATCTGGCCCGCCGTCGACGTGGTGGTACCGATTGCGCGTCTCGTCGGTGCGGGCATGCGGAACTTCGGTGACATCCTGGGGATCGTCCCCGTCTTCATCCGGGCCTTCGACATCTCCTTCGATCAGAGCTCGCTCGGGCTACGGATTCGCTACACCCCGCCGACCACCCGCATCCCGGCCAACAACCCGGAGCTGACCTGCGCCAACATCAATCGACTCGCGCCCGGCCAGTGCACGGTGACCGATCCGGCCGGAATGCAGATCGACGCACTGACGCTCGCACTGACCCTGACCGGGGCCGCGCGATGATCGCCATCCCCACCCGCGGCCACCGCCGCACGGCCATCCCCACCCGCGGCCACCGCCGCACGAGGCTCCTGTCGCTGATCGCGATGCTGATCGCGGCGTCCTTGCTCACCGGGTGTTCGGCCTACGCCAACTTCTCCCCGGACAAACTGCCCACTCCCCAATCGCTGCGCGACGGCCGGGAGGTGACCGCCGAAGTGCCGACCGCGGTGAACCTGCCGACCTCGGCCAAGGTGGTCGTCAACGGCATCGACTCCGGATCGGTGCAACGCATCGAACCCGGCGGCGGTAAGACGTTGGTACGCATGCGGATCGACAACGACGTCGTGGTGTCGCGAACCGCCCGCCTCGAACTCAAACAGGACACCCTGCTCGGCGACACCTACGTGTCGATCACCAATCCGTCCAACCCGACCGCCGATGCCCTACCAGCCGGCGGAACGCTCGGTCTGGCGCAGGTCGCCCAACCCGTTCAGGTGGAACAGCTGATGTCGAGCCTGGCGAACTTCCTAGGCAGCGGCAGCCTGCCCCAGCTCGGCAACACCTTCGCCACGCTCAACAAGCAGTTCCCGGCCGATCCGCAGCAGGTCCGCGACATCGAGGGGGTGCTCACCGACACCCTCGACACGTGGGCGCAGAACACCTCGGCCCTCGACACCATCCTCACCAATGTCGCCGCGGTCACCGAACAACTCAAGACCATGACCGGGACCCTGGAGTTCACATTGAGTCAGGACGGTGTCGACCAGTTCCGCGCAGTCAGCGACACCACCTACATGGTGGTCATCCTCGCGCGGCTGTCCGAGGCCCTCGGCCCGGCGATGCCGCTCGTCCCGGTGCTGTCGGGGGTGACCCGGCTGATCGAGACCGTCGTCAAACCGATCCTGATCCCGGGATGGCCGGACAATCAGATCTCCAATGCCGAACTGCTCGCCGACGTCATCAACGACAAACTCCTGCCGTACTTCAAGAATGCGCCCGGACTCAACATCCGTTCTCTGACCATCGCCAACGATGTGTCCGACCGCGATCTGTCACAGCAGATGGTCCGGGTCTTCCGCATGTTGGGAATGGTGCAATGAGCCGAGAGACCGCACGCGAGCTGGTGCTCAACATCGTGGCCTTCGTCGTCGTCATCGGCGCCTGCGGAACCTATCTGGCCACGCAGGCCTATCACTGGAACCCGTTGGAGAAGACCCGAGTCGCCTATCTCGAGGTCGCCGACACCAACCTGGTGCTGACCGGCACCGGGGTGTTCGTCAGCGGCGTGCGGATCGGCCAGGTGAGCAACGTCGAGATCGGGACCACCGGCGCGAAACTGGAGCTGCGGTACAACGCGGCCAATGCGATCCCCGCCGATTCGGTGGTGACCATCGGTCTGCAATCGGCCCTCGGTGAGCCGTACCTCAACATCACCCCGGGAACCGCGGGTGGCCCCACGCTGCCCGACGGGGCGCAGGTGTCGGCACAGAAAATCGTGGAACCACAATCCATTCCGGGTATCTTCCAACAGATCTCGACGATGTCGTCGGTGGTCGCCGCCGATCCGATGGCCGGAATCCTCAAGACCGTGTCCGAGGCCCTCGACGGCACCGGGAACTCACTCAATCAGATCAGTGACGGCACCAAACTGGTCGCCGGCCTACTCATCTCGAGGTCGCCCCAGCTGCGAAAGATGTTCTCCAACACGCAGATCTACACCGCCAACCTGGGCTGGATCATCACCACGCTGCCCCAGTTCTCCGGCGGCCTGCGCGACATCGTCGTGCACTT
The DNA here is from genome assembly GCF_040049135.1 of Gordonia sp. VNK1. Taxonomy (NCBI): domain Bacteria; kingdom Bacillati; phylum Actinomycetota; class Actinomycetes; order Mycobacteriales; family Gordoniaceae; genus Gordonia; species Gordonia sp. VNK1. The sequence continues at coordinate 32,275 of NZ_JBDZDJ010000012.1, read as the reverse complement.
CCTCGGGGCTCTGGACGCGACGGGAGAACTGGTGAACCGCGGCAACCTCTACGGGGCGATGACCCAATCGCTGTACCCGTTCTTCCAGAAGCTCAATCCGTATCTGGCCGAGATCATCCCGAATGTGATGGATGCGGTGGGTCCCCTGATGCCGATCGCCACGGCGGTCAACGACACCGTCCCGCAGATCAACATGAGCGAGTTCCTGTCCCAGGCCCTGCAACTGTTCGGCGCCGGCGACGGCGTCAACCTCGTCATCACCCAACCCAACTGAACACCGACGAAGTACCGCGAGCCGCACCCACGGCCCGCACGAGAAGTGGAGTACCCCATGTCGAACCGAGTGGTCGCCCAGACCGACAACACCGAGACCGACAACACCGAGACCGACAACACCGGCGCCGAATCCACAGCACCGCAGCCATCGGCACCCGAGCAGGACACGACCGTCGACGCGACGGCCGCCGAGACACCGACCGTCGAGGCACCGACCGTCGAGGCACCGACCGTCGAGGCCGACACCGGGAAGGGCGCACGGCGCGGGCAGGTGACCCTGTCGACGCGGACGCTGGTGGTCTCGGCGCTCGTGATCTTCCAGACCTTGTTGCTGATCGCGGCGACCGCGGTGATGATCGTGTTCATCGTCCGCGACACCGCGGCACGAAACGAGCTCGGCGACATGGCCTCCGCCGCCGCCGACAATGCCAAGGCGCAAGAGGTCGCCGGCACCTACGCGGTGGCCGCGGCGACCCTGGACTACCAGGACCTCACCCCGTGGATCGCCGCGATGAAGAAGGGCGTGAGTCCGGAACTGCAACGCAAATACGACGTCGTCGGCCAGACGATGGAGCAGATCATCACCCCGTTGCGGATGAAGACCACCGCCGAACTGGTGCTCGCCAAGACCACCGAGCATGCAGGCGACATGTTCAAGGTGGATGCGGTGGTCAACGTGACCACCTCCACGGTGCAGAATCCGTCCGGCGGTACCGCCGTCGCCGTGTACACCATCACCCTCGACCGCTCGCAGAACTGGCTGATCACCCAGGTCGGCGATCCCACCCAGAGCATCGCGGGCAATCTGGGGTCCGCCGCAGCGGGTGGCGGGCAGCAGGGCCAGCCGAGCGCCGGTGCCACCCCGACTCCCACCACATCCGCGCTGCCCGCTCCGACCCCGGCTCCCGGGGGCTGAGGTGAGCGCGCCGACCATCTCGCCGGGACTGACAGCTCGGAAAGCGTTCGCGCAGAACTTCTCCGACAATGCGCTCGGACCCGTGCGCACCCTGGGCCGCACGTTCCGGCTGGCGATCACCACGGTCCTGCAGATCGGGCTGGACATCCTGCGTGGGCAGCTCAAGGTCAAGGAGACCGTGGTGATGGGCTGGTACCTGGTGAGTGTCACCGCGGTACCGGCCTTTCTGATGGCCATCCCGTTCGGTGTCATCGTCACGATCCAGATCGGCAACATCATCAACCAGTTGGGCGCTCAGTCGCTGCTCGGCGCAGCCAGCGGGTTCGCCGTCATCCAGCAGGCCGCACCGCTGGCGTCGGGTGTGCTGCTCGGCGGCGCCGGGGCGTCGGCGATCGCCGCCGACCTCGGTGCCCGCACGGTGCGCGAGGAGATCGACGCGATGCGCACCATGGGTATCGATCCCGTTCAGCGGCTTGTGGTGCCCCGGGTGATCGCCGCGGCCGTCGTCGCCCCGCTGCTCGCGCTGTTCATCATCCTGGTCGGCGTGATCGCCGCCTTCTATCTCGCGGTCATCATCCAGGGCGCCGGCCCCGGCAGCTACTGGCAGTCCTTCGGATCGTTCGCATCCCAACGAGATCTGCTGCTGGGCATGATCAAGGCCTCGATTTTCGGGGTGATCATCTCGGTGATCGGATGTCAGCGCGGACTGGAGGCCAAGGGCGGCCCCCGCGGTGTCGCCGACGGCGTGAACGCCACCGTGGTGGTCTCGACCGTCGGCATCATCGGCGTGAACTTCATCATCACGCTGATCTACACCGTGTTCTTCCCCCTGCAGATCGGCTGAGATGCACGACGACGAGCGTTTGGCACACTATTGACCATGCGTGCCTTTCTGATCCAGAGCGCCCTGTCCGGCCTCGCCCTGTGGATCGCCACCCTGATCGTGCCGGGACTGGACTTCGTCTACCCCGCCGACGCGGGCTTCGGCCTCAAACTCGGCATCGTCGTGCTGGTGGCACTGATCTTCGGTGTCATCAACGCGTTCGTGAAGCCCATCGTCCAGATCCTGGCGATCCCGCTCTACATCCTGACGTTGGGTCTGATCCACATCGCGATCAACGCGTTCATGCTGGAGATCACCTCGTGGATCACCCACAACACCACGCACTGGGGTCTGGAGGTCGACGGCTTCTTCTGGTCCGCGATCTTCGGTGCGCTGGTGATCTCGGTGGTGAGCTGGTTGATCTCGATGATCCTCAAGGAACCTGTCGACTAAGGAACCTGTCGACCCAGGATCGCGGCCAGCTGGGGTACCGGTGCGGCCGAACCGAGCACCTGAATGGCCACGTGATCGGCGCCCGCGGTGAGGTGTTCGTCGATCTGAGCACGGACCACGGCCGCGTCACCGTGGGCGACGAGCGCGTCGATCAGGGCGTCGCTGCCGCCGTTGGCGATATCGGCGTCGGTGTACCCGAGCCGCTTGAGGTTGGTGACGTAGTTGCGCAGGTGCAGATACGGCTGGTCGACCGGCGGGCGGCCGACGGCACGCGCGGCCTCCGGGTCGGTGTCGAGGACCACCTTGTGCTCGGGGGCGAGCAGCACCCCCTCCCCCAGGATCTCGCGGGCCTGAGCGGTGTGCGCGGGAGTGGTCAGGTACGGGTGCGCTCCCAACGCCCGTTCGGCCGACATCCGTAGCATCCGCGGACCGAGAGCGGCGAGAAGCCGACGCTCCGGCGGCACCTTCTTGCCGTCGAGGGCATCGAGATAGTGCCCGACCGCCCGGAACGGCGAGGTGTATTCGGCAGTGGCCTCCGGATGCCCGGCACCGATCCCGAGATAGAAACGTCCCGGGAAGTCCTGCTCGATTTGATGGAACTCACCGGCGATCGCATCCGGGTCGGTGTTCCAGATGTTGACGATGCCGGTGGCCACGGTGATGTTGTCGGTGGCCTCGAGGATCTTTCGGATCGGCTTCAGATGTTTCGGTGAACCCCCCAGCCAGATCGTGCCGACCCCGAGTTCTTCGATCTGGGCGGCCTCCTCGGGGGAGAACCGACCGAACCACCCCCAGATGCCGTATCGGCCGAAACGCTGGACGTGTTCTGACTTCGACGTCGATGAGGCGCTCATGTTGAGCGCCAACACCCGGGGTACGTGCACTATTCCGGCTCACCGCGATCGGCCCAGCCTGATTCATGACCGGACCGGTCCAGCGCGGCACGCGCGTAGCATCGGGGCAGCGGATGCCGGGGCGGGGCACGGCAGGAAAGCATGTGAATACCCGTCCGCGTATTCGAAAGAGGCATCTCATGAAGGTTTTTGGTGCTGATCCGTGGTCCCCGACTGCGACGCGCGTTTCGAGGACGGCAGCGAGGAACGGATCCTCGAGAAGGTCACCGAGCACGACGCCACCGATCACGGGATCACCGCACTGTCGGCGACGACGCGTGAGCAGATCAGGCACGCGATCACCGATCGGGGGACGTGACGCCGGAACACCAACGGGCACCGTCGAACTCCGACGCCGAACTCATCGTCGACGCCCTCGTCCGCACCGGCCGCCCACCGCGGCTGGTGTTCCAGCCGGTGGTCGACATCCGACGCATGGTGGTGGTCGGATACGAGGCGTTGAGCCGCTTCCCCGGCCCGGTCGACCTCGCTCCCGACGCGGCATTCGCCGCGGCCGACCGCATCGGTTGCGGTATCGAGCTGGAGTCGGCAGCGATCGCCGCGGCCCTGTCCGCCCGCACCCGGCTGCCGACGAATTGCTTTCTGTCGGTGAATGTCTCACCGGAGGCGCTGGTGTCCCCGCAGGTCGGGCGGCTGCTGCGGGACGCCCCGCTGTCGCGGGTGGTGTTCGAGCTGACCGAGCATTCCGAGGTCGAGGACTACCAGGGCGTCCTGCGGGTGATCGCCGACATCCGCGCCGCGGGTGGGTTCGTCGCGGTAGACGACGCCGGAGCCGGCTACGCGAGTCTGCACCACATCCTGGTCATTCGCCCGGACTTCGTGAAGCTCGACCGCACCCTCATCGTCGGCATTCACGCCGACGAGGCCAAGGGGGCGCTGGTGGAGATGTTCGGGCACTTCACCAGCCGCACCGACGCCTGGCTGGTCGCCGAGGGGATCGAGAACCTCGACGAACTGCGCCGGCTGATCCAGCTCGGGGTGCCTCTCGGGCAGGGAAACCTGTTGGGCCGCCCCGCCGCAGAGATGGGTCCGATGGCGCAGGTGTGCCCCGACTCGGGCCAATACCCACCACCGTCCGCGGACATGATCGGTCACTTCGTCGAGGCCGCCCTGACCGCGCCGGTGGCCAGCACCGACGCGGCGCTCGATACCCGGCTCGGCAACGATCCGGGCCATCACGGGGTGATCCTGCTCGACCCGACCGACCGGCCCGCCCTGTACGCGGTCCGGACCGGCTGCTCGGGCATCGATCGCCGCGACGTGCTGCGCATGCTGGAGACCACCGACCTGCGTCAGGCCGTGTCCCGGGCGATGACCCGACCTCACCTGTCCCGCTTCGACCCGCTGGCCTGCTGCGATCGATCCGGCCGGCTCCGCGGCATGGTTCTGATCGAGCGACTCGTCGAGGCGCTGGCGTGGCGCTACACCCCACCGCAATGACGTGGCGGGCGACACGGCGGCGTGCCGTCACACCTGCGACAACGCCCGATCGCGACGTTCGATGATGTCTCGGCGCATCTGCGAGGTCAGCAGGTCCGCGGTGCCGAGTTCGATCGCCGCGGAGCCGGCCGGATGGACACCGATCGCCGCCAGCAGGGCACCGGCCCGCTGCGACACGCTCCCCGAGACGCCGAACCACGAGACGAAGTCGCCCACGGTCATGGTGGCGAACTCGCCGTTCAACGTGTGATTGGCCCGGCCGATGATCCAGCCGGCCGAGGCCGCCGACCTCGCCACCGATGCCCGGCGTCGAAACACCGCCGGATCGTTTCGTGCGACACGGGACAGCAAGCGGCGCATGGCCGTTCGGTGCTCCACATCGAAGAACTCGTCGGCCGCGGCGTCGCAGAGCGCACCGATGTCCGCGACGGCGTCGACGATGTCGGGGGCGATACCGGCGGTCTCGAACTCCTCGTCGGGCAGCGGCCGATCGTCAAGTGCCAGCAACGCCGGCCGGCCGCCGACCATACGGTCGAGCCGCGAGAGGGCGATCTCGGCCGAACCGAGCGCCGACGGTTCGTCCGCGCCGGTCAGTGCCGACCCCAGGGCGTGTGCCAGCATGTCCGCACTCGACGGCCGATCGCTGCGGCGGATCTCGCGGAGGTAGTCCGGCTCGTATTCATCGATGGCACGCAGGGTTTCGGCGGTCGAGGCGGCGGTGACCTCCTGCTCGGCGTGGGCGAATCGCACGAAGGCGCGCATGACGTCGGGATAGCCCGCCATCTCCTGCGGATCGAAACGGACCTTGCGCGGGATGCGGTCGAGCAGGAGGATCTCCACGACCACCGGGCTCCACCGCAGCGGATCGGCCTCGACGAGCCACAGGAACGCCTCGACCGCGTCGCGCGCCTCGGGGGTGTCGATGTCCCGGCCGTACGGGGAGGCGAAGAAGACCTCGGTGAGTTCGTCGAGGTCCTCGGCCGACCACTCCCGCGCCTCGGGTACGACACCACCGGGCGGCAGCAGACGCACCAGCCATTCCACCAGCGGCCGGCACATCGGCCAGGAGTCACTTTCCGGCGGCGGGAACACCCTTCTGCCGTCCTCGCCGGCACGCTCGATGATCGCGCGAGCGGTGACCGGGTCAACCGCCTCGATGGTGGGCGCGGACTGCGTCCTCGGCGCACTGGAGCGGATGTGGTCGAGCAGTTCCTCGTGCCCGCTGGGCACCACGAAGCCGTCCTTGAGCGCCGAGCCCATGTTGTGGTCGAGGAATGCCACCACCGATATCTCGTGTCCCGACGACAAGGCGACGGTGAACATGTAGTCGTCGCCGTCGCCGAGTTCGTGGGTCACCAGTGACACCCCGGAGGTCACCCGGACGTCGCCGAGATGACGCAGCCAGTCCGGCATCGGTTGCCGGCGGGAGGCCAGTTCCCGGGTGATCCGGGCGCCGAGCACCTCGTCGGGCAGGAACTCGCGAATGACCATCAGCGCGGCCGTCGTCTCCGCGAAGGAGATCTCCAGGAACGACTCGATCAGGGTCTCACGCTGTTCGGCCACATCGCCGCGACCCAGCAGGTCCCTGCGCGCGTCGGTGACCTCGAGGAGGCCACTGACGGCGATGAGCAGGTCGAGCGGTTCCTCGGACCGCAACGCTCCTCGGATCGACGCGATCAGCGGCTGGTCCTCCGCCCGCGAGGACTCCCGCGGCGCGGACGGCACCGGACGCAGGTGCCGTGGGCGTTGCTTCTTGGTGCCGCCGCGTTTCCCCGGCCGTGTTTTCTTGCCCATGGCCACAGCAGCCTACCGACCGCGCCCGGATTACCCTGACTGCTCATGCGAGCAGTGATCCAGCGGGTGACCGCGGCCCGGGTGATCGTCGACGACACGACGGTCGGCGAGCTCGACCTCACCGACGGCCGGCAAGGCCTGGTGGTCCTCGTCGGGGTCACCCACGACGACGGCCCGCCGCAGGCGGCCGCACTCGCCGACAAGATCTGGCGGTTACGCATCCTCGACGGCGACGGCGAGGTCCGCGAGGTATCCGCGGCCGACGTCGACGCCCCGATCCTGGTGATCAGCCAGTTCACCCTGTACGCGAACACCGCCAAGGGCCGTCGGCCGTCGTGGAACGCCGCGGCCCCCGGACCGGTGGCCGAACCACTCGTCGACGCCGTCGTCGAGGCGCTGCGGTCGGCCGGCGCCACCGTGGCGACCGGCCGGTTCGGCGCGCACATGGCCGTCCACCTGGTCAACGACGGACCGGTGACGATCACCGTCGAGGTCTGACACGATCGACGTCCCGCCCCACTCGCGCGGGCGCTCCACGTCCGCGCGGTACCCCCGCCCCCACGCGGTCATTGCACGACGCGCGCGAGCGTGGAGCAGGCGCGCGGACGAGAACCACCCGCGCCAAGCGGGCCAGTCACGCAGGAACCATCAGTCCAGCAGGCACCACGAGCCGTCACCGATCCGGCGGGCGTGCCCGGGGACGTCGGACATGTTGAGTGTCGGTGCGTAGATCGAGGCCGTGACCGTCGCCCGATCACCGTCGATCTCCACTGATTGCACATCGAGGTCGACATCGGCGGTCTCACCCTCCGGCGCGAACGCGCCGAGGAGATCGAGAACTCCGAGAAGCTCGGTGGACTCCGGGCAGATGTACCCCTTGGCGCCCTCGATGTCGTAGGTGCTCAACGCCTGGGTGTATCCCTCGTAGGCCGCGCGCACCGCCTGCTCATCGGAGCTCGACGACGCGAGCACCCCACCCGAACCGGATTGGCTCAGGAGGACGACTCCGCCGATGACGGCACCGATCACCACGACGACGCAGAGGATCACGACGGCCCAGACGCCACCCGATCCACGCCGCGGTGGCGGCCCCGCCGGCGGAAGGCCGCCGGGATAGAACTGCGGCGCGGCGGCATTCGGTGGATACGGACCAGGAGCGTACGGATTCTGAGGGTACGGATTCTGGGGATACGGATTCTGTGCGTACGGATTCTGGGGGTACGGATTCTGGGGATACGGCTGCGGGCTCGGGCCCGGCTGCGGATATGCCCCCGGCCCGTACGGCGACGCGGGCCGAGCCCATGGGTCCCGTTGCGGATCCGGTCCGGGCCAGGTCATCGCGACTCCATCCGATCGGGGTTGGCGTGAGCTCACTTTAGACCGGCGATGTGCAGGTCAGCGCCCCGGGAGGGGCACGTCGTCCGAACGGACCAACGGTTCGCGCGGTACCGTGAGGCCATGGGACGCATCACCGCTCGACGCCGCGTCGTCCGCGTCCGGCAGGGTGCCGAACCGACGTCGCGGGCCGACGTCCTCGCCGTCGAGGAACCGTTGGAGATCCGCGTCGACGGCCGCCCACTGGTCGTCACGATGCGCACGCCGGGTGACGACGTCGATCTCGCCACCGGCTTCCTCGTCGCCGAGGGCGTGATCGCGCGGGCCCACGACGTCTCGATGGCGCGCTACTGCGCCGGCGCCACCGCCGACGGGGTCAACACCTACAACGTTCTCGACGTCACGCTCGCGCCCGGCGTCCCACCGCCGGATCCGTCCCTGGCCCGTAGTTTCACCGTCACCAGCGCGTGCGGCGTGTGTGGCAAGGACAGCATCGACGCCGTCCGGACCCGGTCGCGGTTCACCGTCGCCGACGACCCGATGGTGATCGACGCCGATCAGGTTCTCGCCCTGCCTGATCGACTGCGCAAGAAGCAGAAGGTGTTCGACAAGACCGGCGGGTTGCATGCGGCCGGGCTCTTCGACGCCGTCACCGGTGAGCTGCTGACACTCCGCGAGGACGTGGGTCGCCACAACGCCGTCGACAAGGTGATCGGAGCGATGACGATCGCGGATCGACTTCCGTTGCGTGGCACCGTGTTACAGGTTTCCGGGCGGGCCAGTTTCGAGTTGGTGCAGAAGGCGGTCATGGCAGGCATCCCGATGCTGTCGGCGGTCTCGGCGCCGTCGTCGCTGGCCGCCGATCTCGCCGACGAGCACGGATTGACCCTCGCCGGTTTCGTGCGCGGCGGGTCGATGGTGATCTACAGCCGCGCCGACCGGATCAGAACCGTGGCCACGCAGGCCGGATCGCAGGTGGGCTGAGCCCCCTCAGATCCGGGTGCCGGTCGCGGTGTCGAACCAGTGCATCTCCTCCGGCAACGGGGTCAGCCCGAGTTCGTCCCCGACGGCGAACTCCCGGTGATGATCGGCGCGCACCACCACCCGCCCGGACCGTGGTGTCACCTCGGCGGAGCAGTAGATGTACTGTTCGGCGCCGAGTTCCTCCACCAATTCCACTCGGGCTCTGACCGTTTCGGGTTCGTGCACCGGCCCGACGCGCCACGCCTGCGCCCGCAGGCCGACGGTGACACGCGCCGGCGCGCCCGGTGGGGCCGCAATCGTGGCGTCGCCCAACGCCACCGCCGAACCGTCGCGTTCGACGTCGACCAGGCACATCTGCGGGCTGCCCATGAATCCGGCGACGAACATGTTGACCGGATCGCGGTAGATCTCTCTGGGGGTCCCGACCTGTTGGAGCACACCATGATCGAGGACGGCCACACGATGCCCCATCGTCATGGCCTCCACCTGATCATGGGTGACATACAGGGTGGTGGTACCCAGTTCGCGTTGCAGCGCCGCGATCTGCGCCCGCGTGCTCACCCGGAGTTTGGCGTCGAGATTCGACAGCGGTTCGTCCATGCAGAACACCCGCGGCCGACGGACGATGGCCCGGCCCATCGCCACCCGCTGACGTTGACCGCCGGACAGTTTCGCCGGTTTGCGCCCGAGCAACGATTCGAGCTCGAGCATCCGGGCGACGTCGAGGACACGGGCCTGCGTGTCCGCCTTGGACATTCCCGCGTTGCGGAGTGCGAACCCCATGTTCTGCGCGACCGACATGTTGGGGTAGAGCGCGTAGTTCTGGAAGACCATCGCCACGTCGCGCTCCCTGGGCGCCTTTCCGGAGACATCAGCACCATCGATGAGGATTCGGCCCGATTCCACCGGCTCCAGGCCCGCCAGCATCCGCAGGGTGGTCGACTTGCCACATCCGGAAGGGCCGACGAGCACCATGAATTCGCCGTCGCCGATGTCGAGGTCGAGTGCGTCGACAGCCGGCGGCGCGTCGGGTAAGAACTGCCGGGTGACCGCGTCAAAGGTGATGGATGCCATGAATGAGGTGTTCTGCCTATGCTTTTCGTCTACCCTGCGAGCGAGGTCAGTTGGGCAGCTTGGACTTGATCTGGGTGTCGTAGATCTGCTGCAACTGGCTCTGCACGTCGGCGAGTGTGTCGGTCACGTTCGCGTTCTGCAGTCCGATCCGCTCGTATCCGGTGCCGATGATCTTGTCGGCACCGGGCAGGAACACGCGCGCATAGTCCTGCGACCGGGTCTGCGGGAGTTGTGTGATCGCGGTGGCGAAATTCGGGTTCTGGGCGAGAAAGGATGTCATCGCCGGATCGGACGCGGCCGCGCTGCGCACCGGCATGTAGCCGACGTTCTGGGAGAAGTAGACCGTGTTGGCGGTGTTGGTGATGAAGTCGATGAACTTGAGCGCATTGATCTTTCGTTCCCGGGAGATGTTCGCGGGAATCGCCAGTCCGGCACCGCCGGTCGGGCATCCCTTGATCCCGTCGGGCGCGGGCAGGAAGGCGGTACCGACACCGAAGCGGGCGTTGTCGGTGATTCCGGACAGGTCGCCGGTCGAGGCGACGGTGGATGCGATGATCCCGGCACTGAAGTCGCCCGCGATGTCATTGGAGATCTTGGCGTAGCGGCCGGTGTTGATGGAATCGGAGAACCAGGTGGCCGCGGCGATGGTCTTCGGATTGGTGAACTGCAGGTCCCATTCGTCGGAGTAGGCGCCACCGAACGTCCACGTGGGCCCCTCGAAGGTCCAGCCCAGATAGTCGGTGGCGTTGCCCCAGCCGTGGGCCTGCTTGCCGTCGCCGACCGCCTGCTGAATGCGCGGTCCCCACTCCCCGAATTCCTGCCAGGTGTTGGGTCCCCGATTCGGCAGTCCCGCACGGGTCCAGACGTCCTGGTTGTAGTAGAACAACGGCGTCGAGCGCGAGTACGGCAGCGCCCAGTGCTTGTCGTTCCAGTGGTAGTCGTCGTAGAGCGAGGTGACGTAGGTCGACGGGTCGACGCCCGCGTCGCCGTAGAGATCGTCGAGCGGCGTGATCGCTTTCAGCAGTGCGAAATTGAACCACCAGACGTCCGAGAGCACCACGATGTCGGGCAGGTCCCCGCCGGAGAGGGCGGCATTGAATTTCTGGGCCAGCTCTTCGTAGTTCTTGCCACCGTCGACGAGGGATACCTTGATGGTGGGATTGGCCGCCTCGAATCGCGAGATCAGTTCCTTCTCGACGTCGGTCGACTTGCCCGGGTGATTGGACCAGAACGTGAGATTGTTGGCGTCCCCGCCCGAGCCGCCGCTGCCGCCGGAACCGGCGCAGGCCGCGAGCGTGGCGGCTCCGGCCGCGGCAAGAGCGCCGGTGAGTACCGCGCGGCGTGAGATGTCGGTCATCGTGAGTCCCCTCCTGGAGTGTGCATGTCGTTTCCTGCGTGCATGACTGTCATCCCTTGACCGCCCCCGATGTGAGCCCCTTGATCATCTGGCGTTGCAGGACAAGGAAGATCAGCAGGATCGGCAGCATCGCGAGGACGGTCGCGGCCATCACCGGCCCCCAGTTGGTGAGGCCGTCGTTGTTCTGCAGTTGGGTGAGCCCCACCGGGAGGGTCGCGACGCGGTAATCGTCGGCCATGAGGAAGGGCCACAGGTATTCGTTCCACTCGTTGACCAACGTGATCAGGGCGAACGCCACCATCGTGGGGATCGAGATCGGCAGCACCACGCGCAGCAACAGCCGGACGTGCCCGGCGCCGTCCATCCTCGCGGCCTCGATGATCTCGGCCGGAATCGACAGAAAGTGGTTGCGCATCAGGAACGTTCCGAACGCCACCCCGGCCAGCGGCACGATGATCCCGACGAAGGTGTTGCGCAATCCCAGCTGCGCCACCAGCGAATAGTTGGTGATCACCGTGATCTGGTTGGGCACCATGAGTGCCGCGATGATCGTCAGGAACACCAGGTTCTTGAACGGGAATCGCAGGAACACCAGTCCGTACGCACTGAGCACACCGAGGACGAACTTGATGATCGTCAACGCGCCCGCGGTGATCAGGGAATTGCCCAGGAACCGCCAGAACGGCACCGATGTCGTCGCCTCGCGATAGTTCTCCGGGTGCCAGGTCGACGGCCACCACACGGCGGGCTGCACATAGATCTCGGAACGATCCTTGAAGGAGGCCAACAGGATCCAGATCAGCGGCAGGGCGACCACCACGACGACCACCGCCATCGCGAGGTAGCCGGATGCGGTGGCGATCCGGGCGCGGGTCGATGCGTTCATCGCTCGCCCCGATCCATCACCCGCACCTGCAGGACCGTGATGATCAGCAGGACGACGAACATGACGGTCGCCACCGTGGCGCCGTAGCCGGCCCGGAAGTTGCGGAAGGTCTCCTCATAGACCTGGTACACCATCGTCGTGGTGCCGTTGCCGAGCGGCCCGCCGCGGGTCATCACGTTGATGATGTCGAAGACCTGCAGCGAGTTCAGCATCACCGTGATCGACAGGAAGTAGGTGGTGGGCCGCAGTTGCGGCAGCAGGACGCGCCGGAAATGCGTCACCGGTCCCGCCCCGTCGATCAGGGCCGCCTCATCCAGATCGGCGCGTCGTCCCTGGAGCGCGGCGAGGTAGATCACGAAGGTGTACCCGACGTTCTTCCAGAGGTAGGTCACCGTGATCATCACCATCGCCCACCCGGGTTGCTGATAGAAGTCGGGCGCCGGACCGAGACCGGTGCGCACCATCAGGTCGTTGATGAGTCCGAAATTCGGGTCGAAGACGAACTGGAAGGCGATGCCGATGGCCGCGCCGGAGATCACGAACGGCGCGAACACCGTCGAGCGCACCAGGTTTCGTCCGGCCAGTTTGCGATCCAGCAGGACCGCGAGCGCCAGTCCGATGACCATGCTGCCGATCACCGCGGCGAGGGTGAAGACCACCGTGTTCGTGACGATGATCGCCGTGTCGGATCGGGTGGCCCACTCGCGGTAGTTGTCCGTACCGATGAAGGTGGCGCCGGGCGAGGAGATGTTCCAGTCGTAGAACGACATCCGGATGTTCTCGATCAGTGGCCGGTAGGTGAACACCACCAGCAGAACGAGATTGGGGCCGACGATGGCCAGGAACAACAGGTAGGTGCGCCACGGACGACGATGACCCGCTTGTGGCAGGACATGCTCGGTCACCGGTGGCACGCGAGTGAGTGTGCGTGCCTCAGCCGTCGTACGGCACAACACTCATCGACACATCGGTGAACGGTTCACCAACCGATAGTTGGCAAGGGTTCACATTCGCGCGGGGTACCGCGTCAACAGGCACAACCCGCGTGGGCGGGCGGGAGAATGCCATCTCCGACGGTGACCGATGTGGTCATCCTCGGAGATTTTTCGTTATCCACACCACTTCGCTACCAATATGTGATTTCATACATGAGTTACAGAGTGACACGATCTGTAACTCTATGCCGAACCGAGATCGGGGGACCAATGAGCGTCGACATGAACAGAAGGAATGCACTACGGGCCGGTGGCGCGGGAGCGCTCGCCGTGGCGGGATCGATGGCGTTCGGCGCCAAACCCGCACGCGCACAACCGTGGTCATGGTCGCCCGCCGGTTCGGTGCCCGGTACCGGAGCCGGCGCCGATCCCCGCCACCTGTGGGACCCCGAGGCCGACGCGGTGATCGCCGACGTGATCGAACACCACGACGTCGCCGCCATCAACCGCGCCCTCCGCGGATGGGTCCGCAACGATCAGCCCATCCCCGCGTCGCTGCCGAGCAACCTCAAGGACTTCATCCACGAGGCCCGCAAACTGCCGTCATGGACCGACAAGGGCAAACTGGCGGATTCGTTCACCTTCGTCAAGAAGCAGGACACCATCATCTCCGTGTTGTACGCCTTCGCCGCGGGCATGATGGCCACCGTCATCCCCAACGAGGCGCGCTCGGTGTACTACTCCAAGGGCGGGCACCCGGTGTACTTCAAGGACCGGATCGCCAAGACCGCCAAACTGGGCTACGACATCGGCACCATCAACGCCTACGATCCCGACGGCCAGATGATCGTGACCTGCATCAAGACCCGGATGATCCACGCCGGCGTCCGCCACCTGCTGCCCCAGTCGCCGCACTGGCCCGACAACGTCGTGCCGATCAGCCAGGAGGACCTGCTGGTCACCTGGCACAGTCTGCCGACGACGATCATGCAGAACCTCGTCAAGTGGGGAATCCCCATCCCGCGCAACGAATCCCAGGGCTACCTGCACAGTTGGCAGCTCTGCGGCCACTTCCTCGGCATCCGCGACGAATACCTGCCGCAGTCCTGGGCGGAGGCCAATTCGCAGGCCAAGCAGGTCCTCGACCCGGTGCTGGCACCCACGCCGGAGGGCACGGTGCTCGCCGAACAGCTCCTCGAACTCGGACACGACCTCGACCTGAGCCTGCTGTCGAAGCCGATCCTGGGCGCCTTCACCCGCTACATCCTCGGCCCCAAGCTCGCCGATTGGATTCAGGTGCCCCGCGAGCCGGTGTGGAGCCCACTGCTCGAGACGGCCTGGCCGCCGTTCCTCCAGATCCGTTCGGGAATCCTGGGTGTCGCGCCGATCACCGAGAACGCCTACTGGCTGTTCGACGAATTCCTCCGCCAGTTCGTCCTCTGGTACGCCGCCGAACTGCGCATGCCCATCAGCATCGAGATCCCGACCGCGAACCGGCGATTCTGACGTTCCTCTCGGCAACGCCATGAAGCAGGCCAACGCGATCATCACCTCCCGGCGCCTGGCCGCCGGAGTGTTCGCCGCCGCAACACTCACCGCCGCCGGGCTCACCGGCCAGCTGGCGGTGAGCCACGCCGACGCCGGCCAGTCCGCCGGCGAGAATGAGTCCACGACGTCGGCCGCCTCCACGACGGTGGCGACCGCGTCCGGACCGTCGTCGACGACGCCACCCCGACGACCCGCCGCACGCACGTCGGGTGCTCCCGTGCCACCGCGTTCGGCGACGCCCAGAACCGCCGCGACCCCGACCGCCGTGACACCCACCGCCGTGACCCCGACCGGGACCTACCAACCCCCCGTCGAACAGGCGCCGGCGCAGACCGGGTACACCGCCCCGGAAGTGGTTGTCCCCGAGCCCACTGCGGTGCAACCGGAGAGCCCTGGCGGCGGCTCAGGTGCGGCCTCCGGCGGTGGCGGTGGCGCTGGCGGTGGCGGCTGGGAGGCGCCGCCGCCGGTCGCCGAGACGGCCGCACCACCTCAGACCCAGACGGCCGGATCATGATCGACACCCACCACGACTCCCCCGCCGTGCCCACAGCCGGCCCCGAAACCGTCGCCTCGGCCGGGTTCTCGGCCATCGGCACCACCGTCACGGTGCTCTGCACCGTCGCCGACGAGCTCGACGAGGCCGCCGCCCTGATGCGTCGGCGACTCGCCGAACTCGATCGGGCGGCGTCCCGCTTCCGCACCGATTCCGAACTGGCACAGATCAATACCGCGAGCGCCGAGCGCGCCCGCACCGATCCCGACGGTTCGGTGTGCCTTCCCGTCGGCGAGGTTCTCGCCCGATGCCTGGGCGCGGCGGTGCACGCCGAGCGACTGACCGACGGACTGGTCTGCGCATCGTTGGGTGCCGAGCTGGCCGCCTGCGGATACGACGACGACATCGACATCGTGCGCGCACGCACCGACACCGGTTCCCGACCGACACCCGAACACACTGCACGGCAGGCGGTCTCGCGGCGCACCGACTTCGACGAACAGCGCGCCCGGGTGACACTCCCGGCTGGGACCGCACTCGATCTCGGTGCCGTCGCCAAGGCATGGGCCGCCGACGCCATCGCCGAGGAACTCGCGCGGTCGGGCTCCGGTGGGTATCTGGTGAACCTCGGCGGCGACACCGCGGTCTCGGGAGTCGTGCCCGACGACGGGTGGGCGATCGGCGTCCTCGGACCCGATGGCGCACAGGTTCAGGTCGTTCGCTCCGACGGCCAGGCATTCGCCACCTCGTCGACGAGGCTGCGGACGTGGCGACAGCACGGGCGCCACCGGCATCACATCATCGACCCGCGAACCGGGATGCCCGCCCACACGCGGTGGGCCCAGGCGACCTGTGCGGCACCGACGGCGGTCCAGGCCAACGCCGCGTCGACCGCCGCGGTCATCCTCGATGACCGCGCCCCGGACTGGCTGACCGCCCGCCGGGTTCCGGCGTGCCTCATCGCCGCCGATCACCAGATCACCACCGCCCCCGGATGGCCCGGCATCACAACCCCTGCGGTGGGTGTGTCATGACCAGTCCGTGGCTGTGGTTCGCCTCCCGCGCCTGCGGCATCGTCAGTCTGATGTTGCTCACCGCGGTCGTCGTGCTCGGTGCCGCCACCGCCGTCGGCCTCCGACCCGAGAGCTCCCTCACCGCGGTCGCGGTGAGCCTGCATCGCACCCTCGCCCTGGGCACCACCGTGTTCGTCGCCATCCACATCTCGACCGCCGTCCTCGACGCCTACGTCGACCTGGGATGGATCGCGGTGGTCGTGCCGTTCACCTCCGATTACCACCGCATGTGGGTGGGTGTGGGTGCCATCGCCGTCGACATCTTCATCCTCGTGCTCGTCACGTCGATTCTGCGGCTGCGCCTGTCCCATCGGGTCTGGCGGGCCGTGCACTGGCTGTCGTATCTGCTCGCGGCGAGCGCGGTCCTGCACGGACTGATGATGTCCGCCGACGATCAGCAGGCGTTGCGGATCGTCACCGTGGCCTGCGGTCTCGTCATGGCGGCGGCCACCGCGTGGCGCCTGCTCAGTCGCACCGCCGATCGCCGCCGGCGCGCCGAGATCGCGATCGGAGGTTGGACATGAACGCCATCGCCGACCTGCTGACCGACGCAGGCCTCACCGGGCGGGGCGGCGCCGGGTTCCCCACCGGCGTCAAAGTGGATCTGGCACACCGCCACGGCGCCGATCTCATCATCAACGCCTGCGACGGCGAGATCGACGCGACCAAGGACGGATGGGTCATCGCTCACCGCCTCGACGCGGTTCTCACCGGCGCCCGGCTGCTGACCGCCGGCCGGATTCGGGTTGCGGCACATCGCGGTTCGGCTGCCCTCGCCATCCTCGACGAGCACGGGTGTGACACCGTCGCGGTACCGCACCGCTACGTCGCCTCCGAGGAGTCCTCGCTGGTGAGTCTGGCCCATGGCGGGCAGGCCCGTCCGCTGATGCGGTGGTCGCCGGTGACCGCCGGCGCCCGCGGTCACGACGGTCGCCGACTCCGGCCGACGCTCGTCCTCAATGCCGAAACCGTGTGGCGTGCAGCCCAGATCGCCGATCGTGGAGTGCGCTGGTTCCGCTCCTTCGGTACGCGGGCCGAGCCCGGACCCCGACTGGTGACAGTGGCCAACGGTGTCGGCAGACCCGGAGTCGTCGAGGCGGAGGCCGGCCCGCGGGTCGGTGATCTCCTCGGGCTCGCCGGCGGTCAGACCGTTGCGGCACAGGCGTTCTGGCTCGGCGGACTCGGCGGCGGATTCCTGCCGGCCGCCGACGCGTCACGAACCGCGTGGTCTCGGGCCGGGTTGGCGCCGCATCACGTTCGCATGGGAGCTGCGACCGTCCGTCTGATCGAGGCCGATGCCGATCCGTGGGCGCAGGTGGCGGCCGCACTCGACTACGCCGCGGCCGAAACCGCCGGGCAGTGCGGGCCATGCATGTTCGGTCTGCCCGCGATCGCCTCCACCGTCGCCGACCTCCGCAACGCCGACGATCCCGGCGCGGCATCACACCTGACCCGTCGAGTCGCGATGGTGCGCGGCCGCGGTGCATGCCGATTCCCCGACGGCGTCGCGGATTTCGTCGCGTCGGCGCTCGAGGTGTTCGGAGCGCCTCGCCGACCCGAGTCTGCGCCGAGCGAGTTGACGCAGAGTGAGTTGACGCAGAGGGAGTTGACACGGACAGGAGCACACCCATGTCCTGGTTGACCTCGCTCACCGGCCGGGCCGGCACCGACGAATCCGGACCGGCACCGACCCTCGTCGTCGATCGAATTGCCTGCACGGGCAGGGGAATCTGCGCGCACCTGCTGCCCGAGTCCATCCACCTCGACGAGTGGGGATACCCCATCATCGTCGACGAGCATCCCGATCCCCGCGCCGCTCGGACCGCCATGTCCCTGTGTCCCACCGGCGCACTGCATGAGATCCGACAGGAGCGTCAGATCCGAAAGGAGCGGCAGATCAGCAAGAAGGAGTAGTCACCGAGACACCGCCACCGCTATCGCATACCGCCAACGATCACCATCCGAAACCGCACAACCCGAAGGAGTTTCATCCCATGAATCATTGGAACGACATCTTCTACGTCATCCAGAACCTGCTCAACCAGTTCGACATGATCTCACTGTTCCCCCACTACTGATCGCCGGCAGTCCACGGAATCGAGATCTCGTGTCGGTGATCGACGACTCCCATCCCGGTGCGGCCGTTCTGCTCCAGCGCGTCCTCACCGATCAGGCGACATCCGGTGACGGCGTCGACGATGTGCGCACGCGCATCGTCGACGCTGCGCGGGAGCAGTTCAGCAGGTTCGGGCTGCGGCACTCGGCGATGGAGGACGTCGCCCGTCGGGCGCGTGTCGCCCGGGTCACCATCTATCGCCGTTTCCCCAACAAGCACGCACTCGTCGAGGCCGTCATCCTGCGGGAGTTCCGTGCGTACTTCGATCAGTTCCTGATCGACATCCGGGATGCGCCGACCGCCGCCGACCGTGTCGTGCTCGGATTCGCGAGTTCACTGCACGCGATCCGCCACAACCCGGTGTTCGTCGGACTCATGCTCGCCGATCCCGGCATCCTCGCCTCGTCGATGGTCAGCGACGACGGCCAGATGGTTTCGGTGGTACGCCAATTCGTGGCCGTACAACTCCGTCAGGAGCAGTCCGCCGGTCACGTTGCCGCCGACGCCGACGTCGATCTCATCGCGGAACTCATGGTGCGGATCTCGGCGTCATTCCTGGCCGTGCCGAGCGATGTCGTCGACGTCGATGATCACGACCAGCTCGCGCACGTCGCCCGCAGTTTCCTGGTGCCGTTGCTCCGCGGCAGCGCATGGGCAACCGACGTGGCCACCGAGGGCCGATCACCTCATTCGGGGCGCTGTGTCAGGATGCGCGGGCCGTCGGCGGTCACTGCGACCGTGTGTTCCCAGTGCGCCGAGCGTGAACCGTCGTCGGTGATGACGGTCCACTCGTCGTCGAGCACCGACGTCTCGGTGGTGCCCAACGTCAGCATCGGCTCGATCGCCAGGGTCGAACCGACCACCAGCAGTGGCCCCTTACCCGGTTCCCCTTCGTTGGCAAGGTAGGGAGCCAGATGCATCTCGCGGCCGATGCCGTGTCCGCCGTAACCGTCGACGATGCCGAAGGAACGACTGAACTTTCGTTCCGCGTCATGGGTACCGGTCTCGATGGCGTGAGAGATGTCGGACAGCCGCGCACCGTCGACCATGGCCGCGATACCGGCCTCCAGCGACAGCCGGGTGGCCTCGGACAGTTCCGAATCCGCCTGCGACAGTTCACCGACGCCGAAGGTCCACGCCGAATCCCCGTGCCAGCCCTCGAGAACGGCCCCGCAGTCGATGGACACGAGATCACCCTCGGCGAGGATCACATCCGCCGAGGGGATCCCGTGCACCACAACATCGTTGACCGAGGAACAGATGGTGCCGGGAAACCCGTGGTAACCCTTGAAGGACGGGACCGCGCCGGCCTGCCGGATGACGGTCTCGGCGATCTCGTCGAGATCCAGGGTGCTCACACCCGGCTTCGAGGCGTGGCGAACGGCGACGAGCGCCGCACCCACCACCGCACCGGCCGCGGCCATCGCGTCGAGTTCTCCTGCACTGCGGAAGGGCACTCGTTTACGCTTGCGAAATCCCATGACCGGCCCCGGTTCGGTTCCTTCGATTCGTTTGGAGGATGACGTCAGGACACGCCCGCGCCAAGCGCGCTCAGCACCCGCTGATGCACGTCCTGCACGTCGCCGACCGCGTCGATCGTCTTGACCTGATCACCGTAGTAGTCGAGCAACGGTGCGGTTTCCTTCTGATACACCGCCATCCGGTTACGGATGACCTCTTCGGTGTCGTCGGCACGACCACGCGCCAGCATCCGCTCAACCACCACGTCGGCGTCGACGACGAAGGACAGCACCGCGTCCAGCGAGGTCTCCAGTGCGGACAGGATGTCCTTGAGTGCATCGGCCTGCTCGGTCGACCGCGGGAAGCCGTCCAGGATGAATCCCTTGGACGCATCGGGTTCCCCGACGCGGGCGCGCACCATGTCGACGGTGATCTCGGACGGGACCAGGTCACCGGCGTCGAGGTAGCGCTTGGCCTCGATACCGACCGCGGTTCCCTGTGAGATGTTGGCGCGGAACAGGTCTCCGGTGGAGATGTGCGGGATGCCGAGCGCTTCGCTCAACAGTTCCGCCTGGGTACCTTTACCTGCTCCGGGGGGGCCGAGAATGACAAGTCTCACTTCAGGAATCCTTCGTACTTGCGTTGCATCAATTGACTGTTGATCTGCTTCATCGTGTCCAGTCCCACACCGACCATGATCAGGACGGCCGTGCCCCCAAATGGCAGGTTCTGAACACCACCGCTGTTACCGATCTCGAGGAACAGGTTTGGCAGTACCGCGATGATACCCAGGTAGATCGAACCCGGCAGCGTGATGCGACTGAGGACATAGCCGAGATAGTCGGCCGTCGGCTGTCCCGGACGAATACCCGGAATGAAGCCGCCGTACTTCTTCATGTCATCGGCACGCTCTTCCGGATTGAATGTCACCGCCACATAGAAATATGTGAAGAAGATGATCATCAGGAAGTAGACGATGATGTAGACGTAATTGCTCGGGTCGGCCAGATACGTCGCCACCCACCGCTGCCAGCTCGACTGCGTGCCGTCGGAGGACTGGGTGAGCTGGACGATCAGCTGCGGCAGATACAGCAGTGAGGACGCGAAGATCACCGGGATGACGCCGGCCTGGTTGACCTTCAACGGCAGATAGGTCGACGAACCGCCGTACATCTTGCGGCCCACCATGCGCTTGGCGTACTGCACCGGGATACGGCGCTGTCCCTGCTCGATGAACACCACGCCGGCCACGATGATCAACACCGCGACGACGACGAGACCGAAGACCAGGCCGCCGCGGCTGGTGAGGATGGCACGTCCCTCGGCGGGGATGCGGGCGGCGATACCGGCGAAGATCAGCAGCGACATGCCGTTGCCGATGCCGCGCTCGGTGATCAGCTCACCGAACCACATCACCAGGCAGGCACCCGCGGTCATCACCAGCACGATGATGGTCAGGCCGAAGATGCTCTTGTCGTTGAGGATGTTGTCGCCACAGCTGGCCGGCAGCAGATTGCCACGATCGGCCAGCGCCACGATGCCGGTGGACTGCAGCAACGCCAACGCCACCGTGAGGTAGCGGGTGTACTGCGTCATCTTGGCCTGGCCGGACTGGCCTTCCTTGCGCAGTTGCTCGAACCGCGGGATGACCACGGTGAGCAGCTGGACGATGATGCTCGCCGTGATGTACGGCATGATGCCGATCGCGAACACCGACAGCTGCAGCAGCGCACCACCGGAGAACAGGTTGATCAGCGAGTAGACCTGATTGCCGCCGCCACTGTTGATGGTGTCGATGCACTTGTGCACCTCGACGTAGTTGACACCCGGCGACGGAACCGTGGCCCCGAGGCGATACAGGACGATGATGCCGATGACGAAGAGGATCTTCTTCCTCAGATCGGGCGTCCGTAAGGCCGCGATGAGGGGGGAGAGCACTAATTCCTCCTAGAGCACACGTGCTCACCGCCCGGACCCTTCAGGCGCGCATGCTCGACAATCGACGATGATCTTGCGGGATGTGTGCACGCAACGGTTATGAGGTGTGCACACACACAACGATGCAAACTCTAACAGCCGCGGAAAACCACCTGCGCAACGCCGGTCGTCGGCGCTGAGATGGCATTTCTGCCGCGGCGACGCCAAGGTCCGCGGGTGTGGCGAGGCAATCTGCACACACTCCGCGGACCCGGCGAATCCGACTCAGAGTTCGGTGACGCTGCCACCGGCAGCGGCGATCTTCTCCTTGGCGGATGCAGTGAACTTGTCGGCGGTCACGTCGACCTTGACGCCCAGTTCCCCGTCGCCGAGGACCTTGACGAGCCGGTTCTTGCGCACGGCGCCGGCGGCGACGAGTTCGTCGACGCCGATGGTGCCGCCCTGCGGGAACAGGCGGGCGATGTCGCCCACGTTGACGACCTGGTACTCGACCCGGTTGCGATTGGTGAAGCCCTTGAGCTTCGGCAGTCGCATGTGGATCGGCATCTGGCCGCCCTCGAATGCGGCGGGCACGTTCTTGCGTGCCTTGGTGCCCTTGGTGCCGCGACCGGCGGTCTTACCCTTGGAGCCCTCACCGCGACCCACGCGGGTCTTGTCGGTCTTCGCGCCCGGAGCGGGGCGAAGGTGATGGAGCTTGATGGTCATTGCTTAAACCTCTTCGACTGTCACGAGGTGCCGGACCACGTTGATGAGGCCGCGGTTGACGGCGGTGTCCTCACGGGTGACCGACTTGCGGATGCCGCGCAGACCGAGGGTCCGCAGGCTGTCACGCTGGTTCTGCTTGGTACCGATGGTGCCCTTGACCTGGGTGATCTTCAGCTGTGCCATCTCTTACACTCCTTGGCCGGCACGGGCGCGGAGCATACCGGCCGGTGCCACGTCTTCGATCGGGAGTCCGCGGCGGGCCGCGACCTCTTCCGGACGCTGCAGCATCTTCAGGGCCGCGACGGTCGCGTGGACCACGTTGATCGCGTTGTCCGAGCCGAGGCTCTTGGCGAGGACGTCGTGGACGCCCGCGCATTCGAGCACGGCACGCACCGCGCCACCGGCGATCACACCGGTACCGGGGCTGGCCGGGCGGAGCATCACGACACCGGCGGCGGCCTCACCCTGAACCGGGTGGGTCACGGTGCCACCGATCAGTGGGACGCGGAAGAAGTTCTTGCGAGCCTCTTCGACACCCTTCTGGATCGCGGCCGGAACTTCCTTGGCCTTGCCGTAGCCGACGCCGACCATGCCCTGGCCGTCTCCGACCACCACGAGAGCGGTGAAGGAGAAGCGGCGGCCACCCTTGACCACCTTGGACACACGGTTGATGGCGACGACCCGCTCGAGCTGGTTGCGGTCCTGGTCGCGGCCACCGCGGTCGTTGCCGCCGCGACGGTCGCGGCCGCCCCGGCGATCGTTGCGGTCGCCACCTTGGTTGCTGTTGTTGTCGTTTCCGGCGGGTCCGTTTCCGCCGTCACGCTGACGTCCGGGCATCAGAGGTTCCCTCCGGTCATATTGGTCTTGCTGGTGTAGATGGTCATCATCAGAACTGCAGGCCTCCCTCGCGGGCGGCGTCGGCGAGCGCGGCGATCCGGCCGTGGTATTCCTTGCCACCACGGTCGAACACGACGGTCTCGACACCTGCTGCCTTGGCGCGGGCGGCGATCAGTTCGCCGACCTTGCGGGCCTGCGCGGACTTGTCGCCACCGGCGGCACGGACGTCGGCCTCGATGGTCGACGCGGCGGCCAGGGTCTTGCCGACCTGGTCGTCGATCAGCTGCACGTGGATGTGACGGCTGCTGCGCTTGACGGCCAGACGCGGACGCTCGGCGGTGCCGGCGACCTTCTTGCGCAGGCGGAAGTGACGACGGTTGGTCGCGGTGCGACGACGCGTCGAGACGTCCTTGCCGAGCGGCTTGCGAACGTTCTTTTTGGTTGCTGTATCACTCATGGCTTACTTACCCGTCTTTCCGACCTTGCGACGGATCTGCTCACCCTCGTAGCGAATGCCCTTGCCCTTGTAGGGGTCCGGACGACGCAGGCGGCGGATGTTCGCCGAGATCTGGCCGACTTGCTGCTTGTCGATACCCGACACCGAGAACTTGGTGGGCGACTCGACGGCAAAGGTGATGCCCTCGGGAGCCTCGATCGGCACGGGATGGCTGTAACCGAGCGCGAATTCCAGGTCCCGGCCCTTGGCCTGGACGCGGTAACCGACGCCGAAGATTTCCATCTTGGTGGTGTAGCCCTTGGTGACGCCCTCGACGAGGTTGTTCACCAGCGAACGGTTCAGGCCGTGCAGGGCGCGGTTACGACGCTCGTCGTTGGGGCGGGTCACCACGATGGCGCCGTCTTCCTGAGCGACGACGATCGGCGCGGTGACGTTGTGGGAGAGTTCGCCCTTGGGTCCCTTGACGGTGATGGTCTGTCCGTCGATGGCGACGGTGACGCCCGCGGGGATCTGGATCGGGTTCTTACCGATACGCGACATTGTTGCTACCTCCCCTTACCAGACGTAGGCGAGGACTTCGCCGCCCACGCCCTGGTTGGCTGCCTGGCGGTCGGTGAGCAGACCCGACGACGTGGAGATGATGGCCACGCCGAGGCCGCCCAGAACCTTGGGCAGGTTGTTGGACTTGGCGTACACCCGCAGACCCGGCTTGGACACGCGGCGAAGGCCGGCGATGCTGCGCTCCCGGGAGGGGCCGTACTTGAGGGAGACGACGAGGTTCTTACCGACCTCGGCGTCTTCGGTGCGGTAGTCGGTGATGTAACCCTCGCGCTTGAGGATCTCAGCGATGTTCACCTTGAGCTTCGACGAGGGCAGGGTCACCTCGTCGTGGAACGCCGAGTTGGCGTTACGCAGACGCGTCAAGAAGTCTGCGATCGGGTCAGTCATGGTCATGGTTGACCGTCAACCTTTCTCGTAGCGGTTCCCATACAGCGCCGATCCGTGAGGATTACTCCCCTGACCTGCGGTGGGCCTTCCACGAAGTGGATAGTTGTGTGATGTCTCGTCGCCGATGCCCTTGGCTTTTCGCCGGCATCGGAGACTATTCAGTTGTGATCTGCACCGGGGTGCAGATGAACGTCCCGGACACCTGAGGTGCACAGGCAACCGGTCTAGTGTAGAGAATTCCCTGGCCAGACCCAAATCGTCGGTCGCGGGGTGCTTGGTGGGGCGTTCGCGCGGGTGTTGTTTGCCCACGCGGCACCCCCACGTACGCGCGGTCATTGCACCAAGCAGCGCGAGCACGAGGGCACCGCGCCAACCAGCACCACCCGCGCCAACCGCCGACGACCCGAGCCCCGGGGCACGTTCCCGCGGGCCCTCCACGCCCACGCGGCACCCCCACACTCACGCGGTCAGTGCAACAAACAGCGCGAGCACAGAGGCACCGCGCCAACCAGCACCACCCGCGCCAACCGTCGACGACCCCGAAACCCCGCCCCGTTCCCGCGGGCCCAACTCGCCCACGCGGCACCCCCACACCCACGCGGTCACTGCAACAAACAGCGCGAGCACAGAGGCACCGCGCCAACCAGCACCACCCGCGCCAACCGCCGACGACCCAGGTCCCGGCCCCGTTCCCGCGGGCCCAACTCGCCCACGCGGCACCCCCACGTACGCGCGGTCATTGCAACAAACAGCGCAAGCACGAGGGCACCGCGCCAACCAGCACCACCCGCGCCAGTCACGCCGCCATCAGCGAGAAGTGCACCAGCCACCGGCGGACGAGGCCGACGACGGTGCCGTTCTCGAGGTCGGTCCACAGCCAGCGGACGACCATGATCCCCATCGCCCGCAGCCGATCCTCGCGTTGCTTCTCCCGGATCACGGCGTCGGAAGGCTTCTCCCCCGGCCGTAAGTGCTTCTGGTACTTGACCTTTCCGTCGAACTCACCGACGAGCAGCCCATCCCAGTCGAAGTCGGTGCGCGCCACCTCTTTCCCCTCGTCGTTGACGAAGGTGTGCTGCAGGCGCGGCAGGAGCAGGCCCGCCTCGATCATCTGTGCCCGACTCCACGATTCGCCAGGACTTTCGGCAGTGCCGTCCGCCCACCGCAGCGCACGTCGGGCGGTGTTCACGCCGAGTCGGCGGCCGCGCAGCATCTTCTCCATCTTCTGCCGGTCGGCACCCGCACGGAGGGCCGCGTCGAAGACCGCGAGTGCTCCCGCGAATCCCATCGTCGTGGTGCAGGCGACGTCCACGGCGACCCGTTCGATGATCGGGACGACGATGCCGTCGACCTCGGTCCGCTCCTCGGGTGCGACGACGCCGACGTGGTCATGACGCGTCGACGTGCGCCCGCCGCCGGCCGTGTGTCCGGTGATCGTGTGCAGTCGCCGGAAGTTGGGTTTGAGCATCGGCAGGCGATGAAGGGCGGCCGCGGACTGATGGCTGGGGATCGACTTGCCGAACCGCCCGAGCCGATGCGACGCGATCACCTCCAGGCGATGATGCTCGTCGGGCTCCCGCTCGGCGGCGTGCACGTACGCACCGCGTACCAGCGACACGATGTCGCCGCGTCGGCAAGCTCTGCCGAGGTCGGCGTCGGTAAAGCCCGCGGCGATGGCCACGTGCCGGTAGATGATCTGGTGTTCGTCAGTCGGAAAAGGTGTCATGCGAGATTGGACGCACGCCGAGGCGATTTGGCTCCATCGAATGTCGGAAATTTTTCGGCTCCGACTGGTGACGGCTGTTCTTCGCGCGGTTCCAGCTTGCCGCCGCGGCACCCCCGCGTTCACGCGGTCTGTGCCCACGGCGCGCGTGCACGGAAGCATCGCGCGAGGCGGGAACCGTTACCCTGGCAGCCCATGGGGGTCGTCACCGAATCACCGCCGCGCTGGTGGCGGGTGTCGGCGTGGTCCATCGTCGTCTCGACCGCCGTGTGCTGCGCACTTCTGATGCTCGGCGACCTCGAGTGGATCGGCTTCTTCTGGCCACTGATCGCGCTGGTCGCGCTGGTGTGCATCGGCGGCGCCTGGCTCATCACGACGGCGATCGGCGCTTTCTTCTATCGCGAATGGCGACTGCCGGCGATCGCTGCTGCCCTTGTGGCCGTCACGGTCGTCGTCGGATGGTTCGGGCTGACCAATCGGGCATCGTTGTGGGCCTCATCGGCGGCGCTCGCCGATGTCGCGGTGGACGCGCACCCCCGGCGGGCAGTACCCGTCTGTTGTGGGCCTCATCGGCGGCGCTCGCCGATGTCGCCGACACCTGCACGTCGACGGATGCCGGATGGGTCGGGACCGTTCGGCTCGAGTCGGTCGAGAAGGTCGACGAGGTGTGTCTGCTCTATACGAAGGGCGGCTTCATCGACCGGACGGGGTACGCACTCCTGCCCGACGGTCCGCCGCCCGACGCGCGGACGCGCCTCAACGTCACCTTCACGCGCTTCAGCGGTGACTGGTACCGCTTCATCTGGCACTTCTGAGAACCGAGATTCGGGCGTTCGCGACGTATCCGGCGACGAGGTGTTCCCACCGGATGACGATCATGCTCGCCCACCGGAACCCGGCGGTAACCTGCCCGAATGGACTGGGAAGTACTGTCATGCGGGCTGCGTGGACACGAGACGTACCGGCCCGACGAAGCCGAGCTCGCCAACCGTCTCCAGGTGACCACCGTCGCCGGCGAAGCGTGGCGATGCCTGCGCTGCGGCGACTTCGTCGTCGGCGAGCCACGACGGCACGGTCCGGCCGACCATGCACCGGAAGTCCCACGAGGCGCATTGTTGCGCGACCTGATCATCATGCGGCTGCTCGCCGCCGAACGACTGATCCGCGGCCTGTTTCTGCTGGTGGCCGGAATCTTCGTCATCGAGCTGCGTCACAGCCAACAGTCATTGCAGGACAAGTTCAATCAGGAACTGCCCCTGCTCCGCCCGCTGGCCGACCAGATCGGCTGGAACATCGACGATTCCAAGGTCGTGCAGTGGGTAGAGAAGGCCACCAGCCTGTCGGCCACCGCCATCGTCCTCATCGGATGTGCGGTATTACTCTATGCCGCAAGCCAATTCGTCGAGGCCTACGGACTCTGGTTCGCCAAGCGATGGGGCGAGTACTTCGCGGTCATCGTCACCGGCGCGTTCATCCCACTCGAGATCTACGAACTCCTCGAACGGATCACCGTGCTCCGCATCGGCCTGCTGGCGATCAACATCGCCGCCGTCGTGTGGCTGATCTGGAGCAAACGCCTGTTCGGGCTCCGCGGCGGTGGCGCGGCGTATCACGCCGAGCACAGTGCCGAGAGTCTGCTGACGGTGGAGCGCGCGGCGGTGGAATCACACGCCCAGGCCAGTCGCTGATCGTCCACGCGGTCACATCTCCCGGCCGCTTTGCCATTCGTCCGAACGTCCGACACGTCATACTGCAGATCACGCATATCGCCCTACAGTTGGGGGCTGCACGCGGACCGTTGCACACACGACATCGGAGGCCCCAGTGGGAGTCATCGCCAAACTCAAGGGTGAGCTCGTTGACATCATCGAGTGGCTCGATGATTCACGGACGACGCTGGCCTGGCGGTTCCCTCGCTATCAGAACGAGATCAAGAACGGCGCACAGCTGATCGTTCGCGAGGGCCAGCGGGCAGTGTTCGTCTACCGCGGCCAGCTCGCCGACGAATTCGGGCCCGGCCACTACGAACTCACCACCGAGAACCTGCCGATCCTGTCGACGCTGCAGGGCTGGAAGCACGGCTTCGACAGCCCTTTCCGCAGCGAGGTCTACTTCATCAACACCCGCCCGGTCACCGAGATGCGTTGGGGCACACCAAATCCCATCACCATCCGAGACCCCGAGTTCAAGTTGGTGCCGGTCCGCGCCAACGGCCTGTGCGTCGTGCGGGTCGCCGACCCGGCGATCTTCCTGCGTCAGGTGATCGGCACCGACAGCAACGTCGACGTCGACGAGGTCGGCGAGTTGTTGCGACGAGTGATCGCCCAGGCCTTCGCCGACCTCATCATCAAGTCCGGTGTCGGCGTCCTCGACCTGCAGGGTCGCGTCGGGGAGATCGCCGCCCAGTTGCGTCAACTGGTGGCCGAACGTGTCGACGACGAGTACGGCCTCGCCATCGACGACGTCATCCTCAACGTCTCCCTGCCCGAGGAGATCACCGCGGCGATCACGCGTGGCGTCGCCCGTGGCCTCGAGGAGCAGGGTTTCCTGGATCAGGTCGACGACATGCAGAAGTTCCAGCAGGGACGCTTCGGCGACGCCCTGGTGACCGGCGCACAGAACGGCGGCGGCGTCAGCGACTTCCTGGGCGCCGGAATGGGTTTGGCACTCGGACAGCAGGTCGGTGACGCGATCGCGGGCGCCCCGGCGGCGCAGCCGGGCGTGGCGCCGAGTGCACCACCGCCGCTGCCGACGGCGAGCTTCCATGTCGAGCAGAATGGCCAGGCCGTCGGACCGTACACCGTCGCGCAGATCCAGGCGTCGGTGGCGGCCGGCGCGGTCACCGCAGCGACACTGGTGTGGTCGCCGGAGTTGACCCAGTGGACCGCGGCCGGCCGGGTCCCGGCGCTCGCTCCCCTGTTTGCAGCGCCACCCCCGCTGCCGCCGCGACCGGCCACCCCACCGCCGCCGCCCACCGCCGGACCGAACGGCTGATCACCGCGCCGACCCTCGAGGACCGCAGATGAACGCACCCCAGCCACCCGGACCCGGGCAGTACCGGCCGCCGACACCACCGCCATTGCTGCCCCATGCGTCCGCGCCGCCACCAACCGTGCCGCACCCGGCCCCGCCACCACCGCCCCCGGTTCCGCAGCCACCGGTTGCTCAGCCCTCGCCGCCCGGGACGTTGCACGTCACGGAGAACACCCGCACCTTCCCCTGCGTCAACTGTGGTGATGATCTGGAGTTCGACCCGGCGTCGGGTCTGTTGTCCTGTCCGAGTTGCGGATCCACCCGCGCCGTTCAACTCGATCCAACCCAACACGTCGGGCAACACGACCTGCGCGATCCGCGCGTCGGCCAACTCAGCACGCCCGGACTGCTGTCGTCAAACGACCCGGCAGCCGCCAGCGAGCATCAGGTCACCTGCCAGAACTGTGGTGGCGCAGTCATTTTCACCGGAACACTGACCGCCACCCGCTGCCCGTACTGCGCCTCACCGATCCAGCGCGACGACGTGCACGCCGCGCCCGAGGTCTTGCCGGTCGACGGTGTCATCCCGTTTCGGGTCGACGACGACGCCGCAACGAAATCCATTGAGCAGTGGATACATTCACGATGGTTCGCCCCGTCGGAGTTCAAGAAGTACCGACAGCTGGGATCACTGCAGAGCGTGTACTTCTCGTATTTCAGTTACACCACCACGGCACACACGTCGTATCAGGGTGAACGCGGCGACGACTACACGGTGACCGTGGGTTCCGGCAAGGACCGGCGCACCGAGACCCGCACCCGCTGGCGTTCGGTGAGCGGACTCGTCACCGACCAGTTCACCGAGGTGCCGGCCCTGGCCAACGACGGCATCGATCCGCATCGGGTCGAGGCGCTCAAACCGTGGCCGGTCGAGCAGGCCCAGCCGTTCACCGGGCAGTTCCTCGCCGGGCATCTCGCGCGCAGCTATGACCACGGGCCCGACGAGACCTTCGGCCGTGCCCGCGCCGAGGAGATCGACCCGGCGATCGAGTCGTCGGTGCGCAGCGACATCGGTGGCGACAAACAGCGAATTCACTCCTCGCACACCGACTTCAATCCCCTGCGTTTCCGCTACCTGCTGGTGCCGATCTGGCTGCTCACCGTGATCTACGGCGGCAAGCCCTTCCAGGTCTACATCAACGGTGTGACCGGTGAGGTCCAAGGCGACCGGCCCTACAGCGTGGTCAAGATCGTCTCCGCGATCACCGCTGCGATCATCGTCATCGTCGGAATCTTTGTGCTGTACCGGTATCTGTCATGATGATCCTCGTTCTCGGCGCTGCCGTGGTGGTCGGCATCGCGCTCGTTGTGGCACTGGTGATTGTCGTCGTCGTGCTCATCAGATCCGGGCGGCAGCAATCGGAGAGTTCGGCGGTCCTCTATCCCGGACATCAGCCGAGTGCACCACCTGGTTGGGCGCTCGGCCATGATCCGGAGGTACGCCTCTACCGGCGCATGCAGCACGCGATGGGCCCGCTGTATGCGGTCTCCACGGGGGACGCCGGTTTCATCGACAGCCGCGTCCGACTCGAACTCTCGGTGGCGCAGATGGGTGCGCAGTTGGTGGCGCTGTCCGGCGCGGATCGCAGGTTCACCGGGCCGGTGCTCGACGGCGCCAACGTCTGGGTCTCCCACCTGGAGGCACTGATACCCGGCCTGCTGGCCGGCTCACCGGTGTCCTATGCCGAGGTCGACGGACTCGTCGGCGAACTGCCGAAGGCGTTGGGGCGCGGGTAGTCGACGTCGTGGTCGGCCACATCATCTTGAGCCAACTCACCCGCGGCGCGTGGGCACGACCCTGTTGATCAGCGAGTTCGGTCAAGACCTGCCGATGGTGATGTACACGGCGACCGGTCAGGCCGAGCGCGGCGAACTCCGGGTGGTCGCGCACTACCGAACCGAGATCGAACGAGGGCTCGGTGACTCGATTCTGCCGGTTCTCGTCGAGTCCCTCAACGATTTCATGGGGGGCTCGTTGGGAGGATATGGTGACCCGCCACGTGCGGCGACTTGCCGCCGACGGCGTCATCGGTCCGGACATCATCGCCGTCGGACGTTGGTGGAACAAGACCTCCTCCGTCGAAATCGACATCGCCGCGCTGTCACGCCGCGGTCGCAGAGTGTCCGGTGTGCGGAGAGGTCAAGTGGCGCAGTGTCATCGATGATCCGCGTATCTTGCGTGGGCTTCAGCGCAAGGCGGCCGAGCTCGCCGGCGACGGTCCCGTCAGCTATCTACTGACCGCGCGTGACAGGGTCGAGACAGACGAATCCGTCCTCACCGTTACGGCTACGGACGTATTCGCTTTGCAACGTCCTACCGAAACACGCTCCCCTTGTTCTCCGACGCCTCAACCCGTTCGACAATCCACGCACTGATGACGGCCGTGCTGCGTTTACGGCTCATCTCTTTACGAGTGTCGAGCTCCTCCTCGGCGATGATGTCGCGGAGTTGTTCTAGATCGAGTGCACCGAGCTTCTCGGCCAGCCCAGCCGCACCCGACTCACGGTAGACGACAAAAGGATCGAGGACCGCCGGCCGACGAACCTGCTTCTTCGCGGGCGCGCGCTTACGCGGCGCGGGCGCAGGTGTCGCAACGGGAGCGGGCGCCGCTCCGTCGGAGCGTAGCGAGTCGCGTTGTATGCCAATCTGGGTGTGAGTCACTTCCGAGGAGGAGGTTCACAACATGAGTATTAGTGCTGGTTACACGATCGCTGAGATCACAGCCTATGTCCGGGAGTATCTGGAGTTGCCGCGT